>JAYUGV010000269.1:0-9066 GCA_043767565.1 Anaerolineales bacterium
GGTTACTTGGACAGAATTCCCATCATCGAGCGTATCGAACAAGCTATGTCTGTGAATCCGTTGGATACTGTCCCCTGCAACAACGATTTACTCGCCGAAAATTATATTGACGATGGGGAGCAACTCTGGCTCATTGACTACGAATACGGCGGCAACAACGACCCGACCTTTGAACTTGGCAATACCTGCCAGGAGATGCAATTCTCTAATTCTCAAATTGCAGAGGTCTGTGCCGCATATTTCGGCGAAGCCAAACCCAACATGATTGCGCGCATGAAGTTGAACATGATCATGTCCGATGTAGGCTGGGGCTTGTGGGCAGCGATCCAGGCGAAGATCTCGACGATAGATTTCGACTTCTGGGGCATGGCAATCGAGCGCTGGGGCAGGGCGGTGAACAAGATGGATGCGGTGGAGTTTGAGGGGTGGCTGAGGGATGTTCAGGGTTAGTCCGGTGGTCGAGTAGTCCCGCGTGCTGAGCGGAGCGATAGCGAAGACGAAGCATCGCGGGATATATCGAGACCACAACTTGCAAGAAATAATTTTCATGATATGGGTGGTCTCGATACGCTCTTCGCAACGAACGCTCAGAGCTACTCGACCATCGAATTTCTTTGATAAGGTGAACTCATGAAAGATCAGGCACACGTCGTCGTCATCGGTGGGGGAATTTATGGGGTGAATATCGCGTATCACTTATTCAAACTCGGCTGGCGGGATATTGTCCTTTTGGAAAAGGGCGAGATCGCCAGTGGCGAGTCTTCGCATGCAGCAGGTGTAGTGACGCAGTTCGCCACATCCAAGACCATGATGCAGTTTCGGAAATATTCCATCGAGTTATATAGCGAACTCGGTTTGTTCAACCACGTCGGCAGTTTGCGAGTCGCCTCGAGCAGGGACCAACTCAAAGAGTTGGAAAGAAGCGTGAGCCGTGCGAAAGCCATCGGCATGGATGTGGAAGTCATCTCACCGTCTGAAGCGGTCAAAGTCATGCCGCAGATCAGCGACAAAGATCTCTACGGTGCGATCTATCTCCCGCGCGATGGTCATCTCGACCCATACGGAACGACAACAGCAATGGCAAGGCTTATCAAAGAAATGGGCGTGGATGTGAATACGCATACGCGCGTCACCGGGCTGGAGCTTTCGCCGAAGGGTGAGATTCAAAAAGTAATCACGGATAAAGGTTCGATCAAAACCAATCTGGTTGTGAATGCGGCTGGCATGTGGGCGCCGCGCATCGCCGCGATGGTGGGCGTGTATTTACCGACAACACCTGTTGACCATCAACACATCGCCATCAAAGCCGTGACTGGACATGAATTTTCGAAACAAACGCCATGTTTGCGCGACCCGGATAATTTAGTGTATATGCGTGAAGAGCAAGGCGGACTCGTCATTGGCGGCTATGAACCGAATCCGTTGGCGCGTTGGATCGACGGTGTGCCTTGGGAGCACAGCAATGCGACTCTGCCTGCTTCTTATGATCGTTTCGAAATGCTGCTTGAAGGCGCGATTCGCCGCATCCCATTTTTGAAGGATGCGGGCATCATTGATATCACCTGTCACCCCGGTGCGTATACGCCCGATTGCCAGCCCATGCTCGGACCTGTCGCTGGTGCGCGCGGATTGTGGATGGCGGCGGGTATGTCGCTGAATGGGTATGGCGGTGCGGGCGGTATGGGGCGGCTCATGGCGGATTGGATCGTGAATGGCGAAGCGCCGATGGACGTGTATGCCTATCGCGCTACGCGTTTTGGAAATTATTTTGAGAACCCTGAATACGCGGCGGAACGCACGCGCGAGAGTGTAAAATATTATTACGCCATGCGTTTCCCGAACGATGAAAATGAATGGGCGCGCCCGCATCGTGTGAGTCCGGTCCATTATCGGTTGCAGGAACTAGGCGCGGTGTTCGGTGAAAAGTTTGGCTGGGAACGCGTCCTTTATTTTGACCCGAACAAACCCTGGCGGCGTGCAGGTGCCGATCAAAAAGAATGGGGCTGGAACAAGCCGCCGTATTTTGACCGCGTTGAAGAGGAGCATCGCGCCACCCGTGAACGTGTCACGCTTTTTGATCTAACGTCGTTCGGCAAGATCGAAGTCACGGGCCGAGATGCTTTGAAGCTGTTACAGCGTGTGACCGATAGCAACATGGACAAACCCGTTGGCAGTGCGATGTATACGCAGTTCCTGAATACGCGCGGCGGTGTCGAAGCGGATATCACGGTCACGCGCATCGCGCAGGATAAATTTTGGGTTGTCACTGGTTCCGGCTTTATTGCCAACGATCTGGCGTGGTTGCAGATGAAGAGCCCACAGGAAGATGACGTGACGATTCGTGACATCACGGAGGAGTGGACTTGTCTGGCATTGTGGGGACCGAAGGCACGACCGGTTCTTTCGAAGGCGACGCAGGATTCAGTCACGAATGAAGCGTTCCCGTATCTGACAGCGAAGTTCATCACCATCAATGGAATCCGCGTGTGGGCGCAGCGAGTCAGTTATGTCGGCGAGATGGGCTGGGAGTTGTACACCCCGAACAATCGCGCCCAGATGGTTTGGGATGTTCTGTTCGCGGCGGGCAAGGGCTTCGGCATGGAAGTGGGCGGATATAAAGTGTTGGATTCGCTGCGTCTTGAAAAAGGTTATCGCTACTACACAACCGATGTGACGCCGTTGGAAACTCCGTACGAAGCCGGTTTGGGTTTCTGTGTTCATTTTGATAAAGGTGATTTCATCGGTAAAGATGCACTGTTCGAGAAAAAGAAGAACGGTTTCGCAGTCAAGTTATGCACGCTTGTTTTGGATGGTGAAACGTTCACGCAAATTTATGGTGGTGAGGCGATCTACCGTGAAGGTAAGGTCCTTACGCGCGTGCGCAGTGGCGGCTATGGATACACCGTGAAGAAAAATATTTTGTATGCGTACCTGCCGATTGAATTATCCAGGGCTGGCACGCGCGTGGAAGTGGAATTGCTCGAAGGCAAATATATGGCTGAAGTGACTGCGACCGTGTTGTATGATCCCAAAGGCGAGAAACTGCGGGCGTAGAAATAATCCGTTGGTTGAGTAGTCCCGCGTGCAATTCGCGGGACGTATCGAAACCAACATGTACGTGTACATATTCTTGTAACAAGAGTTGCTTTACTGCGTGCTGGTTTCGATATGCCGCTCTAAAAGCATTCGCGGCTACTCAACCAGCGAGGTATATAATATTCAAATGTCAAAAACTCCTCCTGAATATGTCGGCTTTGGAATGCTCACACCGGTTCAGATCATGGTGCTTGAGGATCTTCCAAAGCATAATACTGGCGCGATCGTGACCGAAGTCAACGAGTTTATTTTTGACGATGCCGCGATCGTGGCTTGTTTGCTGCGTCAGTGGGGTGTAGCGTCTGGGATGATCGGCACGGCGGTCGGTGATGACCCGCGCGGGCATGCGCTCGCAAAGCAAATGAAAGACTGGGGCGTACAAGGGAGAGTTCGGTTTACCAAGGAATACAAGACGCCAATTGAAGTGAATGTTTCAGATCGAAAAGGTGCGCGTACTTACTTCTGGCAGCGCACGCCGCAAATATTGAGTACGTTATATACAGCAGACCTGTCCATGCTGCGCGGTTCCAAACTCATGTACGTGGATTGGTATGACGGCGACCCCGTCATGCGCGCGATGGATGAAGCGGGACGGCTGAACGTCCCGGTGTTTGTAAATTTGGAACACGGACATAAAGACCCCGATGTATTGAAACAATATGCGAAGCGTGCCACGATCTGTCAGGCTGTGACCGATGCCGCGCAGCTCGGCGGAAAACGCGCTTTGGTTGGCACCGCGAAGAAATTATTGAGATCCGGAATAAAGACTGCGATCATCACATTTGCCAAAGGCGGTTGCCTCGTAGCGCAAGGGGACGAGATCGTGCGGGTGTATGCGCCAAAAGTAAGAGCGGTAGATGCCTGCGGCGCGGGCGCGACATTCTCGGCAGGTTTTATTTATGGGTATTTGAAAGGCTGGGCATTGGAACAGTCCGCGCGGTTTGCCACAGCCGCAGCGACACTCAAAGTGACCCGCGCTGGATTGCAAATGTTCCCAGTAGCTGAGATACAAGAGTCGGCAAATAAACTGCGTGTGGAACATTGGGCGTTCAAGGATAACCGCTTTGAGATCATTGATAGAATTTTGGATATTCCGCACCAGGTGGCTGTGCAGGGCAAGCGTGCCCAGCGAACGATCATGCGCGAGTTGCGACTGCCTGCAAAAAGGACGACCCGTAGAGATGAGACCCCGCAGGTTAAGACGAAGAGGAAGATCATTTAGATGCGGCTGCGGACGAATGACCATTGACCGTCCTCAACCTGAAAATACGGTATCGATAAAATTAATAACAAGACCAAACTTTTATGCTCTCGCAGGGTCTGTGACCCTGCGAGGTAACTTGCAGAACACGGCGGTCACAGACCGCCTTCGAGCGAAATCAACAACTTGAGAAAATACTTTAAAAGGATGTGAGCCATGTCATATGCAGAACTTCTTACGCAAGCGCAAGTCGAACGGATTCATGAAGCGTCGCTCGAAATTCTTGAAGAAACGGGCTTGAAAGTACGCTATGAGCCCGCGCGGGAAGTATTTGCCAAACACGGCTGTTCTGTGGATGGAGAACGGGTCAAACTTCCGCGGGAGGTGGTGGAGAAATACCGCAAGCTGGCACCGCCCAAATTCACCTTCCATGCGCGCGACCCCAAATTTGATAAAACAATTCCGGATGACAGTCCCGTCATTGTAACGGCGAGTTCGGCTCCCGATATTATCGATCCAGTTACCGGTAAAGAAAGACGCGCTGAGTCCGATGATATTGCGCGCATTGCTCATCTCATCAACGAACTGCCCGGCTATGATATGTTCTCCATATCCACGCTGGCAGATGATGCGCCGAAGGATCAGTTCACAGTCTCGCGGTTGTATCCGGCACTCAAGTATTGTCTCAAACCGATCCGAGCTACGACAACCGACCATAAAGATACTCTCGCCATGCTCGAGATGGCGTATATTGTTGCGGGTGGAAAAGAAGCCTATAGGGAACATCCCTTCCTTACGCATCATTACTGTCCGACGGTATCGCCACTTTCCATGGATAACCTATCTACAGAAAATGTGATGTACTTTGCGGCTGAGGGTTTGCCGGTGTACCCGACTATTGTGCCTAATGCGGGTCTCACTTCGCCGATGTCGATGGCGGGGACGTTGGTGCAGGGCAACGCAGAATATCTTGCGACCGTGGTGTTGACGCAAATGGTTAAAGAAGGCACGCCCACAATTTATGCCACGCTTGCCACTGTCGCTGATATGCGTTCGGGCGCGTATACATCCGGAGCGATCGAGTGCGGCATGCTGCATATGGCATTCGCGCAAATTGCCCGTTTTTATAATGTGCCTTGCGGTGGTTACATCGGTTTGACCAATGCCAAGGTGAATGATGCGCAAGCCGGATATGAAACCGGCATGTCTGGCATGGGCGGCATCGTCAGCGGCATGGATATGTTCAACATCGGCGGTCTGATCGATGCGTTGAAAACCTTTGATTTTGCCAAAGCGGTTATTGACGATGAAGTAGCGCAAATGATGAAGCGTGTCAAGCGCGGCATCTCGTTCAGCGACGAAGACCTGGCTGTGGATCTAATCAAGCAGATTGGACCCGGCGGCTCGTACATTGTCGCCAAGCACACCATTAGCCGTATGAAGACCGAAGCAGTGATGACCAAGATCGCCGATCGTGATGCCCGTGTTGCCTGGGAAAGAAAAGGCTCCATGGATACACAAGCGCATGCCATGAAGAAAGTAAAGGATATCATGACAACCAATACTGCGCCGTTGATTTCTCCTGAAGTGGATGAAAAATTGCGCGCGGCTTTTCCGGGTTTAGTGGCGGGCGAGTTGCTGCCGATTGAATGATGCAAGTTCATGATGCAGTTGAACTGCAGCATGAACGCATAAATTTTCCGCTAATCCTTGCTAATCTACGCTAATCTTTTTTGGGTATAGCTATGACTCGTAAATTTCGAATCGTTTTAGGTGTTTCAATTTTAATGATTTCCGTTGCACTATTGATCTGGGGACTTGCTCCTGCGCGCCGTGAGACCCGTATTCAAAATATTTCGCCATCCGAAATGCAACTGCCGACGCCCACTTCTTTTCTTTTGGATGAAGTGCAGCGCGTCGCTTTCTACCTGGGGTCTGCGCTATGATTCGAAAAACATTTTCGCCCCTCAGTTTTTTTCTGTTTATACTGGTGCTTGCGATCCTGGCGTGCAGTGGCAATGCTAGTGCGCCGCCGGATCAATCAGCCGTTTCACCAACGCAAGCCTTGGCTGCGTCAACATCATTACCAAATGGTCAGGTGACTGCGCTGCCATCCATACCTGAGAAACGATTTCTGGCTCTTGAGTTTCCTCCCAAGATGCGTGCTGGTGATTCGGATATAGTCCGCTTGACCTTGGAGATGGATGATTCGGGCAACATCACACCAACTGCTGTTGTGGATGGAAATATCGTCACGGGAGAAGTGATCGAGATACCGAATCTTTACGACACACATCATGTCGTTGCCGAAGCGCAATTTGACATGGCAGGGATGCAGATCTCGCCATCGGATACGACAAGCCAAACGTTATCACCGGGGCAATCTGTTCGATTCTTTTGGAGTATTCGACCTGCTGAAGCGGGAACGTATCGCGGGACGATCTGGTTGTTTTTGCGGTTCGTGGATAAAGTCAGCGGGGAAGAAAGCCGAAAAGCAGTATCAGCTCAAATGGTCGAGATCGAGGCGGTGAATCTTATGGGAATCCCGGCGAAGGTGGTGAGAACTGTCGGCGGGGTGGGGTCGGTGGTGGGGGCAGTCGTCGGCTTTCCGTTTTTTGAGAATATAGTCAAGTTTCTTTTTAGGAAGAGGAAGAAAGTATAAGAGGAAGAACGACTAAAGTCGTTGCTACGAAATAATATATGACGAAAATCACCCAAAACATGGACATGCGTTCAATACGGGGTGATTGTCCTTTATGGTACAATTTTGCCGTTTCTACCACATGTTGTGGCATACATAAGACATATTTCGCATGGAGTAATCTATGAGCCCGTGGATCTATATTGCTTTATTCATTTTGGTTGGGTTGATCATTCCGGTGGGTGCAATTGGTGTAGCGTGGATCTTAGGACCCAAGAAACCCAATCCCATTAAGATGACAACGTACGAGTGCGGCGTTGAGACAGTCGGCGATTCGTGGGTGCAGTTCAAAGCCCAGTATTACATCTTCGCGCTGGTGTTCCTGGTTTTTGATGTGGAAACAGTATTCCTGTTCCCGTGGGCTGTAAAACTCAGCTCGCTCGGGATGTTCGCTGTCTTGGAAGGCATTGTCTTTATCCTCATCCTGATGGTTGGCTTGGTTTATACCTGGCGCAAGGGGATGTTGGAGTGGGCGTAAGTTAGATAAAAGGATCGAGAAGGCTGATTGGAATAATTCCATTCAGCCTTCTCTTTGTGTAAATCACCCTCATCCCCAACCCTTCCCCCGAAAGGGGAAGGGAGTCTCCTCTCCCTTCGGGAGAGGGTGGCTGATGGACAGGAGCGAAGTATGAATTTTTGGAACGACCCTCTTAAAGTAGCCGCAGACTGGTTGTTAGGTATCTTCACGGGCTGGGGCATGCCTGATGTCGCCGCACAGATCTTGATCGGCTTCCTCGGTATCCTGCTTTTGATCAGCGTGTTGATGGTGCTCGATATTTTCCTGGTGTGGGTCGAGCGCAAGGTAGTATCACGTTTTCAAGACCGCATCGGTCCGAACCGTGTTGGTCCGTTCGGCTTGATCCAGCCATTTGCTGACATCATCAAACTTCTGATCAAAGAAGATATCACCCCCGGCGGCGCGGACAAGGTTGTGTACAACCTCGCGCCGCTGCTTTCGATGATGTCTGTGTTGATCTTGTGGGCGGTGGTGCCGATCGCGCCCAAGATGCTGGGTGTGGACCTGAACATCGGCGTGTTGTATATCATCGCATCCGGGGCGATCGGTGCGCTTTCGATCATTATGGCGGGCTGGTCATCGAACAACAAGTTCGCGTTGATCGGTGCGTTCCGTCAGGTGGCGGTGATGATTTCGTTTGAAGTGCCGATGTTGACGATGTTGTTGATCCCGACCATTTTTGCCGGTTCAATGGGCATGGGCGCGATCACACAGGCGCAAGACATTTGGTTTGTTTTTCTTTCTCCGCTCGCGGCGCTGATCTTTCTGATCGCTGCCATCGCTGAACTGGGACGTGCACCCTTCGATATGGCGGAAGGCGAATCGGAATTGGTCTCCGGCTATAACATTGAATATTCAGGCATGAAGTTCGGCATGTTCTATGCCGGTGAACTTTTGCATGCCTTCACGTTCGGCGGTTTTTGGTCGATCCTGTTTTTCGGCGGCTATCGTTTCTTTGGGCTTGAGCAGGTGAATCCATTGTTGGCGATCGCGGTGCTCGTTTTCAAAGCCATGCTGGGTTACTGGATCATCATGTGGGTCAAGTACACACTTTTACGTATCCGCATCGATCATATGCTGGCCTTCAATTGGAAGTTCCTGACGCCGCTGGCTTTTGCGCTATTGATGTTGACGGCGTTCATGAATGCACTTCTGCGCGGGACCCCAAGCTGGCTCTACGTCTCAGGCATGTTCCTGTCGAATGTTGTGCTTGCGTGGGTGGCGCTGGAAGTGGCGCGGTCATACAGCCGCAGAGAACGTGAAAAAGCGGAGGGTGTAGTAACGACTTAAGTCGTTACTGCGGAGGATATAAAATGACTGGTGAAAAAATTGTTTTTCTCGTAGTAGCGCTTGCCACATTAGGCTCAGCTTTGATGGTGGTGACGACGCGTAATCTTGTCCATGCCGCGTTGTGGTTGATCGCGACGTTGTTCAGTGTAGCGGTGACCTTTGCCTTGCTCAGCGCAAGTTTTCTGGCAGTGGTGCAGGTAGTCGTGTACATCGGCGCAATCGCTATCTTATTCATCTTTGCGGTGATGCTCACGCGCAAGG
>JAYUGV010000270.1:0-3656 GCA_043767565.1 Anaerolineales bacterium
GTGAAGGATTCCTGCCAGGCATCTGGTATTACCCTTACTCGTGAGGAATGGTACCAGATCTATTTGGCTGCCGGAAATAAGTTACCTTAGGCTGAATGGAAAAATGATTCTCGAAGTTGCTATTTTGGATGTGATCCCGAATCAAGAAAAGGATTTTGAATCCGCGTTCGCAGAAGCCTCCGGCATTATTTCCAGTATGCCCGGATATGTTTCGCATCAATTACGGCGCTGCGTTGAAAAGCAGAACCGTTATATTTTGCTGGCCAATTGGGAAAAGCATGGAAAATCACACTGTCGGGTTTCGCGGTTCGGAAGGATATCAGGAGTGGCGAAAACTTCTGCATCATTTTTATGATCCGTTCCCGACGGTTGAGCATTATGAATTAAGTTTTGCAAACCCTGCTTAAGGTGATTTTATGGCTCAGGTAAAAATCTACGGTATCAAAGAACAGTTGAACCCGATCAAGGCTCAGCTTTCAGATGTGATCCACTCCTGTATTGTGGATGCGCTTGCATTCTCGAAAGATAAGCGGGCGCACAGATTTTTCCCTTTGGAAGCGGATGATTTTTATTATCCAGTTGGACGTACGCCGCTACACGATTATTGAGATCAGTATGTTTGAAGGTCGTTCTGTAGAGACAAAGAAACAGCTTATCTGTTTGTTGTTCGAGCGGACTAATCAAGTATTGGGATTAAGACCTGAAGACCTTGAGGTGACTATCGCTGAAACGCCCAAACATAATTGGGGCTTTCGTGGGCAAACAGGTGATGAGATCAGCTTGAACTATAACGTGGAGGTGTAGGTCTGTGCTTCAGGCTATCTTGTAGCCCAACAATATCTTGTAAGTGTTATCAGCAATCTCAATAGTTTCACCAGGCTCGAAGTTGGATGTGAACCATTTATAGCCTTGTTCTCGGTCTGCGCCGCCTTCGTCAGTCAATAATAATTGCTCACAAATCACGACTAGATCCTCAATCACTCGTTCATAGCGATAATATGCCAGCGCGGACAGGTTGATCTCAGTTTTGTCATAGCCTTCGTAGAAGATGGCTTCTTCCAGTTTGCTTTTCCAGAGTTTATCAATCCCACCGCCGATGAACATCAGGTCACGTTCTTTCGGCGCAAGGATGGGATCGTCCCAATCGACGATGTAGAGTTCATTTTTGTCGCTGATCAGGATGTTGCCGCCGTGAATGTCGGTGTGACAAAGGACGAGTTCCAAAGGTTTGGCTTGAAGTTCTGATGCGAGTTTCTCCGCGCGCTCAATGAGACGAGTTATCTCGTTCCGCTTGGACTGCGTAAACTCAACTAATTTTGCTGCGGTTGGCTCGGTAAAATTTTTTTCCTCCGCCTGCGCTTGATAGGATTTCATATCGTCTCGCCATTCGGAAGAAAACGTTTCTCTTCGAATATTCTCGCTGAGTTCGGGCGGGATTTGCGCCGTATGAATCCCTCTGAAGGCTGAACCGAGAACTCGCCGGTGTTGATCGGTCAGTTCCCTTTCGAAGCCATTCTTGCCTTCGATGAATGGATATAGGATGAGCTTGTAATCCCCGAAATCCGCCCAACGCTGTTTTGATTTTGTTTCATGGGGAACGATAATCTCTTGAATGCCATTCTCTTTGAGAAACAAGGGAACGCGAACAATGACATCCTTGAATTTTCTTCGCAACTTCAGAAAATATGCCGTTCCATCATCGACGATGACACGATAAACAAATGTCCTCAAGTCCGCGCCGATGGGGAGGAAGGTCAATTCGGCGATTTGCAATCCGTATTCTTCCTGCAAACGGGAAATGATGAGTTCGTCTTTGATGTTTGGTTTTGTGAGCATGAAAATATAAACACCTCGGTGGTTGAGTAGAGGGGCGGGGGTTTTCCGCCCTGTACCGAGCTCAGTTCATTGCCGTTATCGTGGCTTTGCACTCAGTCTACATAGGAGCCAAAGGCAGACATCGAGTCTGCTTTTTTATGATTTGAATGATTGCTTATTTCCAATCACTGAGTTCTTCCTCCAGTGACTGGATCAGCTTGGTATATTTGTCTTCATCGCCATTCATGCTAACTTCAAAAGCGATCTTGTTCAAGCCCTCTGAGATCTTATGCTCATCCTCACCTGACATGTTCTGCTCGAGTAGAGGAAAGATCCGATTGTTGAGTCGATCAAGGTGCTGACGCATGGTCAAAGAGTATTCACTAGCCGCCCAGCCGACTTCACCACGCGCCTCATCGTCCCCGCCCTGCCAGCCCTTGGATGCATTGAGCATATGCTCAGCAGATTCACGACTCTTTGCCTGCTCTGCCCGCATTGCCACAAGCGGACCCTCTTCGGTTGGAAAGCCGCTGTCTTCCAATGCCTTGAAAAGGAATTCCTCTTTTTTGAAAAAACTCGCTTCAACACATTCATGTATAAAAGTATGCGCAAAGATAAAGAATCCCGGGCGGGCACGTTTGTTGCCGCTCAGCATGGATGACGCCGCTCCCAACAAATCCAAGAAACGAACCATGAGTTCCTGGTCTGTACGCAGATATTTTGTGATACGCATAGGGTCACCTGTTTCCCGGATTACCGATTTTCTGCCTTGACTTTATTTTTGATGATCCCCAACCCCTCAATTTCAACGGATACTTCATCGCCATCCTTCAACTCGCCCACACCTGAAGGTGTGCCGGTAAAAATTAAATCACCTGGCTCCAACGTCATTACAGATGAGATGAAGGCGACCAATACGCCTACATTGAAAACCATATCGCGCGTGGATGCCATCTGCCGCATCTGCCCGTTCACGCGGCAGGTCACAACCGCGTCAGAAGGATCGAAATCTGTATCGACCCACGGACCGAACGGACAGAATGTATCGAAGCCTTTGGCGCGCGTCCATTGAGCATCCGCTTTCTGCAGGTCGCGGGCAGTCACATCGTTGCCGATGGTGTAACCTAGAATGACCTTCTTCGCATTCTCAGTCGTGACATTCCGTCCACGTTTGCCGATGACGACGACCAACTCCGCTTCATGCTCAACCTGGGCTGACTGCGGCGGCAGGAGAATGATCTCACCGTTTGAGATGATCGAGGAAGGCGGCTTGAGAAAAATGAGCGGCACCTTGGGCACTTCATTACCCAGCTCTTTGGCGTGCTCCACGTAGTTGCGTCCCACGCATACGATTTTGGTCGGCTCGGAGGGAGCGACCAGCCTCACATCCGAAAGAGGCGTGAGGGCTTCCTTCCGCTGGTAGCGCCCGAAGATATTCCCGCTGATCTCGCCGACCTTGTCATCCAAGAGCCAGCCGTATTTTGGTTTTTTACTGCCCGGCATTTCGTAACGAACGATACGCATAAACACTCCTTGTCTTTCTCACTCCAAGTGTAACATGATGTATAATAGCGGGCGTTGGGCGCTTAGCTCAGTTGGTTAGAGCACTTCTTTTACACAGAAGGGGTCAGGGGTTCGAGTCCCTTAGCGCCCACTTAAAGCCCTGAGTAATCGGGGCTTTTTGTTTTCAGAGGGAATATTAGACCTCTTGCGAAAGTATTTTTGCCACAGATTTCACGAATTCACACGGATTTTTTTGAATAAATCTGTGGAAATCGGTGAAATCCATGGCTAAGAATTTCGCTGCTTCTCTCTGGCTGTCACTTAGCACTCGTGTAAAA
>JAYUGV010000271.1:0-23829 GCA_043767565.1 Anaerolineales bacterium
CATCTTGACCTTCCTCGGTGTGGTTTGTGCGTTTACACAAAAGCATATCCGATGAAGGCCTTTTTTCAACCCCTTTTTATGACTTTAAGAAAGCCCTGAGCAATATCCGCCAATTAGTTGACTTTTGATTCTGCATTGTATATACTGAAACATCATAGGTGAAGAGGAGACATCATGAACGAGAAACCGTGGCTTGCTCATTACGACAAAGGGGTTCCGCAAACGATCGAATATCCAAAAGTGCCGCTGTTCCATTTTTTAGAGGAAGCCGCGCGCAAATATCCTGACCGCGCCTGTACTATTTTCAAGGGTGCGGTCATTTCGTATCGCGAGATGAACGCATTGACGGATCATATGGCGGCGGCGCTGGTGGAGATGGGCGTGAAGAAAGGCGACCGTGTTGGAATATTCATGCCGAACACGCCGCAGTTCATGATCGCATACTTCGGCATTCTGAAAGCGGGCGGGGTGGTTGTGGCTGTAAACCCCACCTATCCTGTGGATGAAATTTTGATTCCGGTAAACGATGCAAATATCGAGATCATGTTTACGCTTAGTCGTTTTTACGGGAAGTTGAAGACGGTCAGAGAACGCTCCAAACTTAAGCGGATCATCGTTACAAATATCAAAGAAACCCTGCCGCCCATCACGCGCCTTTTGTTTACGCTTGTAAAGGAAAAAAAGGAAGGCGACCGAGTCGAGTCGCTTGCAAATGGCGATGTATGGATGAAAGACCTGCTTGCAAAACACGCCAATTCGCCAAAACCAAATGTGGAAATAGGACCAGATGATACCGCGCTCTTCCAATATTCCGGGGGAACCACTGGCACTCCAAAAGGCGCGGTGGCGATGCATCGCAATGTTGTCGCAAATACACTTCAGATCAAAAACTGGATGACGGGTCTGGAGGAAGGTAAGGAAGTGGTGTTGATGGGCATTCCGCTTTTCCATGTGTACGGCATGGTGGCCGGTATGAATTTTGGCATGGTCGTTGGGGCAAGCATCGTAATGGTGCCAAACGCGCGCGACTTAAAAGATGTATTGATTAATATCAGCAAATATAAGGCATCCATTTTCCCAGGTGTGCCTTTATTGTATAACGGGCTTAACAATCATCCTGATGTAAAAGCGGGCAAATATGATCTTTCCTCCATCAAGGCTTGCATCTCTGGCTCTGCTCCATTGATGCGTGAGACCAAGGAAGCGTTTGAGCGCCTGACAGGCGGCAAGTTATTTGAGGCGTACGGACTCTCCGAAGCGCCTACTGGCACACACTGCAACCCATTGAATGGTGTAAATAAAGTAGGTTCAATCGGCATGCCCCTGCCCGATGTGGATTGTAAACTCGTCAGCCTCGATGATGGCGAAACCGAACTTGCCCAAGGTGAGATCGGCGAGATCATTATTCACGGACCGCAAGTCATGAAGGGCTATCACAACATGCCCACCGAAACTGCCAACGTCTTAAGGCAATGGAAAGACGGCAAGACCTGGCTGTTCACCGGCGATATCGCCCGCATGGACGAAGACGGTTACTTCTACATTGTTGACCGCAAGAAGGAACTGATCAAGCCGGGCGGTTTCCAGGTGTGGCCTCGTGAAGTGGAAGAGGCGATCATGGATCATCCTAAAGTGTTGGAAGTGGGCGTGGGCGGCATCCCTGACCCGAACCGCGGCGAAACGGTTAAGGCGTGGATCGTATTAAAACCAGGCGAGACAATGACAGCGGACGAACTGCGCGCATTTTGCAAAGAACATCTTGCGCCTTATAAAGTGCCAACTCATATTGAATTCAGAACTGAATTGCCAAAAACAACCGTTGGAAAGATTCTCAGGCGCGAGTTGGTGCGGCAACATAAGGAAGAGGGGAAGTGAAAGGTAGACAAGGAAACAGGTAGACAGGTAAGCATTTGATACATTACACTTTCAAAATCAGGACGCTGATGAACGCAGAAAAACGCAGATTTTCTCTTTTTTTTACCATGCGTAAGGTAATCAGCGTAAGCATGTAAAATAGATAGGATACGCAAAACTCAGTTTCTTTCCGCTAATCTTCACCGATCCACGCTAATCTTTTACAAATTCGCGCAGATTAGCGTGGATTAGCGGACAAACGAATCATTCTGCGTAAGCCCCGATAAACTTAAGAAAAGAGCCTTCGGATAATCCAAAGGCTCTTTTCTTGTTTACTTGTTTCCGTATTTACGTGTCTACTCCGTTCACGGTATCTGCGGTGTACCGCTCTTCTTGGGGAATGGCGGCGGGAAGATCTTTTCAAACTCTTCGCGCGAAAGCGATTCAACTTCGAGTAGTTTTTGCGCAACAGCATCCAATTCCTTGCGATACTTGGTCAGCAATTTCTTTGTGACCTTATATGAATCATCCACAAGTTTTCGGACTTCGGCATCGATCTTTTGGGCGATCGCTTCTGAGTAATCACGTTGTTCAGAGATCTCACGACCGAGGAAGATCATTTCCTCTTTTTGACCGTAGGTCATTAAGCCCATTTCGCTGGACATGCCCAGACGCGTCACCATCATACGCGCCATTTGGGTTACGCGTTCAATATCACTGGAGGCACCGGAGGTGATATCGTCAAAGACGAGTTCTTCGGCGACACGTCCGCCGAGCAGACCCACCAATGCGGCTGTCATTTTCTTACGAGACGTAAGGATACGATCATCATCAGGGCGATACCATGTAAGACCGCCAGCCTGTCCGCGGCCAACAATGGTGATCTTTTGAACAGGATCCGCTTCAGGAACGGCATTCATCGCGATGGCATGACCCGCCTCATGGTAGGCGATGATGCGCTTCTCTTCTTCCGAGATCAAACGGGACTTGCGCTCAGGTCCCATCACAACGCGTTCGATCGCTTCTTCCATGTCTGACTGACCGATCGATTTTTTGTTACGACGCGCGGCAAGGATTGCGCCTTCATTGACCAGGTTCTCCAGATCGGCACCCACAAAACCGGGCGTACCACCTGCGATCGTGCCAAGATCCACAGTGGGATCCAAGGGCTTGCCTTTCACGTGAACCTTGAGGATATCTTCGCGGCCCTTCCGATCGGGGCGATCAAGCGTGACACGGCGGTCAAAGCGACCAGGACGTAACAATGCCGGGTCAAGAATGTCGGGACGGTTGGTGGCGGCGATAATGATGACGTTCGTGTCTGTATCAAAGCCGTCCATTTCGACGAGCATTTGATTTAAGGTCTGTTCGCGTTCATCATGTGAACCGCCCAGCCCGGCGCCGCGCTGACGACCTACAGCATCAATTTCATCTACGAAAATAATACAGGGGGAATGTCGTTTTGCCTGGTCGAACAGGTCACGGACACGGCTGGCGCCGACACCCACGAACATTTCCACAAATTCTGAACCTGAGATGGAGAAGAACGGTACTCCTGCTTCGCCTGAAACTGCTTTGGCAAGCAGGGTCTTGCCAGTTCCAGGAGGACCAACGAGCAACACGCCCTTCGGAATACGCGCACCAAGCTGAATGAACTTCTGGGGTTCCTTGAGGAACTCAACAATCTCTGCCAGTTCCTGCTTGGACTCATCTGCACCGGCTACATCTTGAAATGTAACAGTGGGATGTTCGCCGCTGAACATGCGCGCACGTGATTTGCCAAATGACATGGCGGCGTTGTTCGAGCCTTGCGCCTGGCGGAAGATAAACCAGAACACACCCACCATCAACACGAGCGGCAACAGATAGACAAGGAAACCGCCCAACGCACCTTCCCAAATGGATGGGGCTTCAACTTCGATCTTGATATTCTCAGCTGAAAGTTGTTCTGGGGTTACGCCAAGGCTAATCAACTGATCGACCAGAGTAGCGTTGGATTCTTTATAGGACTGAACGCCCGTCTGAGTCTTGGCTTCATCGCCGGTCTTATACATGACGCGTAAACTGCCGTCATTTTGGATGACGATCTTGTTGACACTACCGGATTTGATCGCCTGCGCCACTTCACTGATCGTCAACGGAGTTGTAACTTTAGACTCACGTTGAATGGCCGTCACAACCATGGCAACGACCGCTACGACCAGTAGAAGGGTTACGATAAAAGATTGGTTTCTAGGATTCACACTGCCTCCATAATAATTCCAGCCAAGATTATACCAACATGGGGTATCCAAGAGTAGCCCACTGGAAAGTTTTATATACTTCTCTAATAATCAGTAGACCATGAAAAAACGTAGTAACGAGTTCAGTCGTTCGGCTAAAAAGCGACTAAAGTCGCCACTACGAAGGACTTTAGGGTAGGGTTTGGACAAATGGGGATGTCACGCTCTTACTTCAAGATCAATTCCACCGGACAATGGTCAGATCCTAGCACATTTTCGTGAATGATCACGTCTTTTACCCGGTCTGCCAACGCTTCTGAAACGAGAAAGTAGTCCAACCGCCAGCCGACGCCCCGCTCGCGCGCATTGCTGATGTAGGTCCACCAGGTGTATTGGACCCGTTCAGGGTAAAACTTGCGGTAGATATCCACAAAGCCGTGGTCAAGGAATTTCTGCACCCACGCACGTTCCTCAGGCAGAAAACCTGAAGTCTTTTCATTTTGTTTGGCATTCTTCAGGTCAATGGGCATATGGGCGGTATTGAAATCACCAGTGATAATAAGGCTCTCCCCTTTGGCGTGCAATTCGTCACAAATATCGAGTAAGCGCGCATAGAAATCGAGTTTGTAGTCCACGCGTTCCTGACCGCGTTGACCGTTCGGAAAGTAAATGTTGAAGAGCCGGAAACCAGCCTGGAGTGTAGAGATGACGCGTCCTTCCACGTCAAAGCGCTCCTCACCTAATCCTATTTGAAAATCCAGAGGCGGATTTTTGTGGAAAGTCGCCACGCCGCTGTAACCGGGCGTTTTCGCCGGATCCCAGATATACGACATGGGTAGAGAGGCTGCTTGATCCCTATTCAACTGGTTTGGGCGGGCTTTGACCTCCTGCAGACACAACAGGTCAGGGTCCTGTTCCCAAGCCCAATTCAATGAATTTTTCTTGAGTGCGGCGCGAATGCCATTAACGTTCCATGTTATTATTTTCATTGGTTTCACTTTATGGTAAACTACTCGCAGGCAATCAAATGGCTACGAACTTAAAATGTATACTTTGTATTGAAGACGAACCTGAAATGATCGATCTCATTCGGTTGATTCTAGGACGGCGCGGGTTCGAAGTAAAAGGTGCTACCGGCGGCGTAGAGGGCTTGAAGATGATCCGCGACGAACACCCGGATCTGGTGCTGTTGGATCTGATGATGCCCGACATGGATGGCTGGGAAGTATACCAACAAATAAAAGCCGACGAAAAGACGAAAAACATTCCGGTCATTGTCGTCACCGCCAAGGCGCAAAGCATCGATAAAGTACTGGGCTTGCACATCGCCAAAGTGGATGACTACATCGCCAAGCCATTCAGTCCGCAAGACCTGCTCAGCAGTATCGAAAAAGTTTTACAGAAAGCATAAACGAGGCTCCTCACCTGCACTTGCGCTAGGCGCAAGTGTCGTCTGCGCTCAGGATGCCGCCTCGTTTTTAATTTAACAACATGCCCAAAAACATCACCATCGAAAACAAAAATCGGAAGATCGACAGTCTGCCACGCATCAAATACTGCGACACCTTCTTCACCCAGCTGCGTGGACTAACATTCCGCCCCCGCCTCGAACTTGACGAGGGTCTGCTTCTGGTTGGGACACGTGATTCACGCCTCGACTCTTCTATTCATATGCTGTTCGTTGCCTTCGACTTGACTATCATCTGGATCAACTCTGATATGAAGGTCGTGGATAAGACCATCGCAAGATCATGGCGACCGGCGTACTTATCCAAACAGCCCGCCCGCTATGTGCTCGAGATCCATCCTGAACGCTGGGAAGACTATAAAATTGGCGACACGGTACAATTCAAGGATGCGTAAGCTCACTTCCCTATTTCTATTATTTATCATTTTCATCATGGGTCTCGCCATTCGACCTGCTGCCGCACAAGCCAACGGACCTGTGTATATCGTTCAATCGGGGGATACTTTCTATTCGATCGCCAATCGATTCAATATCACCTTCGATGAATTGCTCACAGCCAACGCAGGGATCGACCCAAATGTATTATCGCAGGGTCAACAACTTGTCATTCCCGGGCTTGAGGGATTAACCGGCATCCTCGACACCGAGGTTATTGCTTTCGGCGATTCACTGCGGAGTTTAAGCAAGCGCACCCAAGCCTCTGATGAACAACTGATCAAGCTCAATCGGCTTGTCAGCCCAACAGAGTTATATGTAGGGATCAGCCTGATCATTCCAAAACAAAAGGGTCAGCAAGATTTAAACACCCGCATCAGCGCCGGGACGGGCGAATCGCTGTTGGAGTTGGCTGTCAAACAAAACAGCGATCCGTGGACTCTCGCTGAAACCAATAAGCAAAAAGGTACTTGGGACACCTTGCCGGGCGACGTGTTGTATTCACCTATTGACGGTGAAGGCAAAGTCACGGGATTGCCATCAACCTTCCTAAACGCTAGCATAGAACCACTGCCAATTGTACAAGGCGGGACAGAAGTTATCCGGGTGCAAACCCAAAACAATATACCAGTGTCTGGCATGCTTGTTGAAAGTCCATTAAATTTTTTTCAAACGAACAACGAGCAAATTTCGTTACAAGGCGTCCATGCTTTATTGGAGCCGGGTGTCTATCCCTTAAAGTTGGAAACTACTTTGCCTGATGGAAACAAACGATCCTTCGAGCAAATGGTGCTAGTTACAAAGGGCGATTATTACAGCGAAGAAATCAACGTGCCTGCCAATACGATCGATCCGGTAGTGACCGAGCCTGAGCTTCAAAACGTAATTGCAATTACCGGTCCATTTACACCAACAAAATATTGGGATGGGGTCTTTAAGTCCCCGTCTGTGTATCCCGACCAATATACATCCCGCTATGGGACACGCCGAACTTACCATGGCGATGGCACTAATTTAACCATTACGGGATTCCATACCGGCTTGGATTTTGCGGGTGGGACAGGATTACAGATCTTTGCACCAGCCGCCGGGAAGGTGGTATTTGCCGGACCTTTAACGGTACGAGGCAATGCTACGATCATCGATCATGGTTTGGGTGTGTATAGTGGTTTTTGGCATCAGTCAGAACAACTAGTTAATGTAGGCGACATGGTGACGCAAGGTCAGGTGATCGGGTTGGTAGGCGGGACCGGGCGCGTCAGCGGACCTCATTTGCATTGGGAAGTGTGGGTGAACGGTATTCAGGTGAATCCACTCGATTGGTTGAATCAAGTCTATCCATAGTCGCAGGCAGGGAAACGCTATTCGTAACCGAATCAGCTGATTCGTAGGATGAAGCGTTGCACTTCATCCATGTTTATGCTACACTCATGAAAATTTCGGAGGTTGCCGTGTCAAATGCTTCAGTCGTAAACTCATTAAAGCAAAGCGATATTTTCTTTCAATTCACACCCACTCAACTTGAATTGGTCGCGAATATTTGCCAGGAAGCAACCTATCAAAAAGACGACCTGATCTTTAAAGAGAACAGCAGCAGTAAAGAGTTATATGTCATCATTCAGGGCGAAGTGGATATCGTTGTGGACCCCTCGCTGGTTAGTACCACTGAGGATGGCATCGAAAATAAGGTCATTGCGACCATGCGGCGGGGTCAATCATTCGGGGAAGTTGCTCTGGTTGACGAGGGGCTGCGGTCTGCATCTGCCTGCGCATCGCAAAAAGATACTCGGCTCATCATTATTCCGCGCAATAAATTGATCATGCTATGTGAGACCTATCCGCAATTGGGCTACCGCTTAATGTATAATCTGGCAGCTGATCTGGCAATGAAGATCCGCAATACCGATCTGCGTATCCGGGAACAATTACTTTATCGGTCTCATGAGAAAAAATAGTTTCATCAATAAGTCACTTGACCCCTTGCTAAAATTCACGTACTATTAGTCGTTAATATTCTGTGCGACCTGGTCAAACAGGTTCAACTATGCCATTTTTGAGTCGTGAGAATTAAATGAGCTCTCCGACTCTTGGAGTTAATGGAAATAAAATTCTCGTTGAAGGAGGTGGTGCCGACTACTGCGCATGGTCTGCCTATCGTCGTATCCAATTTGGATACAAAAAGAATTTCCTAACTATTTTCGGAGGAGTAAGAAAATGAAACGCTTGTTTAATGTACTATCGCTTTTGGTACTCGCCAGCATGCTGCTTGTTGCCTGCGGCGCCCCTGCCACACCTGCTGCTACCATGTACGAATGTAAAGACGCTCTCGGCTGCGTGAAAATCGCTCCGGGTGAACCAGTTCACATCGCTTATTGGGGTGTTCTCTCAGGCGCCGATGGCTCCCTTGGTGAAGATTCCAAGCGTGGTGTCGAGATCGCCATTGATGATAAAGGCGGCAAGATCCTCGGTCATGCTATTTCGTTGACCACTGAAGATGCAGGCTGTACCCCTGAAGGCGGCGCTACTGCAGCTGCCAAGCTCGCGACTGATACATCGCTCGTTGGCTTGATTGGCTCCAGCTGTTCCGATGAAACCGTCGGTGGTATCGCTGCCATCACCGCTGCTGGCTTGACCACCATTTCCCCATCCAACACCCGCCCGAAATTGACTGATCCCGCCCGTGGTCCTGACTTCGCTGGTTATGCTCGTACCGCTCACAGTGATGCCTTCCAAGGCAAAGCCGTGGCCGAGTTCGCGTATAACTTCCTTAAAGCCCGCAAGGCCGCAACCCTCCATGATGGTTCCGCCTATGCTCAAGCTCTTCAGCAAGTCTTCGCTGACAACTTCAAGGCTCTCGGCGGCGAGATCGTCGCTCAAGAAGCTGTTGCCAAAGACGCCACGGATATGAAGCCTGTGCTCACCACGATCGCTGCCGCCAAGCCTGACTTCTTATATTATCCGGTCTTTGTCGCTGTTGGTGGTTTCGTCACTGCCCAGATCCGTGATGTTCCTGGTCTTGAGACTGTTCCGATCGCTGGTTCAGACGGCATCTTCACCGCTGACTTGCTCAAAGGCGGCGGCGAGAACGCCAAAGGCATGTATCTCTCCAGCCCAGACTTTAGCGCCTTCACCGGCGATTATGCTGGATTTATTGCAAAGCACAAAGCCAAGTATGGTGGTTCCACTCTTTCCACCTTCCATGCCCATGCCTACGATGCCGCCAATATCCTCTTTGCGGCTCTTGAGAAGGTAGCTGTTGTGGAAGCCGATGGCACAGTTTATGTTCCGCGTGGCGCCCTGCGCGCAGCCATCTTTGCCACCAAAGACTTCAAGGGCATCACCGGTACGCTCTCCTGCTCGCCCACTGGTGACTGCGGCGCTCCCGTGATCGCTGTTTACGAGATCATGAACGCCGATCCCGCTTCTTGGGATCCGGCATCTGCTACTGCCCCGAACCCCAAGAAAATCTTCCCCTAGCTCGAAACGTTGAGTTATAGTACGCAGAAGGGGGCAGGCATTCTGCCTGCCCCCTTCTTACAACCTTCTGTGAGGAGAAAGTCCATGCGCACAAGTCTCGGTGAACGAGTATTGGATCTGGTTGTCAGTGGTTTCTTATGGGGGTTTCGGATCCTGATCGTTGCAGCTATTTTAATTGGCACAATTGTTACGATCCGCGCTGGAAAATACACCGGCGAGCAGTGGCTCTCATTTGTGGTCCAGGGAATTTCTCAAGGCAGCCTGTACGCTTTGATCGCGCTGGGCTACACAATGGTTTACGGCATCCTGCGCATGATCAATTTCGCGCATGGGGAGATCTTCATGAGCGGAGCATTCTCAGCTTATTTTCTTGCCACCTGGCTCGATAATATCGGGTTTATTGATGCCCATCCGCTTTTGGGATTTTTAATACCCATCTTGTTCGCCATGCTTATGTCAGCATCTATTGCCATGCTAGTGGAACGCATCGCCTACCGTCCCCTACGCGGAGCCCCTCGTCTGGTGCCCCTGATCAGCGCCATCGGCGCTTCTTTCTTTTTACAATACACCTTCCGTGGTTTTTTTGGCCCTGGTGTATATGCCTACCCTGCGATAAAAGCTCTTGCAGGAGAATGGAACGTTTTCGGTATTGGCATCCAAAAGGTTCAGATCGTAGTTGCGATCGCAGCTTTTATCATGATGGCTATCCTTTATTCTCTTGTCCAGTTCACAAAGATTGGTAAAGCCATGCGCGCCGTCTCTGAAGACAAAGACACCGCTGCGCTCATGGGCATTGATGTCAATCGCATTATAGTCGCCACCTTTGCAATTGGCGCGTCTATGGCAGGCGCAGCCGGCGTGTTATATTCGCTCATGTTTCGTCAGGTTGGTTTCTTTATGGGCTTTGTACCCGGTATCAAAGCCTTCACTGCCGCAGTTTTGGGTGGCATCGGCAATATTCCCGGCGCCATGGTCGGCGGACTTGTGCTTGGCATTTTTGAGTCAGTGGGCCCATCGCTCTTCCTCGAAGGTCTCGGTATCCCCCGCCCCTATCAGCTTAAGGATGCCATTGCTTACACCATGCTGGTCATGATCTTGTTATTTCGTCCATCAGGCATTTTGGGCGAACGCCTGGCCAGAAAGAAAGCCTAACAGGGTGAATACCATGAAAAAAGAAAACTTCCTCTGGAGCGCTATCAAGACCGGTCTTTTGGGTGGTGCAATCGCCATTTTCATCTGCCTCGTTGGCATGGTGGAAGTCTTTAGTAAGCGCGATGTCATTGAAAAAGTGATTACTCTCGGACAGTTTGTCCTGCTCGCCACAAGCACTGTTGCGGGCTTTGTCGCATCCCGCCGGACCTCGAGCCTGCTCGGCGAAAACAAGCCTGTTCCCAACCTGATCTCGGGACTCCTAGCCGGATTAATTACCGGCTCTCTGGTTGCGCTGCTCGTTATCATCGGTAATCAAGTTAACTTGCGCGCTGTATTCCTTAATGCATCTCCAACATTATATGTTTTGCTTACCCTTAAAAAGGGAATGGCAAACGTTTGGATCCTGCCCACAGTTGGTGCAATTTCCGGGTTGATCGGCGCGGCTTTTCTGCTCTTACCTGAAATGCTCCGCCGGCCCCTCAGCCGCAGTCTATTATTTGTGATCTTCATGGCGCTTTTCTCCGGCCTCTTTCGTGTGGTTATGATCAACCAGGGTCCCGGTATGTCAATAGCGGCCAAGTATCTTTTCGGACAAACCGGTTTGACCCTGAGCGGTTCCATCATTTTCTTTATTAGCGTTATGGCGATTTCCATGTTCTGGAACTATAAAGGCGATAATGTAAGATCAGGCATTACAAGGCTTCCGAAAACGGGACAGCTTTCACTGCGCGTGGCGGCCTTTGCCTTGATCGCGTTCATTGCCCTCGGTCTTCCCCAGGTTTCAGGACCCTTCATTGCACAAGTAATTGTGACCGTGACCTTATTCATCCTGATGGGGCTTGGACTCAACATTACCCTTGGCTTTGCAGGCTTGCTTGATCTGGGCTTTGTAGCGTTTTATGCAGTCGGTGCATATACGGTTGGCTTGTTAACATCCTACGGGGCGTTTGGCTTACAACATATCTCCTTCTGGGTGGCTGTCCCGATAGCGGTGTTGGTAGCCATGGCTTTTGGAGCAGTCCTTGGTTTGCCTGTGCTCGGTGTGCGCGGCGATTATCTTGCCATTGCCACGCTCGGCTTCGGAGAGATTGTGCGCCTGTTAGCCGGTTCTGATTTCCTTGCCCCGTTTTTTGGAGGTCCGCAAGGGATCATCGGCATTCAAAAACCATGCATTGGAATACTGGGCGATTTCCTTCAAGTAGATGTGCCTCGCGTGTGTAATGGCATTGAATTAGCCAAGCCCCAGGATATTTACTACCTCGCCGTGGCAAGCGCTTTGATCATTGCTTTTGTTGCCTGGAGATTGCGCGAATCCCGGCTCGGCCGCGCATGGATGGCTATTCGTGAAGATGAAGATGTCGCAGAAGCACTCGGCATCAACCTCATCCAAACTAAACTGCTAGCCTACATCCTCGGCGCTGCCATGGCAGGTTTGGGAGGCGCGATCTTTGCCACACTGATCGGATCCATCTTTGCCACTAGCATGCAACTTATCGTGTCGATCAATGTGGTATCCCTCATTATCGTTGGTGGTATGGGAAGTATCCCCGGTGTGATCGTGGGCGCCATCGCTCTGATCGGTCTGCCTGAACTTTTGCGCGAGATCTCGGAATTCCGCTTCCTGCTTTACGGCATTACATTGATCGTAATGATGCTTGCCAAACCCGAAGGCTTGTGGCCATCCCAGACGACTCTCCGCGAACTGCACCATTCTGATGTTCCGGCAAAAACGAAGGCATAAAGAGGTCACCATGGCATCCATCCTAACTGCAAAAAAAGTGACCAAACGATTCGGCGGATTGGTCGCCGTCAACTCAGTGGATTTCGAGATCCCTGAAAAAGCCATTGTGAGCATCATCGGGCCGAACGGCGCAGGCAAGACCACTTTCTTCAACTGCATCACGGGCTTTGCAAAATGCGATGAGGGCGAGATCCTCTTTGAAGGCACATCCATCCAAAAACTGCGCCCGGACCAGATCACTAAGCTTGGCATCTCGCGTACCTATCAGAACATCCGCTTGTTTGCCGATATGTCTGCGCTCGAGAATATCCTGGTCGGCCAGCATGTATTCCTGCATTCATCGTGGCTCAGCGCCGTTCTCGGTACCCCGAATGTTCGTAAAGAAGAAAAGAATGCCCTCGCCGAAGCACAAAGACTGCTTGACTTCGTGGACTTGAAAAGCAAAGGCGATATGCTGGCACGCAATCTGCCCTACGGCGCGCAACGTCGCCTTGAGATCGCCCGCGCCCTGGCTACCAAACCAAAACTGCTCCTGCTCGACGAACCATCCGCAGGCATGAATCCGCGCGAAACCCAAGATCTGACCGCATTCATCCGCCGTCTGCGCGATGAGATCGGGATCTCCATTCTACTCATTGAACACCACATGCGCGTTGTGATGGGTATCTCCGAAAACATCACTGTCCTTGATTATGGCGAAAAGATCGCTGAAGGCACACCTGCCCAGATCCAGAGTAATTCGCGCGTGATCGAAGCGTACCTCGGACGCGGTGCCGCCACAGCGGGCATGGCAACCGCTCATGAACGATTCACCAAAAAGGCCGGGTAGGTAAATAATATGACCATGCTAAAAGTTGAGAACGTAAACACATATTACGGGAATATCCATGCCCTCAAAGGTGTCAATCTTACGATTGAAGAGGGCGAGATCGTTACCCTGATCGGCGGCAACGGCGCAGGCAAGACTACGACCCTGCGCACGATCTCCGGATTGATCAAACCGCGCGAAGGTATCGTAACCTTTGAGAACGAGGACCTTTCAAAATATCAGGCCCACGAGATCGTTTATAAGGGGATTTCCATGGTGCCTGAGGGACGCGGCATTTTTGCCCGTCTCACCGTAACAGAAAACCTGGAGATGGGCGCTTTCAGTCGTAATAGCAAACAGGAACTGACAGATGACATTGACCGCGTCTTCACACTATTCCCCCGCCTCAAGGAACGTCGTATACAAATAGCCGGAACACTTTCTGGTGGTGAACAGCAAATGCTCGCCACGGGCCGCGCTCTCATGGCTCGCCCGCGCCTCCTATTAATGGATGAACCATCCATGGGTCTCGCACCCGTGCTGGTGGAACTCATTTTCGAGACCATTCAGAAGATCAACAGCGAAGGCGTTACCATCCTGCTTGTGGAACAGAATGCCCTCATGGCGCTTTCCATTGCTCATCGCGGTTACGTACTGCAAACAGGCGAGATCGTAATCAGTGATACTGCTGAAAATCTCCAGAACAATCCTACGGTTCAAAAAGCCTATCTGGGAATGGAGTAACTTCCCATCAACCCTACCGGCGCAGAGGCGAAATTCTCCTCTGCGCTTTTTAATACCGACATGTCATTGCGAGGGCGCTCTTGCTCTTCGCCCGAAGCAATCTCAAACTGCAACTGGAAAAAATCTATGCTAATCCTCAACGCAGACGAAGTCCGACAAGCCTTACCGATGAACGAAGCCATCGCCGCGATGAAGGATGCTTACGCCTCGCTTTCCAACGGGACGGCCGTTGTGCCGATCCGGACGCGTTTACCCATCCCGAGCCGCGACGCCCTGGGGTTATTCATGCCCGCCTATATGAAAACGGACACAGACGAAGCGTTGGCGGTCAAAGTCGTTGCGATCTTCCCGCACAACCCCGCCCGCGGACTCGCCTACATCCAAGCCGCAGTGCTGGTACTCGATACAGATACCGGTCGTATCATGGCATTACTGGAAGGGAACACGCTCACTGCCATCCGCACCGGTGCCGGGAGCGGTGCCGCAATTGACATTCTCGCGCGCCAAGACAGCAAAGTGGCTGCGATCTTCGGCGCTGGCGCACAGGGACGTACTCAACTCGAAGCCGCTTGTACGGCACGCGAGATCGAAACTGCCTGGATCTATGATCCCTCGCCTGAGAAAGCCAAAGTATTTGCAGAGGAAATGGCTGGCAGGAATAATATTCCAAAAGATGTGCGTGTGGCTAGATCGCCCAAAGAAACCATTGAACAAGCAGATATTATCTGCACAGCGACAACGTCATCGCAAGCCATCTTTCACGATAACGATGTAAAATCAGGGACACACATCTCTGCCATCGGCGCATACACACCGGCGATGCAGGAACTCCCCATCGAAACCGTTGCCCGCGCCCACATCGTCGTCGATTCGTACAGCACTGTCATGGATGAAGCCGGTGATATTATCAAAACCATCCAAGCCGGGTTGATCAAAGAGTCAGATATTCATGCTGAACTCGGTGAGATCGTTCTAGGCAAAAAATCCGGCAGACAATCTGAAGACGAGATCACGATCTTCAAATCGGTTGGCAACGCCGTACAAGATGCCGCCGCCGCCCAACTCGCGCTCAAGAACGCCCGCGAGATGAAGCTTGGAACAGAAGTGGAATTTTAAATTACACTCTGGAGTCGGGCAGCTTGCTGCCCGCTGAATCAGAAGCAAGCTTCTGGAATCCAGAAGAGAACCCATATGCCCTCAGCAGAAATCATAACCATCGGAACAGAAATATTACTCGGTGAGATCGTCGACACCAACACGCGTTACATCGCGCGCGTCCTGCGCAGCATGGGCGTGAACTTATTCCGTACCATCACCATCGGCGATAACGCCGAACGCATCGCGGAAGTGATCCGCGACTCGCTACAGCGCGCCGAGATCGTCATCACTACCGGCGGGCTCGGTCCCACAGTGGATGACCCCACGCGTGATGCTGTGGCATTGGCTGTAGGAGTCGAAACTGAATTCCGTGAAGAACTTTGGGATCAGGTGGTCGCCGTCATTTCGCGCTATGGGCGCAAACCATCTGAAAATCAAAAACGCCAGGCTTATGTTCCGAAGGGTGCGTTGGGAATTACAAATCCCGTTGGCACGGCACCGTGCTTCATTGTTGAGACTCCTCCTCTCCCACAGGGAGAGGGGTTAGGGGTGAGGGCGAGCGTCGTCATCTCCCTGCCCGGTGTGCCAAACGAAATGGAATATATCCTGCACGAATCCATTGTGCCGTATTTGCAAAAAAGATTTAATTTAGATGAGATCATCAAGATCAAAGTTTTGCATTGCTCGGGTCTCGGCGAGGGCATGATCGATGAAAAGATCGCCGACCTTGAAACATTGAGCAATCCCACCGTTGGGCTTGCCGCGCACACTGGCGTGGTCGATATTCGCATCGCGGCGAAAGCAAAAAGTGAAGCCGAAGCCGATGAGATGATCGCCAAGATCGAGAACGATGTTAGAGAAAGGCTTGGGGACGTGGTCTTCGGAGTTGACGAGGATACATTGGAAGATGCGGCACTTAACGCCGTAGCCAGCCGCGGCTGGAGTCTGATCGGGATCGAATCCGGATTGGACGGCATGCTGGCACGCAAAGTCCCGCACACCGCTTCAATCCCGAACCTCGATCCTGATTCGCTTTTAGAAGCCTTACGCGCCGTCCGCGCCGAATCCAGATCAGATGCGGCATTGGGCGTGATCGCATCCATTGAGAATCGCACAGCCGCTATTGCGCTGATCACGCCGCGCGGTGAAAAGACTCATCACATTAGTTATGGCGGACCGCCGCGCAGTGTCACACGTTGGGCGGTCAACCTTGCGCTGGATTGGTTAAGACGCCGAGCCGTGGAGACCGATTAATGGCGCGCCGCAAAAAGCAATCGCTGACCTGGGTGTACGTGATCTGGGGCGTGAACGGCGTTGGCGTTTTGTGTCTGTTGATCGCAGGTTTGTTTTATTTCAACCAGCAGGGCGCCTCGGCGGCAAACGCCATATTCGGCGCAACTCCTACACCGGGCATAATTCAACAAGGTGCGCCAACAAGTTATTTTCTGCCAACTTTAACGCCGAACCCTTTTTATACACCGCCAGTCTTTGAAACCTCGACACCCTTCGTCCTCTCCAATGGACAGATTCCCGGTGTGATCGGGTTCTCGGTGCAGAGTCGCCCGATCGAGGTGTATAGATTTGGAAGCGGCGCGCGACAATACCTGATCGTGGCTGGAATTCACGGCGGGTATGAGGGCAACACGGTTGCACTTGCCAACGAATTGATTGCGCATATTACTGAAAACCCTGAAGTCATCCCTAATGACGCATCTCTGTATATCATCCGTAACATGAATCCTGATGCCGAAGCGCGCTCGCATGATGTGGATGGACGCGTCAATGAAAATGACGTGGACCTGAATCGCAATTTCCCTTCCAGTAACTGGGTTGCTGATTGGGATCGCGATGGCTGTTGGGTGTATCGTCCAACCACCGGCGGAACCTATGGCGGCTCGGAGCCAGAGACGCGTTCCGTGATGAGTTTTATTAGCTCGCACAAAATCCAGGCGATGATCAGTTATCACAGCGCGGCACTGGGAGTCTTTCCGGGCGGCGTGCCGTGGGAAGAATCTTCAAAACGCTTCGCAAGCACGTTGGCTTTCGTCACCAAATATCCATACCCGCCTGTTGATACCGGCTGTGAATATACCGGCACGCTCGCTGACTGGGCGGTAGAGAACGGCGTCGGCGCAGCCGTGGATATGGAATTGACTAATCATAAAGATACCGACTTCGATAAAAATCAGAAAGCGCTGATCGCGCTGGTGAATTTTATTCCGTGAGTTAACTTTGGAGTCCGACAGCTTGCTGTCGGGTACGGGAGCAAGCTCCCGTACTCCAGAATAAAGGAGCACACATGCAAACCATAGACACCCTTTTCCTCAACGCGCACGTCCTCACTATGGATGACAAAATGAATCAATACACACGCGGCGCAGTCGCAGTCAATGGCGATAGCATTGTCGCAGTGGGAAATGAAGATGAGCTCAAGAAAGAATACGCTACGCGTGCAAAAGAGACAATCGACTGCAAAGGCAAAGTGTTGATGCCCGGCATGATCAACGCGCATACGCATGTGCCCATGACGCTCCTGCGCGGTATCGCAGATGATCTGCGACTCGATGTTTGGTTGCAAGGCTACATGTGGCCCGTGGAAAAAGAATTCGCCTCACCGGAATTTATCCGGCTGGGAACTTCCATCGCTTGCGGTGAATTAATTCGCAGCGGCGTGACGACCTTCAACGACATGTATTTTTATGAGGACGATGTTGCCACTGCCACCGCGCAAGCTGGGATGCGTGCAGTCTGCGGGCAGTCTATTCTCAAGTTCCCAACACCCGATGCGGCATCGTATGAAGATGCGATGGAGAAGGCGCGCGATTACATCAAGAAGTGGAAGGGACATCCGCTGATCGTTCCCTCCATTGCTCCGCATGCGCCGTATACCTGCACCGCCGAAATTTTGCGCGAGACCGCTGAGCTGGCGCTGGAGTTCGATATCCCGCTGCACACGCATCTCGCTGAAACATCTTTCGAGGTGGATAACATGCGCAGCGAGAACGGCATGCCGGTGATTCCCTATGTGAAGAAGCAAGGCTTGCTCGAAGCCAAGGTCATCGCCGCGCACTGCGTGCATATCGATATGGGCGAGATCCGCACACTGCATCACGCGGGCGCGGGCATCTCGCACAACCCCTCGTCGAATCTCAAACTCGCTTCCGGTTTTGCGCCCGTTGTCAAAATGCTCGAAGCCGGGCTCAACGTGGGCATCGGCACGGATGGTCCCGCCTCGAATAACGATCTGGATATGTTTGAAGAAGTGCGCCTCGCTGCGTTCATCGCCAAAGCTGTGACAAATGACCCGACTTCGCTCCCTGCCTCGCAAGCTTTATTAATGGCAACGCGACTCGGCGCACAGGCGCTTCATATCGGACATTTGACCGGCTCGCTGACCTCGGGGCGTCGCGCCGACCTGATCCTTGTTGACCTCAGTCCACTGCACAACTCACCATCCTTCAGACGCTCATCGGACAATGCCTACGCTCAAATCGTGTACGCCAGCAAATCCACCGATGTGACCGATGTGATGGTCAATGGCAAATGGCTGATGCGTGAACGTAAACTGCTCACCGTCAACGAGACGGAATTGCTTGCCCACGCCGCGGATATCGCCAAGCAGATCGACTCGTTCCTGGTTGAGCGTGAACAATCCGTATTGTCGAAACTGATCGCACTTGGCGGCTCGGCTGAAGAGGAGTCGTTCGAGGTGCAGATCAAGGTCAAGATAACGGAAGCAGACCCAATTGTCGCGGCTTTGATGCGGAACGACATCGATATTTTATACGAACGGCATTACCGTCAACATGATGCATATTTCTTTTTCGAAGATGAGACGCAGGGCTGTCTGCGTTTTCGCGAAGATGATTTTATCGACAGCGTAAAGGGCAGTCCCACAAAAACACGTTCCCGCCTGACTTTGATCGGTCGCAAACGGGAAGGCAAGTTCGAGCACGAGGTGTTGCTGTCACGCAGTCGCTATCTTGCGCCCGCCAGCAATTCATTGCGTTTCTATCGCGAATACTTTATTCCGAAAACAGAAGTGACCATCGAAAAGGACCGCCTGCGCTGGTTCATCAAATATAAAGAGACCGAGTTCTACGTGAACCTTGATAACGTGACCACGCCTGCGCTTGGATATTTCCTCGAGATCAAGAGCCGCACGTGGAGCCGTAAGGACGCCGATAACAAAGCGCACCTTTTGAATGAACTGCTGGAATTGCTAGGCGCTTCAAGCAGTGAGATCGTGACCAGTGATTATATTGATATTGTCGGAAATTAATGTATCGCGATATTTATATCGCCCGCTTGCGAGATGAATCTCGCGTTACAATCACATTATGGATACCTTCAGAAAGATCGTCGCAGGCATTTGCGCGATGTTGTTCGTCATAAGCGGAGTTGTCGCGTTGCTGGCATTCAACATCGAAAGCAAAGCGTTTGATTCTGAGACTTACAAACAGGCTTTTGAGAATCAGAAGCTATATGAACACATGCCGGAAATTCTGGCGAACGCCTTACACATCTCCATTGCGAAGAATGGAAATGCTGCCCCCTATCTGAAACCATTGACCGTTACCGATTGGCAGGCAACCATCACATTCCTATTGCCGCCAGAAGAACTCAAGGTTATTACTGATGGCGCGCTGGAGTCGGTGTTTAATTATTTGAACGGCAAGGCGGATTCGGCTGTCATTTCCCTGTTGCCCTTCAAGACACATCTCGCCAGTCCGTCAGGCGTGGAAGTTATTAAACAGATCCTGCGGGTTCAACCGGCTTGCACGGCTGAACAACTTCTGCAACTCGGGCTGGGATTATTAGGCGGCGATATCAAACTCTGCAATCCGCCCGAAGAACTCATGGGATTAATGACCCCGCTGATCGAGTCGCAACTTCAGGTGTTGACCACCGCCTTCCCGGATGAGATCACTTTGATTTCCAGCGCAAGCAGCGGCACACCCAACGATCCGCGCGTCAAACTTGGTCGAGTCCGCGCCTTGATGAAGGTCACGCCGTTCTTTCCGCTTTTCTTTTTATTCGCGCTCTCGATCTTTGCCGTCCGCACCCTTGTGGATTGGCTCAAGTGGTGGGGCTATCCGTTCCTGATAACCGGTGCGATCAGTGGATTGACGGCATGGCTTGGTGCGCCTATATTCGGTCTGGTTGTTCAGCGCGTACTTCAAAATCAAGGCGCAAGGTTTTTGCCACCCGTTCTGTTTTCAACCATTCGAGAAACCGTGAGCACGGTGACAGGTCAAATTCTCAAGCCGGTTGCAATTGAGGGGTTGGTGTTGGCAGTTGCAGGTTTGGTCATGGTGCTTGTTGCAATCTATGTTTTGAAAAAGGGAAAGAGAGCTTAAGGTTTTGAACGCGACTACGGACAAGCATTCTGTAAATGCTCTTCAAACGTTGCCGCAAAGGAATGATAGCCCGAACCATCACACCTCGCGCGGAAGAAGTAAAAGGTTGTTTCAGCGGGGAATGCTACGGCTTGCAAAGACTCCAAACTGGGATTTGAGATCGGCGCGGGCGGCAAGCCATCAACCACATATGTGTTATACGGCGAGTCGTATTTCAAGTTATCCAGACTAAGTGGGTTCGTCCACCAGGTGCCCTGACCAAAGTTATAGCCCAGCGCATATTGGATCGTTGGGTCGGCTTCGAGTTTCATGCCGATGCGAATACGGTTGAGATAAACTGACGCGATGATCGGCTTCTCTTCATCATGTACAGCCTCCCGCTCCACGATGGACGCGAGTATTACAGCTTGATAGGCACTGAGACCCTGTTTCTCGAATCCATTCCGCATATCAACTGAAAGATGCAACGAGAAGTTACGGACAAATTCATTGACCAATTCGCTGGCTGAAGCATTGCGAGAGAAAATATACGCGTCGGGGAAAAGAAAGCCTTCTGTAGAATTTGCACCTGCCAGAAAATCGTAATTGGACGAGAGAGATCGTGTCAGTGTAAGAAATTCTTCGGGTGTAATGGACAAGCCGGAAGTCGGGAGCAAGGCGGCGATCTCTTCCATGCGCCAGCCGGGGAGAATGACAAATTCAATTTCGGTGGAAGTCGCATCTTGTAATTCACGCGCAATATCAATCGCGGACAGCGCCGCGCTAAGCTTGTACTCGCCCGCCTGAATGGACGTATCCAACCCGGAGTAGACCAGATACGCACGGAAGGATTCCGCATCCCGGACCAGTCCCACTTCTTGCAAATGCGCCGCAACCGAATTTACCGACTCGCCGGTGTCGATCACGAAAACCTGGTCGGTTCCACTTTCGTTCAAGGGACGCGTGAGCAAGCCGTCATACCAAAGCAATTGCGCCGAATACTGCACACGCTGTGAGATCGTGAGCCATGCTGCCGGAGGTCCATAGGTCCGTGTGGCTTGGGATGGGATGATGAATAGGATGAGGAACAGGCAGATGCAGGTTAGGACGGCGACGATGATAGTTATAGGGAGAAGTTTGCGCATGAGTTCATCCGTTGGTCGAGTAGTTTCGAGCGCTAGCGAGAAACGTATCGAGACCAACATGTAAGCAAAATTATTTTGATTAGTGGTGGTTTCGATACGCCTTCGGCTGTCGCCTCAGGCTACTCAACCACCAGTGCCTTTATGAACTTCAATATACGACCTCAGAATCATCACCGCCGCAAGCTCGTCCATGTGACCGGCGCGCTTCTTGCGCGAGACACCCATTTCGATGCGTGTGGCGCGGGCATCTTGCGTACTGAATGATTCGTCGAACAATTCAACGGGGATATTTGTCTGCTCTTTCAGGGCTTCGGCAAATTTTGCAGCGCGACGACCAGCAAGATTGGGATTACCTTCTTCATCAAACGATTGACCGATCACGATCAGCCCAGCGTCGTTTTCATTCGCAAGGTTCGCCACCTGCGCGGCATCCATCAAACGCGAGCCATGTTTAATGACACTCAATGGGCTGGCAATCGTCGCGGTCGGGTCGCTGAGGGCGAGTCCGATCCGCTTTTCGCCATGGTCAACTGCAAGGATCCTCATGTATGCTCCGTTGTTAGCCACAGAGTCGCAGAGACATAGAGATTTTTAAATGGTTTACTCTGAGTCTTAGTGTCTCTGTGGCAAAAATATTTTTTCATTGCATCACCACCGAGATTCGAAATGGCAATAACGGAACCCACTGCCACCACGAGGGAGACAATCGAATTTCAGGCAAACTTTCCGGCGGCAAGTTTTCATCCAGATTCGATTGCGCTTGCTTCACGCTATTTCCCAACACCAATTGCGTCACCTGCGCGGCATCAAAAACTTGAGTGATCTTTCGCTCGGCGCGCATGTTCCATCTCAACGCGCCGTCTTTATCTACAAACGGATTCGTCACCGGCTTCACGGTCACTGCACCGGAGGTCGAAGCGAAGCCCGAGGGTAAAGAAGCGTTCATCGCCAACACAGCAAGCTCGGTCAAGTCTGAAGCGGAGGCATATTGAGCAGAGAATTCCACTTGCATGGTCAAGGTCAATTGGGTGCCAGCCGCGCCCGCAGGCGGGTTATATTCTTCTGAAAATATTTGCGAAACATTCAGCGTATTTTCAAACAATAGATCGCCAGATTTCAATCCGCTTAAAATATTTTCGCGCGCACGCGCTTCAAGATCTTTCATCAACAAGTCCTTCACACGTGTGCGGTCCGCATCACTCGCCTGCACCGATGAAAGTTCACGCCCACCGCTCGTCGGCTCAAGGTTCGTCACCGAAAGCGAAAGACCCAGCCGCCCTTCAATGGCAGTCAGCGTTTCAGCATCCAGGTTTCCCGCAATGCCGCCCTCCAACGCTTCGATAGGCAGCTCGATCTTTTTCCCAACACCCGCAGCCACTTCGCCATCTTCCGTGGTGACAAATCGAATCGCATCTGCCGCTTGCACCACAGTACCCGCCGGGATCGCCACCGCCTGTTGCGTAAGATTACGAAACTCCACAATACCCTGCGCCTTCGATTGCGGCACAATGCCTTCACCCGTCACGATCACAGTCTGCGATCCATCCAAGATGATCCTTTTTTCGTAGATCGGAACGCTGCCCGTGATAAACACATCCTTGACCGCCGGGCTCGCGCTAACCGAGATCACAATACTCTGTGACTTTGTGACCGGCTTCAATGTGATTTGCGCGCGCGGGATGAACAACGCGACGATTGCCAACACAGACAGGACGCCAACGGTGAGCGCAACGATTCTAGTGATCGGATGCACGCGCCACGCCTCTTCCTTGACCTGAGCCTGCTCCCGTTTCTCGCGCAGACTCTTATCTGGGATTCTGTGCGGCAGGCGCTTGTGCGTCACTTGGGGCCACGCCACCTTCTGCGCCTGCCCCGCGGACTCGAACACCGGAATCCCCAACGCCTCCGCATCCGCACGGACTCGGCGTGTGCGGGTCACGAGTCCCAACTGCGCGCCGAGTGAGGAGGCATGCCGTTGTAAAACCTTCAAGTCCACCTGCCGCAATGTGACCTTTTCATACTTGGGCCATACCAACAAAATGCGCGGCGTTTTCGCCCACGATAAACGATCGCGGACAGAGATGAGGTCATCGTGTGATTCGAGAGTGATGATCTGGGTTTTCACTGAGGGGAATTATAACTTGAACGGAGTGGTGAAAGCTGCGATCAGAAAAAATAATACGAGGGCGGGAAATTCCCGCCCTCGTATATCGTATCACACAAGATTTATTAGAAAACAGACTCAGGGATAGGGCAATCGCATTTCAACTTTTAAGAATAGCAAGCAGGTAATCATTGTTCCAACCAGCCTGTAAGCGTTTGGCATGGATACCGCCTTTGGCGGTC
>JAYUGV010000272.1:0-9002 GCA_043767565.1 Anaerolineales bacterium
ACCAAGGCTTTATCGTAATCCGACCAATTCTCGACACGGTATAATGTTTTTGGGCGTGGCTGTGTTCTCTTTTGTTTAGGCATAAACCAAACTTACACAGTTACGCCCTTTTTGTCAAACCTTTCATGCACCAACGCCCAAAGGAAGCTTGAAAAATAACAGACGGGAATCTCAGCAGTTATTCCTCGATATACCTGGTCTCGCCGCTGACTGCTACGCTCTCCCCGACCTTCGAGCTGAATCTCACCATCAAGCGGGATGGCACGCCCATATCTTCGCCCTGCAGAATCGTGAATTCGTTTTTTCCGTTCCAGTTTATATCGCGCAGATAACCAGCCAATGCCGCAGCCGCCGCGCCCGTGGCAGGATCCTCATAGACTCCGCCCGCAGCAAACGCATTCCGCGAATGAAACACCGAATCTGATGCCTGCCACAGCAGACTGATTGTAATGAGATTCTGTTCCATCATCAACGCGCGGACTTTATCAAAGTCATACTTCATCTCTGCCAGCGTTTTGCGCTCTTTCACAATAAGAATCAAATGCTTCGCCCCGCCCGATGCAAAACGGATCGGGAATGCGGGGTTCAATTCATCGCGCGTAAGCTGAAACTCCGCAAGGACTGCATCCACAAATTCACTAGGCGCATCTTCTGAGAATGTCTCAGGCGATTGCAGTGTGGCAAGAAATCCATTCCCTGATTTCTCCGCGCGGACAGTGACACCTGCACTTGCGCCAGGTGCAAGTATCTGACTGTCGTTCAAAGTCAACTTGTATTCACCTTCACCAAAACGCTCACCCAATGCCGCGCCCAATGCAATCGTCGCATGCCCACAAAATGGGACTTCCAACTCCGGCGCAAAATAACGGACGCGCCAGCCGTCCCCTTGCGGGTGCTTCACGAGAAACGCCGTTTCAGAATAGCCGACTTCTTTGGCGATCTTCATCATTTCTTCTTCGCTAGGCATTACATCGTAGAATGCCACACCAGCGGGATTGCCGCCTTGTCCGTTTTGGGAGAAGGCTGCTAACTTTAAAACATTCATGTTTATGCTCCACTACTTTTATAAAACAAGCCGTATCGCACAGACACGGCTTGCCGACTTGTGTTGTATGATTTGTTATCCCGCCCTCGCGCGGCGTCCGCCATTTGTTCGTTTATGTTCCTCCATATAAGCCCGTAACAAAGCATTCATGCGGGTTTGGTATCTGCCGCCCTGGGAGCGGAACCAATCGATCACATCGCTGTCCAAGCGTAAAGTAAGCTGGCGTTTTGTAATTGGTTTGAGTCCGCGTCGTACAACGCCCTTTGCAAACATCTCCGGCGTGACTTCAGGAATATCCGACAGATCAATATCCGCGTCGGTCATTGCATCAAGCCGTTTGAAATCAGTTCCCGATTTCTTTGAAGTAGTTTTTTTCATATTGGATTGATGTATTGTAACTACAGAGCATATTGCCGTCAAATCGTGCGCTTAAACAAGCCGCATCCTCACGGACACGGCTTGCATTCTACTTTCTGCATTCTGAATTTACTCCAACTTCCCCGTCACCATTGCCAACTTGACCTCACCGATCGCCTTCGTGATCTGAATATCACGCGGACAGGCATTCGTACAGTTATACGCCGTATGACATCGCACAGTGCCATTCGTTTCGCTCAGAACTTCCAGACGTTCCGAGGCGCCTTCATCGCGGCTGTCAAAGATAAAGCGATGCGCCGCCACGATCGCGGCGGGACCGTAATACTCGTCACTCGCCCAATAGGATGGGCACGAGGTCGTACACGCCGCGCACATAATGCACTTGGTCGATTCATCAAAGCGGGCGCGCTGCTCGGGACTCTGCAGACGTTCACGCCCATCGGCGGGCAGAGGGCTATCGTTGATCAGATACGGCAGCATCTTCTTGTAATTATCGAAGAACGGATCCATATCCACGATCAGGTCCTTGGCAACCTTCAAACCCAGCAGCGGTTCCACTGTGATACTCGCACCTACATCGCGCACCAGCGTTTTGCACGCCAGCATGTTGCGTCCATTGATGCGCATCGCATCTGAGCCGCACACGCCATGCGCGCACGAACGGCGGAACGAAAGCGTGCCGTCCGTTTTACCTTTGATGTGTTCCAGCACATCCAGCACGCGGTCATTCGCGTCCGCTTCGATCTTATACGTTTCGTAATGACCGCGCGTGTCTTTCTCGGGGTTGTATCTAAAGATTTTTACTGTAACTTCCATTAAGGTCTCCTCGTGCCCTCACCCTAGCCCTCTCCCGAAGGGAGAGGGGACGACTCCCTTCTCCAACGGGAGAAGGGTTGGGGATGAGGGATTAATAAACTCTGGCCTTCGGCTGATGTTTCGTAATCACAACCGGCTTATAACTAATTTCCAATTTGCCGTTCTGCTTGGCGATCAACGTATGCTTCAACCAATTGGCATCATCGCGGTCGGGATAATCCTCACGTGAATGTCCGCCGCGCGACTCTTTGCGGTTCAACGCGCTCGCCGCAACCACTTCCGCGATCTCAAGCATGTTGCCAAGCTCCCACGCATTCAACAACTCAGTGTTGAAGATCCTGCCCGTGTCGCTGACCTTCACATCCTTGAAGCGCTTCTGCATATCGCGCACTCGATCCAACGCCGACTGCATATCCTTTTCATTTCGATAAATGCCGACGTCCGCAAACATGACGTTCTTCATCTCGTTGGATAAGTCATAGACGTTTTCTTTGCCCGACCCCTTGAGCAGCGCTTCGAACTGTGACCTTGCGTCTGCTTCAGCGTTCTCGGGCATTTTCCCATACTCAGTCTTGTTCGCGTACTCCGCAGCTTTGAGTCCAGCATGTTTACCGAACACGACGAGGTCAAGCAGCGAGTTCGTCCCGAGTCGATTCGCGCCATGGACAGACACACACGCGCATTCACCCGCCGCAAACAAACCAGGGACAGTTGTGCCTTTATCGTCTACAACCACTTCACCAAACTTGTTGGTCGGGATGCCGCCCATTGCGTAATGCGCTGTCGGCTGGATCGGCATCATCTGGGTAACAGGATCAACCCCGAGGTAGACCCGACAGAAATCCACAATGTCAGGGATCTTTGCCAGAACCACATCCCCAGTTATTTTCAAGGGTGAACCGTCGGGGTTGGTGCGTCTATCTTCGGCGGCAAACTTATTGACCGTCTCAGGACGAATATCCAAATAGACATAGTTCTTGCCATCAATGCCGCGTCCCTCTTTGATTTCGGTATAGATCGCGCGCGAAACGACATCGCGTGAAGCGAGGTCTTTCACGGTCGGCGCATATTTCGGCATGAAGCGTTCGCCCTTGCCGTTGATCAGCACCGCGCCTTCACCGCGCGCACCTTCAGTGATGAGTATGCCGAGTTTATAAATGCCAGTGGGATGGAATTGGAAGAACTCCATATCCTCAAGCGGGATGCCGCGGCGCAACAAGATCGAAGCGCCATCGCCCGTGTAGGCATACGCATTGGACGTGACTTCGAAGATGCGACCATATCCGCCCGTGGCAAAGATGACCGCTTTCGCGTGGAAGGTGTGCAGCTCGCCGGTGGAAAGTTCGACCGCCACAACGCCCGTAGCTTTGCCATCAGTCATAATGAAATCAAGGACTTGATATTCATCAAAGAACGTGACCTTGTTCTTCATACACTGTTGATACAACGTTTGCAAAATCATATGCCCCGTACGGTCCGCGGCATGTGCGGCACGTCGAACAGGCTTACCCGTGACATTATTCGTATGCCCGCCAAACGGACGCTGTGAGATGCGCCCCTCCGGTGTGCGATCAAAAGGCAGACCCATATGTTCGAGTTCGAGGACTGCATCGATCGCTTCATTCGTCATAAACTCGATCGCATCCTGGTCGCCCAAATAATCAGACCCTTTGACGGTGTCATACATATGCCATTCGGGTTTGTCTTCTTCGTAATTACCCAACGCCGCACTGATGCCGCCCTGCGCCGCGCCCGTGTGTGAACGCGTGGGATACATCTTGCTGATCACCGCAGTCTTCGCCGTCTTGGAGGCGTACAGCCCCGCCATGAGTCCCGCTCCGCCGCCGCCGACCACGATCACTTCAAATTGATGAACATTTGCCATGAAAACTCCTGAATACTTTTTTTACCACGAAGGGCACAAAGTTTTAATTAAGGGGTGGGCTTGGTGTCCTTGATACCTTTTGTGGTTGAAAGATTTAGACAATGATTCTTGCTTTCCTTCGTTCTTGCTCAACCTTAAACATACTCTGAACAAATTCATCTCATTCTACCAACAACCAACCTTAGTGATCTTTGTGTACTTCGTGTTTAAAAAATCCTAAACAACAATTCGCTTGACACCATCTTTCAAATGAGACACATTGAAGTTGATAAGAAAACCCAAACGAACTTTGCTCAAACGGAGATAAGTTATCAACTGCGCTTCAAATACCGGATTCATCTTCTCAACTGACTTTAATTCTGCAATGACACATTTTTCAATCAACAAGTCGATCTTCAATGCAGATTCAAGTTCTACTCCTTCGAACATAATTGGGAGTTTTACTTCTGTCTCTGCAAGTGTGCCGCCTGTCGTCAGCACATGCTTCATTGCAGTTTGATAAACTGATTCGAGCAAGCCCGATCCCAATACGGTATGAACCTTATATGCCGCATCAAGAACCAGCTTCCAATTTTCTCTGTTTCAGCCGGGACAGGTTGGTAAATCTTCTTCGCCGGATTCGGCATAAGATTTTTCCCTTCCGATTAAATCATCCTCAAACACACTCCAAATGAATTTAACACGCCAATCAACTACCAACCTTCGTGCTCTTCGTGTACTTTGTGTTTAAAAAACTCACGCAGTCAATATTACATACACTGCGACTATGCTCGCTAGAATCGCATATGTAATGACAATATTACGCGCCCAACGGCGTGCGCTTTCGTTCGTGACATAATCGTCCCAGATTTCCAACACGCCATGGACGCCGTGTCCGCAGACGACCAACACGAAGGCGATGACCATCAACCTGACGACAATGTTCATCCATACTTGCCCGAGGGGCACAGGCACCATGTTTGGGAAGAATGCCCAGTACATAATGTCGCCGAAGTTGACGCCGGTGATCATGCTGAGACGCAGACCGCCAAGGATGCCCACCAGGATCAATCCGTACATGACGATGACGGTGAAGCGCGTAAATGCCCACATGAAGGTTTCAAAATTGAAGCCGCGTTTTTTAATAGGAAGGGTTCGCGTCGCCATGTCTAGCCTCCAAACGCGTTGCGCAGCACCACGAACAGCGCAAAGCCCGCCACTAGAATATACACCACCCATTCAATATTGATGGCGATGCGAAAATGCTCGATCAATTTGGGGAACAGGTCAAGGATGGTGATCCGCAAGCCGTTGATGGCATGGAACAAACCAAAGACCAGAAAGACGATCTGGAAAAGCCAGTTGCCCATCAGCGCATGCATGGACCGCACACCTAACAATGACAGAATATATACGGTGAAGAGAATGAATAACGCGCTCCCGCCGATGCGGTGCAGGATAAAGGTTAGATACGGACCCTGTCCCTTATACCCCAGAGCCGTTGAAAGGCTGACGTTCCTTTTCAAGCCCATTGATACCTCCAAAGTGAATTGATCGTTCAGAATAGGATTATTTTACCGCGTGATACTCCAAACCGCTAATGGATAAGGATATTACAGCCATGTCACTCTGAGCGCCAGCGAAGAGTCTCTGAGACAATTGTAGAGACACTTGCACCCACGCCAAGTGCGGTGTGCTTCGCCAAAAAGGGGCTCAGCATGACATTGAGTAAGGTGAGTTTTTTAAACAGAAGGTACAATAGCGCCATTAAATTTATTCGAAATGGAGAACCTATGAAAACCTCAAGCGGATTGGAATATATCGAAACAGAAGCAGGTACCGGCGTGCAGGCAGAAGCGGGTAAGACCGTCAGCGTCCATTACACGGGCAAGTTGCAGGATGGCAAAGTCTTTGACAGTTCGGTCTCGCGCGGCGACCCAATCACATTTCAGCTGGGCAAAGGGAAGGTCATCAAAGGCTGGGACGAAGGTATTGCCCTGATGAAAGTAGGCGGCAAGGCGCAGCTCATCATCCCGCCCGATCTGGGATACGGCGAACGCGGCGCAGGCGGAGTCATCCCGCCGAATGCAACGCTCGTGTTCGATGTGGAATTGGTTTCGGTCAAGTAAACGAACAGCCCTCCAAAACGGAGGGCTGTTCGTTTATAGAAAATGCTATCAAAAAATTAACGTAACACCTCAGCCGCAACGCACGTCAAAATTTCAAAGGAGATCTCACATGGCTGAAGTAAATAATTGGAATCAGAAGATCATCGCGGAGTTTCGGGCGAACGGCGGCAAGGTGGGCGGAAATTTCGCCGGGCGGACGCTGCTCCTCTTGCATACCAAAGGCGCAAAAAGCGGACAGGAACGCATTAACCCAGTAGCGTATACCAAGGATGGTGACCGCATGGTGATCATCGCATCCAAGGGCGGGGCGCCAAATAATCCGGATTGGTACTACAACATCGTTGCCAATCCACAGATTACTGTTGAGGTGGGGACAGAACATTTCCAAGCCGATGCCACGATCGCAGTTGAACCGGATCGCACCCGCTTATATGACCAAATGGCAACGATAATGCCAGGCTTTGCCGAGTATAAAACCAAAACAACTCGTCAAATCCCTGTGATTGTTTTAACACTGCGAAATAAATTACCGATAACAACCGATAGCGTGCCGTCAAAGATGACCGCCTGATATAAAAAGACTCACCTGAATGATGTGAGTCTTTCAATAATGTCACCCTGAGCGATAGCGAAGGGTCTCTACCACGAAAATACGAGACTCTTCGGTCGCGAAGAACGCTCCCTCAGAGTGACATGAAAATATTACTTCCCCACCGTCCTCGGCGGCGGAGCGAACTCTTCGATCTGTTTCACCACATCTGCCAGCGGCATGACCTTCGCAAGCGAAGATTTCTTCTTGCCAAATCCGATGCTATCCAACACCAATGTACGCTTCAACAATTGGATCGCAAATGCCGGGTCCACGCCTTTGGGGCAGGCTTGCGAGCACGCGCCCGCCATGTGACATTGATACGGTCCGTGGAATGTGTCAATGGCAACGAGGCGTTCCTTGAGTCCGAAGTCACGGTTATCGGCGGAGTAGCGATAGGCTTGGGTTAAGGCTTGCGGTCCCAGAAAAAGCGGATCAGTTGCCACGGTCGGGCATGCCGCGAGGCACAGTCCGCATTTGATGCAGTGCGTGAACTGGCTGATCGATTCGCGTTCATCCGGCGTCTGAATAAATTCACCGGTCGGTTCGTCGATCTCCTGTGAGTTGGTGTGAATGATGAACGGCTTGATCACGGCGTGCTTCTCGATCAGCGGCTCCAAATTCGGCACCAGGTCTTTAACGTTCGGATAATTCGGCAGGGGCGCAACCGTGACGATATCGGTGTTGAGATGCAAGACCTGCGTCTGACAGGCGAGCATCGGCAGGTCATTGACGAACATACCGCATGAACCGCAGACACCCATCCGACAGGACGAGCGATACGCCAGCGTCGGCTCTTGCGTCGCTTTGAGCTGGTGCAATGCTTCGAGGACCGTCATCCCATCGTGGACATGCAGGCGGTATTCGTCCCAATGCGGCACGATATCAACATCAGGGTTGTAACGGCGCAAACGGAAAGTGATCTCGCGCGGAGTGGTTGTTTTATGCGAAGCAGTCATGCTCAGCCTCCAAGTTTGGCGTTGAACGTCCACCAGGTGACGTAGGTGCCCAATGCAAAAATCAAAAGCCCGAATAGGAGTATGCCAACATCCACGACTTTTACAAGTGTGGGCGTCAGCGGCTGTTCACGCAGAATACCGCGCAAGCCATACAACCCGTGATACAAACCCGCCACGAGCAATAGCATATAAATGACGAGTTGAGCCACACTCTTACCGCGTTCGAGCATGGTTGCATATTCGCGCGCCTTATCGACACTCACGCCATAAAAGACCGGCGCATAGTGCATCAAAGCCAGATGCATACCCAGCAATACGGCAATGATCGGGATCACCAGGATGTGTAAAGACCATAAACGTGTTTCGCGCATAATCATTCTCCTCTCGCCCTCACCCTAGCCCTCTCCCGAAGGGAGAGGGGACGACTCCCTTCTCCAACGGGAGAAGGGCTGGGGATGAGGGTTTTATTTAAAGAACAAACTCGAACTGCCAAGTACCACTGCGACAAACGCCAATATCATCACCACATAGGTCAACGGGCGGTGGCGCAACATTGACGTTGAATACGGATACACCGGCTCTTTCGGTTTGCCGAGGAAGAATCCCAACTCGACCAACAGCAAGCGAACACCATTCATCGCATGAAAAACCGCCATAACAAATAATAAAAATTCGATCACCCTGAAAGGCGGCGAAGCAAAGAGCGCCATCAAGCCTGCCCAGGCTTGCTCGCCGCGGATGCGGTTCGCTGTTTCAATGATGTGCAGGCTCATATAGGCGATCAAGCTCAGCCCTGAAAGACGGTGTGCCAGATATAAATATCTTTCAAAGGTATAACGCCCCGCATACACCCAGCCTTTGACGCCAAGTCTATTGTCGTATGATTTTGATTTCGTTTCCATCATCGCTCCTTCATTAGCCGCTGAGTCGCAGAGACGCTGAGAAAAAAATTCTCCGTGTCTCAGTGTCTCTGTGGCAAAACACTAATACTTCCGTTCCACCGGTTTCCACATGGAGATATCAACCGGGCTGTAATCCAGCTTCGGTCCAGCACTGGTAAAGTGCGCCATCGTGTGCTTCAACCAATTTTCGTCATCGCGCACCATGAAATCACGGCGTGAATGTCCGCCGCGCGATTCAGTACGGGTGAGTCCGCCCAACGTCGCTACTTCCGCCACATCGATCATGAAGCCCGTTTCAATTGCGCGCACCATATCCGTGT
>JAYUGV010000273.1:0-3640 GCA_043767565.1 Anaerolineales bacterium
CAAGCTTTATCTCAAACCGGATGCGTGAGCACGGCATCCTGCTCGGCACGGACGGACCCTATCACAATGTAGTCAAGATCCGCCCGCCGATGCCGTTCAATGAATCCGATGCAGAGTTTTTGTTGGAGACATTGGAGAAGATTTTGAAAGAGGATTTTAGTTGATACGTCATGTCATTGCGAGGGCGGTGTTCTTCCGCCCGAAGCAATCTCCAATATGGTGAAGGAGATTGCTTCGGCGGGCTAAAGCCCTTCTCGCAATGACGGGTTGTGACATTAACTATCAAACCCCAACCCAACCCAATCCATAACTTTGAGCCAGAGATTTTCTTTTCCCTGATGTCGATCGGCTTGGTCTAAAGACCAGCGCGAGAGATTGATGCCGATGGAGCGCAACGGTTCAGGCGGGAATGGCATTGGTTTGGTGCGCACGAATTCAAGTTCGGTGCGTTTGGTCTTTTTGTTATCGAGCAGATCGAGCATGACTTGTGCGCCGAATCTTGTGGCGCCAACGCCAAGCCCCGTGTAGCCCATGGTGTAGGCAGTCTTGCCGTGATGAGCCGTGCCCCAAAATGGACTGAAGCGCGAGCAGGTATCGATGGCGCCGCCCCAGGCGTGGGTAAAGCGAAGCCCTTCCAGCTGGGGAAAGGCTTGGAAGAAGTGTTCAGCCAATCGGGCGAAAGAAGCGGGTCTATTTTCCAGCTCGGGTCCGAAGCCGTTATTCGTATGATAGATGGCGTCAAATCCGCCCCATAAGATTCGTCCATCTGCGGTGGTGCGGAAGTAGTGGAATTGATGATTGCCGTCGCTCAAACCTTCGCGCCCATGCCAGCCGATGGAGTCGCGTTGCGAGGGCGTAAGCGGTTCGGTCATGAGGACGTAATCATAAACGGGGACAACGTAATAGGAGATGCGCTTGAGGAGAGGCGGAAAAGCATTGGTGGCAAGCGCGATACGGTTTGCCCGAATCTGTCCATGCGGGGTGTGAGCAAGGACGGTTTTATTTTCTTCTTGAAGTTTTGTAACAGGTGTGTTTTCGTATAAACGAACGCCGAGATCGAGACAGGCTTTGCGAAGTCCCCAGGCAAGTTGGGCGGGATTGATGATGGCGGTGTCGGGTCTTTTCATGCCGCCGAGGAAGATGGGTGATCTTACGAGGCTGCGGAGTTGATCATGATCCAGATATTCGAACGGGATGTTGTGCTGCTTTGCCAGTTCAATGAACTGTTTGAACTCATCGAGCAGATAGGGCTCGGTGGCAATGTCAATTTCGCCGACACGTTGGTAGTCACATTCAATGCCAAGCCGAATGAGGGTGGCTTCGATCTCATCCAGATTTTTTACCCCCAGGGCATGTAATGTATTTATTTCCCCAGGCCAGCGCGATAAGCCATTCAGGAAGCCGTGGGTAAGGGACGCATCCATGAAGCCGCCGTTGCGTCCGCTGGCGCCGATGGCGACTTCGCCAGCTTCGAGCAAGATTATCTCGCGACCCGGATCTTCTTCCTTGGCGAGCAGGGCTGTCCATAAACCGGCAAAGCCTGCGCCGATAACGAGCAGGTCAGTTGAAATGGATTGGGTAAGTTGGGGTTCGGGCTTGGGTTTGGCTGGGTCGTCGAGCCAGAAGGGGGTGTGCGAAACTTCAGAGATTGCTTTAAAGGCTTTGGAACTGGGGGTGTTGGAGTAAATCATGCTCTCATGGGTTGTTTTATACCTCTTGGGTAGTTTGCTTGCTACTTTTGATTATACCCCGCGTAATACAGATATAAGACAAATTTGGCAGTGAATGAATTTTCACATATTCCCTGCGCCGGGGACGGCACAGGGAGCAAAATAACAAGGAGTTAAAAATGATGACAGATCAAAAGAAAGTTTTACGTCGTTCGCGGAGCAACCGCATGATTGCGGGCGTGTGCGGCGGACTGGCGGAGTTTTTCGGTATCAGTTCGTTCTGGTTCCGTCTGGGAATGTTTATCGCGTTCATCCCGGGCGGCGTGCCGGGCGTCTTGATCTATTTGTTGATGATGATCATGATACCAAGCGAATAGCGTAAATTCGCCCTCACCCTACCCTCTCCCCAAGGGAGAGGATTTTTCATTCAGGAATAAATTCTTTTTGCGAAACTTCGATGTTGGCGGCTTTTAGGAAATTCATGGCGTTCTCGTCGGTGCGGTAGGCGACACTGTAAACGATGCGGACGATACCAGCATTGATGAGCGCCTTGGTGCAGTTGATGCAGGGCAGGTGGGTGACGTAACACGTAGCGCCCTTGGTGGAGACGCCGTGCAAAGCCGCCTGGATGATGGCATTCGTCTCGGCATGGATCGTGCGGACGCAGTGTCCGTCCACCATGAGGTGACCGATCTCATCGCAATGTCCCTGCCCGGCGGGGGAGCCGTTGAAGCCGCTGGTGAGGATGCGCTTCTCGAACACGAGCACACAGCCGACAAAGGCGCGGTCACAGGTACTGCGCTCGGATACGGCATAGGCAATTTTCATGAAGTAAGAGTCCCATTCAGGGCGCATGAGGTTCCTCCGGTAATTTGATGGCGGTATTATACAGTTGAATCAAAAAGGCGAGGCGCAGAGCGCCTCGCCTTTTTGATTATGTAAAGATCATATTACTTCCGCAATGTAATGGTAGGCTCATAGGGGTCAGTGTGATTTTCGTCTTGCTGATAATTGATATACACTTCCGCATTGCCGTTGGATGTAACATTATAAGCAATTAACTGAGTATGAATGCCGCTAGATTCGCCATTACCACGAAGGTCGAGACATGCCGATGGCGCAAGGATTGTGCCTGAGAACGTGCCCGAACCATTGCCTCTGAATTGAATGACTTGAGCATTCTTTGAATTAAAGTCTGGGCAGGGCGGGTTGGTTACGGCGATGATCATATAGTAGTTAGAATACGTGCCAGTCGTAGTGGCGCTCCCAGAAAAACCGCCGCCGCCTGCGAATTTCAGGTCGAAATCTGTATCGGTAACGTACAAGGTAGCATTGTTGAGAACGATATCCTTTTTATCAAGTGCATCCATATCGGAAATACAATAGACACCGTTGCTAAAAATGGAACCTGAACCCTGCGGCAGCCCAACATCGCCAAGGGTGCCATCGCAGGGATTGGGCGGCATCATGGCTAGGGCATCGGCAGGATAATTGATTGCCTGTTGTGGGTCAGTCTGTTGACAGGTAAAACCAGAGGAGCCACTGACCGTGGTAACGCATTCTCCCGGGTCTAGTGTGACTGATTTATTGTTTTTAGAGATCGCGCAGCCATTTGAAAAGATGCCTCCGCCTTGGACTGTCCAGTGGGCTGCACCACTGTTGCCGCTATCGTAAGCGCAGTTTTTAATGTTGGTGGATGGGTTGAGCGAAACAATGGCGTTGCCGGGGAATAAGGGTGCAACAATATAGCCGCATCCGCGGGCGGTGGCTCTGACGACATTGGTAAGTTGGGCTCTGCCAACTATGCGGGCAAATGAGGTATTTATTACAGAAACGATCTTGACTTCGACATCTTTCCCGGGTGCCTTTCCGGGGCATGCTCCGCTTGGCACATTGGTGATGGTCACAGTCACGGTTTTTGTTGTGCCGTTATCAGTATAGTTGTTGTCTGTAGCACGACCCTTTGCAGC
>JAYUGV010000274.1:0-8981 GCA_043767565.1 Anaerolineales bacterium
GCGCGCAGAGACTTCTCGACCAGTTCATCCATTTTCACGTTCATGCCCATCACGCGCGGACCGAACGCCACGTTGTCATAAATGGGTTGGGGGAATGGATTCGGTTTTTGGAAGACCATGCCCACGCGCTGGCGCAGATTGACTACGTCCATATCATCAGCATAGATGTCTTTTCCGTTCAACAGGATCTGCCCCTCTACGCGCGTGCCTGCGATCGTATCGTTCATACGATTCAAACAGCGCAGGAAGGTGCTCTTGCCGCACCCGGACGGTCCGATCAAGGCGGTCACTTTGCGCGGTTCGATCTCGATGTTGATATTTGACAGCGCTTTTGAGGCACTGTAATAAAAATCAAGATTTTGAACAGAGAAGGCAGAAAGGGTTGCGGTCATGGGTTGATTTTATCAGAAGACAAAGTAAAGGATGAAGGCTGGGTTTCAGCTGGGGCATGGCGGTAGCAAAGTCCGTTTATGTCACCCTGAGGGAGCGTTTTTCCGCGACCGAAGGGTCTCGGACATGGCTGGGTCGAGACACTTGCACCCACGCCAAGTGCGGTGTGCTTCGGGGCAAAGTGCGCCCCTCAGCATGACATAACGCTTTTTTGGCAAGCGACTTTGCTACAGCCATATCAGCTGGGGAAAAGTTTTATGGAACAGAATCAACTTAGGGTGAGTATGAGGCGGATTCTTCATCTCCGTTAGGCTTTCGACTATAATTCACGTCAATGAAACGCGCGCTACTCCTCTTGCTGCTTTCGTCTTTTATCTTCAGCTCCTGTTCCCCTAACAACTCATCAAACACTACCTCCGATTCCCAGGCAGCGTATATCGAGAATAAAGGCTCGGATACGATCGTCAATCTTGCGCTGGCGTGGGCGGAGAAATATCAGGGCGAACACCCGGACGTCCGCATCTCGGTCACCGGCGGTGGGTCTGGGACGGGTATCGCCGCGCTCATCAACAAGACCGTGGATATTGCCAACGCCTCGCGCAAGATCAAATCTGAAGAAACCGATGAGGCGAAAGCCAATGGTGTTGACCCGGTCGAGCATATCATCGCACGCGATGCGATCGCCGTGATCGTGAACCCGGAAAACCCGGTCAGTAAATTGACCCTGCAGCAGATCTCGGATATTTACATCGGCAAGCTCACCAATTGGAAAGAAGTGGGCGGTGATGATCGTCCCATTGTGCGGCTCTCGCGTGAGACCAACTCAGGCACGCACGTTTATTTTCTTGAAAAGGTTTTGCGTTTGGGGAACAAGGAAGATAAAACGCTTTTTTCGATGGACACACTTCTGCTGCCATCTTCAGAAGGTATTATCGCTGAGGTGCGCCAAAACCCGAACGCCATTGGTTATGATGGGCTTGGTTATGTGCCAAAGGATCTAAAGGTGATCGCCATCGCAAAGGAAGCCGGCGGCATATATGTACTGCCTACGATTGCAACCGTGAATGATAAAACCTATGCCATTGCGCGCGATCTTTATATGTATACCAACGGTGAAGCCACCGGTGTGATCAAAGAATATCTCGATTGGATCCTTTCACCCGAAGCGCAGCAGATCGTTGCCGATCTTGGGTTTGTGCCTGCGAAATAACATGTCATTGCGAGAAGGGCTTTAGCCCAACGAACGCTCCTCGCAATGACATACGGAGAGTTATGGAAAAATCTTTAACCTGGCGCGAATTTGTCATCACCCGTCTGATCCAGGCATCGGGCTATTCAGCCATCCTTTTCGTCGCGTTGATCTTTTTCTTCCTCTTGCGCGAAGGTCTGCCCGCACTCGGCGAAGCGAAAATAGCCTCCCTATTAAACATCCGCTGGTATCCGATCGAAGATTATTTCGGCATCCTGCCGCTGCTGACAGGCTCGCTCATCGTCACCCTCGGCGCGGCATTGATCGCTGTTCCATTTGGGATCGGCACAGCGATTTACATCTCCGAGATCGCCCCGCGTTGGATGCGTGAAATCCTCAAGCCCCTCGTGGAATTACTCGGTGGACTCCCCTCCGTTGTTTTGGGATTTCTCGGAATTCTGGTACTCTCACCATTCATACGCGTCTTTCTGGACCTGCCAACTGGTCTGACCGCCCTGACCGGATCGCTGCTTTTGGGCGGGATCGCCATACCTACGGTCGTGTCGGTTGCAGAAGACGCACTCGATGCCGTACCGCGCGCGTATCGTGAAGGCGCCTGGGCACTGGGTGCGACTCGCTGGCAAACAATTTGGCGTGTGACCCTCCCTGCGGCAAAATCTGGTGTACTTACCGCCGTCATGCTCGGTGTAGGACGCGCCATCGGCGAGACCATGACCGTGATGATGGTGACCGGTAACGCTCCGGTTCTTGCGGTAAAGCTGGGCAGTATCTTCTCCCCCGTCCGCACGATGACTGCGACCATCGCTGCTGAAATGGGTGAAGTCGCCAGCGGCAGTACGCACTATCACGTGCTATTCTTTATTGGCATGGTTTTATTCCTGATCTCGCTCGGCGTAAACATTGCCGCGTCGTCGGTTGTATTTAGAGCCAGGAAACGTGCGGAGAGGATCCTATCTTAGTGCTCTGAGGGGTCTCTGACCCCGAATTTGCGGGGTTACAAACCCCGCAAGAGCAGAAATATAATTATGAAAAACATTCCCATCTTCAACCGCCACCTCGCGCAACGCCTCGGCTTCACAGGCATCACCTTGATGGCTGTAGCCACGGTAACGCCAATTATCGCCGTAGTCATTTACATTCTCGCACAAGGACTCCCGGCGATTTCCACTGAATTTATCACAGGCTTCCCGCACGACGGCATGCGCGCGGGTGGAATTCTCCCTGCAATCGTCGGCACGTTGTATCTCACGATTGGCACAGCCATCTTCTCAGTACCATTGGGAATCGCCGCCGCGATCTATCTTTCAGAATATGCTTCAGACACACCGCTCACGCGCACGATCCGGATCGCGATCATCAATCTCGCAGGCATCCCTTCCGTTGTATATGGATTATTCGGTCTGGGACTCTTTGTACTCTTCCTCAAATTCGGCACATCCATTCTCGCCGCATCCATGACCCTTTCCATTATGACTCTGCCGGTCATCATCAGCACCGCCGAAGAATCATTACGCTCAGTCCCACAAGCGTTCCGCACGGTGAGCATATCACTTGGCGCCACACGCTGGCAGACCATCCGCCGCATCGTTTTGAAAGAAGCCCTGCCCGGCATTCTCACCGGGGTCATTCTCGGTCTCGAACGCGCCGCCGGTGAGACAGCCCCGATCCTATTTACAGGCGCGGCGTTCTTCCTGCCACGTCTTCCCAATTCGCCCTTCGATGCGACCATGGCACTGCCCTATCATCTCTTCGTGATCTCAACCCAAGTCCCTGAAATGCCGATCAAGATCCAATACGGCACAGCGCTCGTCCTGTTGGTTTTCGTGCTCACCATGAATCTCATTGCAACCGTCATCCGTTCACGCGCGAGGTCGAAAAGACAATGGTAGATAAAATCGTTATCGAGAATCTCTCGCTCCAATATTCAGATGGCGTCGAATCACTGCGCGATGTAAGTTTGAACATTCGCGAGCACGCGGTGACCGTGCTCTTTGGTCCGGCGGGCGGCGGCAAGTCCACACTGCTGCGCTGTCTCAATCGTCTCAACGACCTCACCGAGGTCAAAGCCTCGGCAGGTCGCATTATGATCGATGGCGAAAATGTTCTCGACCCGAAAACGGATGTCATCGCCTTGCGCCGCAAAGTGGGCATGGTCTTTGCGCGCCCCGTCGTTTTGCCGATGAGCATTCGTGAAAATTTGACTTACGGATTAGAACTCGCGGGCGAGAAGCGCCGCTCCAAGCTGGACGAAGCGGTCGAACGCAGCCTGAAGCTGGCAGCCATCTGGGACGAAGTTTCCAGCCGATTGGATGAGCCTGCCATCGCCCTCTCGGGCGGACAACAACAACGTATCTGTCTTGCGCGCGTGCTGGCGCTTCAACCTGAAATTATTCTGCTCGATGAACCAACCTCCGGTCTCGACCCGATCTCCACCGGCAAAGTGGAAGCTGCGTTGGTTGAGTTGAAGAAAGAATACACGATCATCCTTGTGCCGCATTCCGTGCAGCAGGCGGGACGAACCGCTGATTACGCCGCGTTCTTTTTGCAGGGTGAATTGATCGAATACGGCGAAGGCAAGTCGCTTTTCACTGCGCCCAAACAAAAACGGACCGAGGATTACATCACAGGACGATTTGGGTAGGGTTTCTTCGCGCTGAGCGGAATGAGGACAGCTCTATCGTCCGAATGCAGACGAAGCGCAGTATTGCAACAACTCTATATCTCGTGATGCGTGCGCTTCGTCTGCGGGTCTCAACGAACATTCGGCCCTCCGCTCAGCGCGAAATTATTTTATGAAAACCATCCTCTTCCTCTGCACAGGCAATTCATGTCGCTCACAAATGGCAGAAGCTATTGTTAATGCGCGCTACCCTGATGAATGGAAAGCTTATTCCGCAGGGGCAAAACCATCCGGCTACGTTCATCCCAAAGCGATAGCTGCTCTCGCTGAAATCGGCATTGTCCACGCTGGGATCTCAAAACAGATCGACGACTTGCATACCAAAGACTTTGATGTTGTTGTGACGGTCTGTGATTCAGCGGCGGAGGAATGTCCCGTGTGGCCCGGGAAAGTGGGGAAACGTGTCCATCATAGTTTTGTGGACCCAGCTAAGGCAGAGGGAAATGACGAGGAACAGATGACAGTTTTCCGCTTCGTAAGAGGCGAGATGTTGGAAGTCATCCCAGAATTGTTGAAGTAATCCTGATACGTGCGCTTCGTCTACGGAGATTTCGCTATCGCTCAATCTCCTCCGCTCAGCGCGAATGGAGCCCCATGAATAATCCATATGACATTTTATTTGAAACGGTTCGGATCGGTCCTGTCACTGCTCCGAACCGTTTTTATCAAGTGCCGCACTGCAACGGGTTCGGTCATCGGATGCCGCAGGGGATGGCGGCGATGCGCGGTATGAAAGCGGAAGGCGGCTGGGGCGTGGTGTGCACGGAGGAGACGGAGATCCATCACACAAGCGATCTTTCGCCGTATTTCGAGGGGCGCATTTGGAGCGATGATGATATTCCCACGTTGAAATTGATGACCGATGCCGTGCATGCATATGGCGCGCTGGCGGGCGTTGAACTTTCTTATAATGGCATTGATGCGCCAAATTTATATTCACGCGTGCCGTCATTGGCGCCGCGTTCGATGGGTGTAGTGGGCGGCTCGGGTTATGACCCGGTGCAGACGCGCCGCATGGATAAGGAAGATATTCGCAATGTGCGTAGGTGGCACCGCGAGGCGGCGCTGCGGGCGAAACGTGCGGGCTTCGATATTATTTACTGCTACGCGGGGCATGGCATGACGGCGGCGGTCCAATTTATTTTGAAACGCTATAACGACCGCACAGATGAATATGGCGGCTCGCTGGAAAACCGTGTGCGATTCTTTCGTGAATTGATTGAAGAGACAAAAGAAGCTGTAGGCGATACTTGCGCGGTAGCGGTCCGTTTTGCGGTGGACGAGCTGCTCGGCGAAGATGGACTCACACATCAAGGCGAAGGTTATGATGTGGTTGCGATGCTGGCTGAACTGCCCGACTTGTGGGATGTGAATGTGAGCGGCTGGGCGAATGATTCGATAACTTCAAGATTTGGCAGGGAGGGACATCAGGAAAAATATATTTCGTTCGTGAAGCAGTTGACGACCAAGCCGGTGGTTGGGGTGGGCAGATATACATCGCCTGAATCAATGGTCTCTGCAATCAAGCGCGGCGTGATGGACATGATCGGTGCGGCGCGACCTTCGATTGCTGATCCGTTTTTACCGACGAAGATCAAAGAGGGACGCATTGAAGATATCCGCGAATGTATCGGCTGCAATATCTGCGTGACCGGTGATACACGCTTCGTGCCGATCCGCTGTACGCAGAACCCAACCATGGGCGAAGAATGGCGGCGCGGCTGGCATCCTGAAAAGATTGCGCCGAAGAAGAGCGACAAGGAAGTGATGATCGTCGGCGCGGGACCAGCAGGGTTGGAAGCGGCGCGGGCGTTGGGTCAGCGTGGATATGATGTGACCTTGCTTGATGCGCGCAAGGAAATGGGTGGACGTGTTCTGCGCGAATCAGCATTGCCGGGATTGAATGAATGGCGGCGTGTAGTTGACTGGCGGATGACACAACTCAAGAAAATGAAGAATGTGGCACTGTATCCATCCAGCCCGATGACGGCGGAGGAGATCTTTGAAGCGGGCGCGCAGAATATTATTATCGCCACAGGCGCAACCTGGCGGCGCGATGGTGTGGGTCGCACGTTGTGGAAGCCGATTATGGGGTGTGAGTTGGAGAATGTGTTTAGCCCCGATGATCTGATGACTCTGGAGTCAAGCAGCTTGCTGCTTGATATCGGACAGCAAGCTGTCCGACTCCAGAGTGTGGTTATCTACGACGATGATCATTACTACATGGGCGGTGTGTTGGCAGAATTACTTGCAGAACAGGGCTGTAAAGTTTCGCTGGTCACATCTGCGCCGCTGATCTCCTACTGGTCGCAATTCACATTGGAACAGGAACGCATTCAATCGAAGTTGATGAAGCTGGGCGTGAAGTTGTATCCGCAGACGGTGTTGAGCGAGATCGGGAAAGATTCGGTGAAGTTGTCGAATGTGATTTCAGGAGATGAAGTTGAGTTGCCGCGTGAGGGAGTTGTATTGGTGAGTGACCGAACGCCGAATGATTCTTTATACCTCGCCCTCACCCCAGCCCTCTCCCGAGGGGAGAGGGGGATTCAGTCATTACGCATTATCGGTGATGCCGAAGCGCCGAACATCATTGCGCAGGCGGTGTTCGCTGGTCATCTCGCGGCGCGGGAGTTTGACGAGGAAAAGGTTGATGGGACGCCATTCAAGGTGGAGAGAATGACGATTTGATCTTTTACCGCGAAGCACGCTAAGAACGCAAAGAAGATTTAAAAACTTCGCGCGCTTTGCGCTCTTAGCGGTTCAAAAAGTTTTACCACACGCGTTCCAGATCGGGGTTTGCCAGCGGTGTGCGCCCCACCTTTGCCATATCCACCCATTCGCCATGGATCTTCACGCGCACCACATCAGCAGTGAAGTCGGTCACGGTGGCGCCGTTGTTGTTGAAGAGCGATGAGCCCACTGCGTAAATATCCACAGGGACGCCCAGCTTTTCAAACTTGCGAATCTTATCGGGATTGAACCCACCGGAGACGACGATCTTCACGTTGCGACAATATTCACGCGCCGCGTCTTTCCATATCTCGGGGATGTTCCAGCTTTCCCAAGCCGAATCCAAGCCCTGACGGACGTTGAACACCAGCCGCGGATTCACACCAAGGTCAAGCGCCGCATCGCCCAATGGTTCAACAGACACATCGCGCAAGTTTCCACTGGTATCGAGGCGGACGCCATACAAAACATATTTTGCGGCTTCGGCTTCATTGTTTAGGTCACATAACTCGCGATACTTTGCAAACATCGTTTCCATCGCGCGGCGGGTATCGCGCACGGAATCGTTATTGAAATCTACCAGCGCAATGCGGGGAATGTGTGCAGGCAGGACACGCGAGAACTGCATCATTACCTCCGCAGTGTCACCGAGGAAAGAGGCAATCGCGGCATGGGCAACTGTCCCGCCGCCTGCGCCGCCCCACCAGTCGCCCTGCGCATCGGTCGAGACGAACGATCCGATCTGATGTGAGAAATCCATGTTGAAGCGTTCGATGGCGAGATTGTAGGCGTAGCCGTCCGCGGCTTGGACTTCGTGCAGATCGAAACGCGCTGGAAAGAACAACACCGGTTTGCCGCGTGCCGCCATGAGCGTTTCGTAGACGTTGGTTGCCACGCGGCTCAAACGCGTCAGCACGCCGAGGGAGGGCGTCTCAAGCAAAGCAAAATCGCGATAGCGACCGCGCGCCTTGATCACCGCTTCTGAGTTCAACGGGTTGCCGTCCGACTTGACCATCGCGCCATCGTGGACCGCCCACACTTCCAAATGGTTGGACGTATCGACAAAGGTATCCCCTTCCCAATAGCCGGTGCAGTGCCGGAGCATCTCAAGGGTTTTATCCACACCCACAACCACGGTATTACCCAGGCGGCGCGTGAACCACTGCATCTCCACTTCGATGTCACCCACGGCGATGTTATCGGGTGAGACATCCAGTGGCAGATTATGATACTTGCCTGAATAGGTATATTTTTCAGCAGACAGCGCGGTGAGCATGCGGCCGATGTTTTCGAAATATTTATCCGAGTACCAGCCGCGACGCATGCGGTCTATATCTAGTTTGAAGGTTTCATTGGTAAGACGTTTGTGGTCGAAGATAGACATGCGATTCTCGATTTACGATTTCTGATTTTGGATTTACGATTAATGAGATACGTGTTGCGTGTTCCGTATTTACGTGTCTACGTGTCTACTGGTCTACATTTCGTCCATTGACTTCACAACATGCATACCGGCCTGCGCGAATCGTTCGTACGCCGCGTTTGCCGCATCGGTATGATCCACTACGCCAGGGACAACAACGGGCGAGGAACAATCTTCGAGCAGGTAAACTTTCTTTGCGAGTTCAGGGTCAACTGTGTTGATATCATTGAGTAGGTCTTGCACTGTCCATGCCACGCAATGGGATTTGGCTTGACCAGCGATGATGAGGCGATCAACTTGCTGGAGCTGCTCGATGAATTTGGTGTTGTGCGTTCCCAACGTCTCGCCCATGGGACCGGTCAGCACTTCGGGACCGATGACGGAATAATTCTCAGTGAAGGGTTTATCGCCTTTGATCTCGATGTCGTATTGCGTGTTGCGAGCAATGGAGTGGAAGAATAACGCCTCTTCAATTGAAGAAACAAGCGCGTGACCGATGCCGCCGAGCATGGCGTGATAGGGCCAGACCGTGAGGGCATACTTGCCTT
>JAYUGV010000275.1:0-23315 GCA_043767565.1 Anaerolineales bacterium
TAATAAGCAACGGACTCAACAGCGATGTCCGTTATAATTTTTTCTACCCGCGCTGGGCGTATGATGCGTATCGTCAACAGGTCGCCGGGCTTGCCGCCGCGCAGAACTGGCATTATCTCGATCTGTGGAATCTCGTGCCTGCCAGCGAATTTACCAACAGCGCGATCCATCTCACACCTTCGGGCGAAGCGTTGCTTACAACGCAGATCGCCGAAGCTATTCAATCAAACTGTAAATAGGACTATGAAACAAAAAACATTTTTTCTCTTATTGATGCTGACTTTGCTTGCCGCCTGCACAACCGGACAAGCACCCACGCCGAATAATGTTGTGACGGAAGAACCGTCTCAGACTCAGCCGACAACTGACTCTGTTTCCGAAGCGACTCTTGCTTCGGTAGTGGATACGCCAACACTGGCATCGACTCCTACATCCAAGCCGTCACTCGCCAAAGATGCGTGGATGCAAATGCCAGTCATGCCGAATGGCGTCAGTGATGCGATGCGTGAAGTCTATCAACGCGGACTCGCAGCTGGCAACGACCCAACGCATTTTTCCATTATCGGTGATTGCCAGAATGTGTCATCGTATTTTCTTTCAACGTTCGATAAGCCCGGTGATTTTAGTTTGGGCACTGAATATTCTTATCTTCAACCAACGATTGATTATTATCAAGGTTCATACTCGCGTGTGAGTCTGGCTGTGAAGGGCGGCTTCAATGCTGCGGCTGTGATCTCGCCGTTGCGTTCGGATCCGAAATCCTGCAACTCGAACGAATCCCCGCTTGATTGCGAATTGCGGACATGGAAGCCGTCGGTTGTTTTTGTGAGCATGGAAACATGGTGGTCTGAAAAGCCTGCTACTGAATACGATAAATATATGCGTAAAGTACTTGACCGTATTATTGAAACCGGTGCGGTGCCGATCATTGCCACTAAAGCCGATAACCTGGAGAAAGATAACTCCATCAACGCGACGGTCGCACAACTGGCATATGAGTATGACATCCCCATGTGGAACTTCTGGGCGGCGGTTCATCCCTTGCCCGATCAAGGACTCAGCCCTGATGGCTTCCACTTAACCTTTGGTCGCAACTTCTTCGATGACTCCAAACGCATGCAGAACGCGTGGCCCTGGCGCAACCTCACCGCACTTCAATCGTTGGACGCTGTTCGCAAAGGATTATCCGGGCAATAGGTGCTACCAAAATTACAAAAACAATCGCGTTGGAGATTCCAGCACGACTGCTTTATTTAAAACCTTGACATTCTAGAACAAACGTTCTAGAATGTCTTCATCGTTGCTTTTTGATCTGTTATGTGGATCCTCCCTCTCAACAGGCTCAGGATCCAGGAGGCTCACATGAACCGTTCGATGCCAATCAAACTCAATATTCTCCCCCTTGTCCAGCGTGCGGCTAAAAATCGCGGGCTGATCTTTGGCGGGATCATCCTTACCGCTCTGTTGGCGTTTGAAGTTTTTAATTATTCCAGCACAGCCTTTGCCCTGCATGATATTCTGGGGGATCTATCTTTCGGCTCCCTGAGTTGGGCGACCATCCTTGCGGTTGCCTTCTGTGGTATTGACTTTGCCGGGATCGCCCGCATCTTCACTCCCGAACAGGGACGTGATGAACCTGCGGAGGTCTGGTATCTCTTTGCTGCGTGGCTGCTGGCTGCTGGCTTCAACGCCACGCTTACCTGGTGGGGCGTCTCGGTTGCCATCCTAAAACACAGCGCTGAAGGCGGCGCCTTGCTTGGGCAGACAGCTATGACCAATATCGTTCCGATCTTTGTGGCGGGCATGGTGCTTTTGATCCGTGTATTGCTGATCAACACCTTTTCCATTGCTGGTGACCGGATCTTCTCCATGGCTGATGAACACCCCTCGCAATATGCTCAGAACAAACCTGCCTATCAACCGGCGAATCAAACGAACCGTGGATCCAATCCATATCCAAGACCTGCGCCCAGGCCTACACCTGTGAATATTTCACAACCGGCTTATAGCGAGCCAACCTATCACCCCATCGGCATGGCGGCGCAGTCTTCCAATCAAAACAATAACACCTACACCCGGGGGTAAGCCATTTCTTAAAACCTTCATGCTCACCCTCCTACAATTGAACATCCAACAAAAAACGCCGCGCTTAGCACGGCGTTTTTTTATTCTGTTTATTGATCGCGGGCTGGGGAATAAGACGGTTGCTCGTAGACCGGAAACTTTCGATACGGTTTTGGACGAAATGCGGAGAAGAACAATAATGGACGGTAGCCCATACGACGAAACAGATGCATGGACATATCCGATGGGATTGCCACCATCTTCTTGATACCCAACTTGCGTGCCTCGGCATGTGCGGCATGGATGAGCGTTGTGGCTAGCTTGCGCTTGCGAAATTCTTCCATCACGTAGATCTGATTGATATAACCAACGCCGGGATACTTCGTCACCAATTGAACCCAACCCACAGCCTGTCCCGCTTCCTTGGTGTAAAAACTGTGAATGTGTTTGTCGCGCAGGGTTTCTACGTGGATGCGTTCCCCTTCAGCAGTGAGATTGTTGTTCGCGGCTTCAGTATGCTGAAGTGTTTTCGCCTTGTGAACGTTTAGCGGAATGGTGCTGACTTGAAGCGGAAGATCATATCCGAGAAGAGGTCCGGTCTTGATGAACTCCATTCCCAGGCTCGCAAAATGTCCCTTCAATTCAGGGTCTGCCGGGGTGGGGTGAAATATATTGATGATATGTTTTTTGCCCTCCGGGATGGGATAGGCGCGTAAGGCATCGGTGACTGCTTGAAGGTCTGGGCTGAGGGCGAGAAATTCATAATGGAATGATGCGATGGGAGTGTTGTCATAAAGGGATACGCCGATTGCCCCGTGCTCTTCGTAGCGCGTCTTGTAAACCACCTGGTAGACGTGATTGTATGAAGCGATCATGGCTTCAACTGCCCACCAGTTTGTGATGTCAGGTCTTGAATTGGTCATGTGGTTAAGACGCACGATATGGGTGTTGGGTTACCGCTTTTTGATTTGCGAATGGTACTGCAATGAAGTTATGGTTCAAGAGTGCTTTCGCCATGTGTAAGCACGTAAAAACTGCGCCCCTCGTCATACACAAAGTCAGTGACGATATAACCGGCGGCGAAGGCGGTCTCGAAGACTTCACGCGAGAAGAAGCGCCAGTCGCGTGCCAGGGCAAAGTCTGCTTCTTTCAAAGCGTTGAAATCGGATGGGATCTCGGCAATGGCGAGGCGATCTGTCAGTGGGGAGAAATGTTCGGGTGGACGCAGCCAGCTTCCGGCATGTTGATGCAGCGAATATAAAGGTTCGAGTTCGGCTTTTGAAAAGTTGTCCAGCTGTAGTGGGCGGCGCGGACGTTTGCCGAGTCGCCGTTCGACGCGGCGGGTGTTGACCCACCAATCCACTTGAAAGCGATCAGAGGGCAAACCAACGTTGAGTCCATCGCGCATGTCGCCGTATTCAGAACGGCGATAGGTGTTGCAGACTGCGCCAAGTTTTGAGATGTTGAGATACCCATTGCGACTCAATAATGGATCGTACGTCCACGTGATGTGATCGAGTCCCTGGTGGCGGACCATCTGCCACTGCGCGCGCTTCAATACAAAGCCGACACCTGAATCGCGGTGCTGAGGGTGGATGCCCAGCATGTGCGAGCAGTGCTTGAGGCGTGGACCATCGGGCGTGGCTTCAAGACCGGGAAAACCGAAAACGAATCCGATGAGCTGCTGATCGACATAGGCGCCGATGACCAGCCCGCCGTTGTGGATGGCGGCGATGAACATGTGTGCGGGGACTACATCCGTTTCACTGCCGGGCCAGACGGCGCGCTGCAGTTCTTCAACGGCGGTCATTTCTGCGGGGGTATCAAGGATCTTTATAACAGGAGCAGGCATAGGGGTAGTTGGCGAAGCGTGTTCTTTAAATTCCTAGTTTAGGATGCAGTTGGACTGCATCCTGCTCGCAAACAATAAAATGAGAGGTAGTTTTTAATCCATTAAGATTCGCGGGTTTTAGTAAAACGCTGCATGAAGGTTTTATACCACGGCTCGCGTTCAAGATAATTGAGGCGGTAGGCAAAGCGCGCCGGCATAAGCCCGAAGATACGTGAGATGTTATCGACCGGGCAGGTGCGATTCACAGCGATGTAATCAAGCCAATAGGTGGATGCGGAAATATTACGAGCGAACGAATCGAGCGTCACAAAGAGGGCGCGCATGTAAGGCGGCGGGAGCGATACGAGCATATGCCGTCGGTTGGTGACCGCCATGAGTGTATCGAGCATCTGGCGCACGGTGAAGTATTCGCCGCCACCGATCTCATAAGTTTGGTTGAGGGAGTCGGGGTGTTCGAGGGTCCAGAGCAGGCAGGTGACGAGGTCTTCGACCCACAACGGCTGGAGCAGGGTGCGTCCATCGCCGGGGATGGGTATGATGCCGGGCGCGTATTTGAAGATGTCGGTGAGCGCGGAGGTAAAGCCGTCTTCGGGACCAAAGACGATGGAGGAACGGATGATCGTATACGGCACACCGCTTCTGCGGATATGTTCTTCAGCAATGCCTTTGGATTTATGGACGGGGAATGCCGAGGCGCGGTCTGCGCCAAGATGGCTGAGAAAGATGAACCGTTTAATATCAGCACCGGCGGCGATCTGTGCCAGCGTGCGTGTGCCCTCGATATCTGTTTTGAGCAGACTGCCGCGCCGACCCTGTGCCGCGGCGCTTGCGAGATGATAGATCTCATCCACGCCGCGCAGGGCGGCACGCACACCGCGCTCATCGTTGAGACTCACGACGGACACTTCCACAGGCACGCCTTTGGGCAGGCGTGGTGAATTTGGCGAGGGACGCAATAACACACGCACCTCATGTCCCGTTTCAGAAAGTTGACGTACGAGGGCGCGCCCGATAAATCCGGTTGCGCCGGTGACGAGGATCATGCGAAGATTATAGCAGAGGGAAAATCATTCCCCCGCGACCACACGGTTGCGGCTTTCGGCTTCTGCCTCAGATAGGACCGCCTTTGCTTTGGCTGTCAGTGTATCCAGATCTTCATTATGCAGGCGCACCGCCAGCCCAAGACTCGCAGTCACATGCAGGTTGGGTGCGATCGTGCCCCAGCCGTGCTTCTCAACCGCCTGACGCAGACGTTCACAGGTGCCCCAGGCGGCTTCTTTTCCCACACCCTTGACGACTAGCAGGAACTTCTCACCGTCAAGCCGAGCCACCAGGTCAGCATCCCGCAGGGAACGAATGAAGATCCTGGCAGCGGCTTGCAGCACTTTATCCCCGGCTTCCGGCCCATATTTGTCATTGATGGATTTGAAATGATCAATATCTGCGATCACAACAGCCAACGGTTGTTCAGGGACGAACAAGGCTGCGGAGGCAAGTGTAAGTCCGCGGCGGTTAAAACTTTCGGTCAGAGCATCGCGCACAGCTTCAGCCTTTGGAGTCTGCTTTTTGGCGGTTAGTTCAGCCTGCCGTGAGTGTTCGAATTCCGAAAAAACAGCTGTCGTACGCGCCGCGGCGATCAAGCGCTCATGGTAATGCTGTTCCTTACGACGATAATGCTGCTCCAAATTTACAAGCGCCGCCAAGGCATCACGAATGCCTGGGGCAAATTGACCACCGTGCATGTGGATGACGCCATTGAGCAGTTTGCGGCAGGACTCTAATTCTTCCGCATCCTCCTCCTTTTGGCTTGTCTCTGCTTCCTGAAGAACAACCAACGCCTCGGCTGTTTGCTCCTGCGCAAGCAAGTCAAGGATCCGTTCAACTCTGTCGTTCTCGTTGTTTGACATCATGCCGGCCTCCATGTACATACGTTAGTCGAATACGATAGGATGGATTATAGCAGTGGTAATACCATCTCCCTATAGAAAATAAGATCGCTCAAGTTGTGGTTGATAATTGTTGCCGTAGCCAGCCAAACGCCGCTGACTGCATCTCCAGATCAAATTTATGCGGACCTGGATAGAACTGTCCAACATACGCGTCAGGTTTGCCGACACTGGCATAATGACTTTGTAAACGTGCGTGCGCATCGCGCATCCCGGTCTCGGTAAACAGATGATCTTGCAGATCATATTGAACCAACAGGGGCGATGGCGCGCGACAGGCGGCGATATCGGGCCAATCTCCATGGCGCGCCCAGCCGAAGGGAAACAACATCCACGTGTGCGACATATTGTGATCGAGCAAAGCCTGATAGGTGGTCATCAGTCCGATAATGACTGTGGCGCGGATGCTGTCATGCGTGGCGTTCAACAATGCCGCCCGATTCCCTCCGCCGGATAAGCCAATGCACCCAATCTGTTCTCCGTCCACATCCGCGCGGGAGAGCAGATAATTCAAAGCGACTCGATCTTCGAAAGCGACAATGCCAGCCATGCTTGTGCCAAGGACGTTGCAATACTTTGAGACCCAATGCTCATGAAAATAAGCGGAGACGTTATAGCGCTCGATCTCATCTGGAACTGTGGATGTATTTCGATGGGCTTGAAGCAAGCTGGTTGTTTTACTGCCCATCATTTCGAGCATGGTATCCAATGGAAAGCGGCGACTGCCCCACAAAAAAACATCATGGACCAACACAATAAAATCTTCACGTGCCAACGCATTGGCATACGCCCGTCCACCGTATGGGATTTGGCGAAAATCATTTAACATAGGCAACGTATCTTCCGGACCATCGGCGATCTTTTCCTTGCCGTAATATTTGAAGTCGCTGTGGTTATGTAGGGCAACGATCCCGGGCAACGGTCTATTTGCATTCGCTGGTTTCAACACATATGCATGAGTACGCGGACCAAACCCCACCGACCAGGAAACTTCCTGCCCGACCAATCCATCTTTTTCCCATTCACGCTCGAGCTTTACGTCCATTGGGTTTTCGTCCGCGTGACAAAATCCCAAACATTCGCGGATCAACGCCTGTGTTTGCAGAAACCAACGTCTTAACTCACCTTACGCACAGATGAATTCCTCACAGAGTATCTTAACGCCAAGGCGCAAAGACGCTAAGATTTTATACACTTTGCGCTTTAGCGTCTTGGCGTTGAAATGCCTTTATGCAAAGATTCAACCCAATAGGCGTGCGCTGCGTAAGGTGAGGTCTTAAGTACAAGAGCTGAAGTCAACTTCGTGATACACTTTTCAAACCAACCAATACCCGAAAAGGAATACCATGCAAATTACAAAAGATGAACTGAATACACTATTACAGGGCTCTAAGCCTCTGCAACTTGCCAACTATGATCTAAGCAAAGCGGACCTCAACGAAGCCGAGTTGAGTAAGGCTGACTTAACTGGCGCAAATCTGAGCGGCGCTTTCCTCGATCAGGCGCGGTTGCGTTATGCGGACCTGACCAAGGCAAACCTCGAAGATGTCAGTCTGCGCAGGACTAACCTGCACGGGGCAGTATTATTGGAAGCTGACTTAACCGATGCCGACCTGCGCGGAGCTGACCTGAGCGGAGCCAAATTAAATCTTGCCAATCTGTGTTTTGCCAATTTCACCGATGCCAACTTGACTGGCGCCGACTTAACGGGTGCCAAATATAATCGGCACACGGTTTGGCCCGCTGGGTTTGAACCGGAAGCGGCTGGATTGATCCACGTCAAATAAAAATCATTCGAATGTTTCCTTCCTGATAAAATCGGCATATATTGCCATCGCTCAATTGAATCCAAACGGGCCTTCATCAAATTCAGGTTGGCAAAACTTGATTGAACGAACGGCAAGGGACTCCTTATCAATCAGCATAAGGAGACGTGAATAGGCAGCTACCATGACGCATGCTCCACCTGAATCATCCAAAATTCTGGAGATCTATCTGCTGATCGCCCAGTATCCCATACTGGCATCAGACATCCGCCGCCGCATGCGGGAGGAACTTTTCCGCCGGGGGATCATTACACATCAACGGTTCGATGCGGAGGTGAAAGAGAAGGCTATGCAGTCCCAGCAGCGGGAGGGGATCCATAATGGACTCCTGGAAGAGGATGCCCAACAGTGGGACCTCCGCTGGAGCCGGGTGCGCAGGACCCTGACCGATTTCTATTTCGCTTATAACCTGCCCGTCGAAATTCTTCACCATATTCTGGATGAAATGCTGACGCCCCTGGCAGACGGCAGCAGCACTTCGCCAGACCACAGCCTGCCATTCAACCCGGAGCTGGCACCATTGGAAATGGTGTTACGGCAGGCTGAAAAGTTTGAATCCCTGCAGGGCGAAGAACGCACTGCCATTAACCACCACCTGCAGGAACTGCGCGTTGTCCTTCTCAAAAGCCTGGTCAGTGACCAGTTATCTTTTATTCATATTGCCAGGCGCTGGTTCACTGCCATAGATTTCAATATGATTTTAGAACACCGCATCGGTACCGGAAAAATTGGCGGGAAAACCGCCGGTATGCTGTTGGCATACAAGATCCTGCAAAACACTGCACCGGGGATTTTCGCCCAAGTCAACTTGCCGCGCTCCTACTTTATCGGTGCGGATGTTTTCTATGACTTTATGGCAGCCAACGAATTGGAATTCCTGAATCAGAAATATAAAACCGCCGAACAGATCCGCAGCGATTACCCCAAGATTCAAGAGAAATATGCCTCTGGACGTTTTCCCGATGAAGTTGCTCATCAGTTGCGTGAGATCCTGCGCGAAGTAGGCGACACGCCTTTGATCGTTCGTTCTTCCAGTTTATTGGAAGACAATTTTGGCATGTCATTTGCAGGGAAGTATCTAAGTATTTTCTGCCCGAATCAGGGCACGCTCAAGGAAAACTTGCGTGGCCTCACCCTCGCCATCCGCCAGGTCTATGCCAGCGTCTTCGGTCCGGATGCGCTTATTTACCGCCGCCGCGTGGGGCTGCTGGATTACGATGAGCGTATGGCGATCCTGCTGCAAGAGGTCCAGGGAGACCGCCACCGTCAATATTATTTCCCGGCATTGGCGGGTGTGGCTTACAGCTACAGTCCCATTGTGTGGAATCCGCGTTTCAAGCGTGAAGATGGTTTTATGCGGCTGGTGATGGGACTGGGAACTCGCGCGGTCGATCGCATTGCCGGAGATTATCCGCGTATGATCAACCTCAGTCACCCGCAACTGCGCCCGGATGTGACTCCCAAAGCCATTCGCTACTATTCACAGCATTTCGTAGATGCCATTGATCTGGAAAAAAATGCCCTGACCACTGTGCCGGTCGAATCAGTGCTGGGACCAGATTATCAGCCCCTGCGTTGGCTGGTTTCAGTGGACGATGGAGAGACGGTTCATCCGCCGCTGACGATTGGTCGCAGCCTCGATCCGAAGCAGCTCATCCTGACATTTGACGGTCTGCTCCAACGCGGAGGCTTTGTGCCGTTGATGAAAACGGTTCTAACCCGCCTCGAGCAGCAGTACGAACAGCCTGTGGATATTGAGTTTGCTGTTTCACTAATTCCTGGAAGCGGTAAACCGATCCTTAATCTCCATCTATTGCAATGTCGCCCACAAAACCAGTTTAGCGCGGAAAGCCGTGAGACCCAGTCCCTTCCCACCGATCTGGCAGCCCAGGACAAAATTATGCTTTGCACTCGGATGGTGCCTCAAGGGCGTGTGAGCGGGATCGAATACATCGTGTATGTTGACTCCGAAGCCTACTATCAATTGAATACGCTCGCGGATCATTCCGAAGCAGCCCGTTGTATCGGTCAACTCAATACTTCATTGGAAGGGCATCCTTTTATCCTGGTGGGTCCGGGCCGCTGGGGTTCGTCGGATTCCATGCAGGGCGTGCCTGTCACGTATGCCGACATATTTAATTCACGCGCCCTGGTGGAAGTTGCCAGTAACAAGAGCGGCTTCGCGGCTGAACCATCTTATGGGACGCACTTCTTTCAAGACCTGGTGGAAGCACAAATCTACCCGCTGGCAGTCTACCCGGATGAATCAGGCGACCACTTAAATTTGGATTTCATCGATCAGTCTGAAAACCAACTGCAAAATATCATTCCCAGCCCAACAACAGCCAGCCGCTGTATCAAAGTTATCCATATTCCAACCGAACGCCCCGGTTATCACCTGGAAATTATCATGGATGGTCAAAATGGATTAGGCTATTTGACCCGGTCCAAACCGAAATAACAACGGTCAGCGATTATCCGAAAACTACAAAGTCTAAAGGCTCAATGGTGATGTCGCTTTGAGCTGAAACCCGACTGATCCCGTGCAGGTGTTTTTTGCTTTGCACAGAATATTGTTCAAATATACGCACGGGGATAGTTTGCGCTTCCTCTGAAAAATTGGCAAAGATGACCGCGCGATTGCCCGCGTGAGTCCGCATGAAGCCGAGGGTGTGTTCATTTTCGGTTGGAATGATTTCCAACTCGCCGCCGGTGAAAGCGTCATGCTCTTTTCGTAACACGATCAACTTTTGTAAGCCTTGATAGACGCGTCCTTCAAAGGAGGCAGGATCGTTGCGCTTGGCATACTTCTCCCAATCGGCGCGCGGACGATGCACCCAGCGGCTGTCACGTTCGTGGTCGGGGTCATCGCGATAGGTGTAATCGTTGAGCGTGCCGATCTCATCGCCTAGATAGATCAGTGGGATGCCGCCAGCGGTTAAGATTACGCCGTGGATCAACAAAATGCGCCGGATCGCAAACTCAATTTCGTTTGGTCCTTCTTCCTTGACGGCTTTTTCCAAACCTGCCAGCGATGCGCAGGTGCCGCTAATGCGGCAGTCACCGGTTTTGGGATTCTCCTGGAACGACAAACCGCGTGAAAAACTGCCCTCGAAGCGACCTCGATAGAATTCGTTCAAGAAGCGGCGATGGTCATTGCCATTCATGCCTAGGGTCGCCGCGTCTTCATCGGAGAATGTCCAGCCGATATCGTCGTGCACACGCACGTAATTGACCCAGGCTGTTTCAGGATGGATTTTATAGCGGGCGGCAAGCGCCTGTGACAATAATCTTATTTTGCGGGTTGCCAGTGAGTTCCACAGCAACGCCATCAAAAGCGGGTTATAGGAAAGTTGACATTCATCGGGTGAGATGTATTTGACCACATCATCAGGATGCACGATCGCTTCTGATTTGAATAAGAGTGCAGGCGATGCGATGTGCGATACGACATTGAACGCTTGAATTAATTTGTGTGCGCCCGGCAAGTTCTCGCAATTCGTGCCCATCTCTTTCCAAATGAACGCAACCGCATCGAGACGGATCACTTCCACGCCCTGGTTGGCGAGGAACAACATCTCCTCCGCCATGCGATTGAAAACGGCGGGGTTGGCGTAATTCAAATCCCATTGATAGGAGTGGAAGGTTGTCCACACCCAGCCCCTCACCCCTAACCCTTCTCCAATGGGGAGAGGGGAAAATACGCCAGCGTGTTCGTCGGGAAAGATCTCCCTGAGATTCTGCTCATAGCGGTCGGGCAGTTCGCGGGTTGGGAAGATGCGGTAGAAGTCCGCGTATTTATCATCGCCAGCTTTGGCATATTCTGCCCAAGTGTGTTCATCCGCAGTGTGATTGAAGACTAAATCCACAACGAGGCTGATACCTGCATTACGCAACTCGCGCGCGAGTGAAGCAAGTTGTTCCATCGTGCCCAGCGGCGGATGGACTTCGCGATAACTGCTGACGGCATAGCCGCCGTCATTTTCACCCGTGGGCGCTTTGAACAACGGCATGAGATGCAGATAGGTGAGCCCGAGTTCTTTGAAGTATGGGATCTTGGATTTGATGCCTTCGATGTTGTTCGCGAAGAGATCTACGTAGCAGACTCCACCCAGCATTTGGTTCGATTGAAACCAAAGCGGATTCGCCTCCCGAGCCTTGTCCAGAGTGCGCAGATCGTTGGGACGCGCAAACCAGGAACGCGCGAGGCTGATGAGCAGGTCTTCGGTGTAAAAAAAGAAATCATAACGCGTCCCATACAAGCCAACATATAAATTGAAGATGGCTGGAAAATATTTATCCAGGCGCTCGGTGAATTCCTGCCAGCCATTTGGGTCGGAGGAAATTGATTTGGATAGTTCTTGCTCCACGCGCGGGAGCAGACGGCGGAGTGTGCGTTTTGATTCTTGTTCGAGGTTGAGTGTCAGCATGGTCAGTTCTCTTTGGTTTGAAATGTTGCAGGATTAAGATGATAAATATCGAGTGATGTAAGAATGACAGCGCCGCCTTCTGCAAAGAGTTCAAGTCCCTGGCTTTGTTCGGCTGGGAAGATGCATTCGGTGAAAACTACCAAACCATCGTTGGCAAAGATTTCGACTGATGAACTATCCACGAATATGTGCAGGCGGATATCATTTGCGCTCGGCAATAATTCGGCGGAGTGAATACTGGCAAAACCATCCTGAAAATCGACCTGACCGGAATCAGTGCGATCGACAAAGAGTAGATTATCTTTCGGCTTGTAAGCGATCGTTGTGTGTTCATCATGACCAGCACGTACACGCAAGCCAAAACATTCGACGGCATCTGCAACTTGAAACTCAGCGATGATCTCAAGGGTTTTTCCAAAAACACTTTCAAGTAGATTTTTGCCGGGTTGGATAATTTCTTTTTGCCAGCGTTCGTGTTTACCCCTCAAGGTTTGTATTTCTGAAATGGGTTGATGGATGAGACGAATACCATTCCCGGTTCGCTGTAGTGATATTTCACGAATGAGACTGAAAACGCCTCGCCAACTTGATGCGGGGATGACCCTGGCATACTGCCAGTTGCTCATCCAGCCAAGCATGAGGCGGCGTCCGTTTGGTTCGTCGCTCCACGATTGTGGGGCGTAGTAGTCTGCGCCATGATCAGCCCAAAGGATCGTTTCTTTTGAATTCTCAGAAACAAAACTTCGACCGTCAAAATCGCCAATGAAATATTGAGTCCCTGAGCCGCCTGCGGGCGCGCCATCCCCAACGCCAACGGTCAATACCCAGCGTATTTCTAGTCCGTCAGCTATGGGGAGTTTGAACAGGTCCGGCGTTTCCCACACGCCAGTGGTGGAGCCGTAGCCACCGCCAAAACTTCCACTTTGTTCCCAGTTCTTTAGATCGGTTGAAACATAAAATAGAACCTTGTCGCCTGCCGCGAGCGACAGCACCCAATGATCTGTATGCCAGAAAACTTTGGGGTCACGAATATCACACAAATGACCTGGATGTGGAATGACTGGGTTGCCTGAATACTTTGTCCAGGTGCGGCCCTTGTCTGTACTATATGCCAGGTTTTGTGTTTCTTTGTAATCTTTGTTGTAGGTAAAAACCGCTATCAGGGCTTCTTTGCCAAAACCCGCCGTGTTATTCCAATCCACTACTGCGCTGCCAGAGAAGATCGTCCCATGCTCGTCCGGGTATAACGCGATGGGTAAATGTTCCCAGTTTACCAGGTCGCGGCTGACGGCATGACCCCAGTGCATCGGTCCCCACACTGTGCTCTCAGGGTGAAACTGATAGAAGAGATGATACTCGCCATCCAGATACACCAAGCCATTCGGATCGTTCAGCCACATTTGTGGAGGCGTGAAGTGATAACGAGGACGATATAGTTCTTCGGACATAGGAAAGAATTAACGCATCAACTTCAACCAGAGATAAGCAAACGGCTGCAGTGTGAGTGTCGAAGCGATGTGTTGTTCTGCGTTTGAGATCAAGTCAATATATTGCGCATGATGTTCAACAGGCAGTGAGGTCGTTTGCGGGGAGCCGCTTAGATTATTGATGATCAACAAAGTTTCATCTTGATATTTGCGCGTGTAGACGGCTAAGGCGGGATTTTCCGTGATGACCCATTCCATACTGCCGCGACCAAAGGTGTGATGTCCCTTGCGGATGTTGATCATGCGGCTGATGGCGTGGAACAGCGAATCTTTATCCACCATTTGGCTGGCGACGTTGATATGCTGATAGCTTTGTGGCCCTTTGACCAATTCGGTGAAGGGCGTGCCGGTTGTGAAACCCGCATTGGGTGAAGCGTCCCATTGCATGGGCGTGCGGACGCCGTTACGGTCGGGCAGGTCAAGGTTATCGCCCAAGCCGATCTCATCGCCATAATAAATAATGGGTGAACCAGGCAGTGTGAATAAAAGAGAATTTGCCAACTCGATTTTAAGTTGGTCATTATCAAGCAGAGACGATAAGCGTCTACGAATACCCATATTCAGTTTCATACGCGGTTCAGGTGCGTATTGTTCCCACATCCAATCGCGTTCCTCAGACGTGACCATTTCCAGTGTCAATTCATCATGATTGCGCAAGAAGGTACACCATTGGCAATTCTCAGGAATGGGCGGCGTGCGGCGCAAAATCTCGATCATGTCATCTGCGCGTCCTTTTTTGAGCGCCATGTATATGCGCGGCATGATGGGGAAGTGAAACCCCATGTGGAATTCATCGCCATCGCCGAAATAGGGACGCACATCCTCGGGCCATTGATTCGCTTCACACAATAAGATGCGACCGGGATAATTTTTATCCATGAACTGGCGCAGTTGCTTAAGGTAGACATGTGTTTCAGGCAGGTTCTCACAATTTGTACCTTCACGTTCGAAGAGATACGGGACGGCGTCAGCACGGAAGCCATCAATGCCAATGTCCAGCCAGAAGCGCGCGATATTGAGCATTTCATCCCGTACTTTGGGATTATCGAAATTTAAGTCAGGCTGACTGGCGTAGAAACGATGCCAGTAATATTGACCAGTCTTTTCGTCCAAAGTCCAGTTGGATGGTTCGGTATCGAGGAAAATGATGCGTGTGTCTTTATACTTTTGATCGGTATCACTCCACACGTAGTAGTCACGATAGGGAGAGTTTTTATCGGAGCGAGAAGCTTGAAACCAAGGATGGTCTTCAGATGTATGATTCAGCACGAGGTCCATGATGATGCGGATATTCCGATTGTGCGCTTCCTGGATCAGGATTTTAAAATCGTCCAGTGTGCCGAAGGTCTCTGCGATGTTGTAGTAGTCCGCAATATCGTAGCCATCGTCACGCAGAGGCGATGGGTAGATGGGCATGAGCCAGATGCAATCTACACCGAGAGATTGCAGGTAATCTAATTTTTCTGTGAGACCGTGCAAGTCGCCATGCCCGTCGCCATTTCCATCCTTATAGGCGCGCACGGCTACTTCATAAAACACTGCATCTTTGTACCAAAGCGGGTCAATAACCATCTTTATCCTGTGAAAAAGCCGGGCTTCCTAGGAGAATTGAAGCCCGGCATCTAGTTTGCCGGATGTTGATGTTGGTATCCGGCACATCAAGAGCAACTATCCTTTTACAGAGCCAGCCAGCAATCCGCGTACAAAGTAGCGTTGCAGGCTGAAGAACACAGTGAGTGGAATTATTAGGGATATAAAGGACCCCGCAGCAACATCCTGCCAACCTTGTCCATACTGGCCCAGCAATCTCAGCAGACGATAGGTCATTACCGCCTTCTGTTCGCCAACGAAAATAAAGGCGATCAGGTAGTCGTTCCAGACCCACAGGAACTGGAAGATCGCAAAGGAAGCGATCGCAGGAACAGACATCGGCAAAACCAAACGCCAGAAGATTTGATAGTAACTGGCGCCATCGACCTTGGCAGCTTCGATCAAGGGAACAGGCAAGGTCATCATGAAATTGCGCAGGATGTAGATAGCTAATGGCAATGCAAAAGCGCTGTGTACCACCCAGGCGCTGGCGTAGGTTCCAGTCAACTGAATATGAAATGTTTTTTGGAACCAAACCATGCCCCTCAGCACGGGAATCAGTGAAGACTGCAATGGGATAACCATCAAGCCCACCAAGGTTGCGAAGTAGACCTCCTTGAACTTGAAATTCAAGAAGGTAAAAGCATACGCCGCATTGGCCGCAATCATGAGCGGCAGGATGGTTGAAGGTACTGTAACTGCGATAGTGTTGATCAAAGAATCTAGCATTCCGCTTTCAAGCGAGTGCCGATAGGCATCCAGGGTCCAAACCGTGCTGAGCGGGTTTAGCAGAGCTTCCCACCAGGGCGACGTATCAGCGAACGAACGCGGCCTGAGCGATGTAACGAGTAGACCGACGGTGGGGGTTAACCAAATCCCGACCAGAATGATCGTTAAGATGGTGCTGCCCAGATTCAACTTTCTAAATAGGTTTGTAACTTTATTCATCGCAGTATCTCCTGTTGTCTTGCCGTGTTAATTTGCAGCCACATCAGTGGCGCAATCAGCAATACTAATACCGTCACAACCGCCGAGGCAGGCCCAATGTTGGAGTTCTCGAAGAACTGCTTATACCACTCAAAGGCTAAAACGCTGGTGGTGAAGTTTCCCCGCGTCATGGCAAGCACTATATCGAAGATCTTCATTACTAGGATCAAAACTGTAACGAATACCGACATCACCGTTCCCCATATTTGGGGCAGAACCACGCCAGTAAAGAGCTGCCAGGCACTCGCACCATCCAATTGAGCTGCCTCAATTGTCTCTGTGGGTACGGCCTTGATCGCAGCTGAAATGACGACCATAGCGTAACCCACCTGCAGCCAAACCACAACCGCCATGAGCAAAAAGGAATTCAGGCGTCCCTGATCTATGGTGAGCCAGGGTTGCGCCTCAAAACCAAACGACTTGATTGTCGCGTTAAGCAAACCAATTTCTGGTCGACCCGGCGGCACATAGGTATAGAGGAAAGACCAGATGGTGGAAGCTGCTACGAAACTGATTGCCATAGGCATGAAAATCAAGGACTTAAAGATCTTCTCGCTAGTGGGTCCCACTTGATTGGTAAGCGCAGCCGCAGCAGTTCCAACAGCCACAGTAACCGCTGGCACCACAAGCACCCACAAGAGGTTATTCAGGAGGATTCCCAGGAAGCGCTGATCCGTAAAAAGGTCAACATAGTTCTGGAATCCAACCCACTCTTTTACCCGATCATCCTTAAAAGACCAGATCACAGTCTGAATAAGGGGGAGGACAAGAACCAGAATCACCAACACCGCCGCTGGCGTTAAAAAAGCCAGCCAGTTGCTCTTCTCGTAGATGCGTCTTGGGAGTAGGGAGAGCAGGAAGTTAAGCAGCCCATACAGTCCGTAACTGACAGCGATGCCAATCACAATGGCACCTAGACCGAAAATTATGTCGCTCATGACTCAATCTCCTTTTATTTGGATTTCTCAATCTACAGTTTAACCGAATATCACTTGGTTGAGCGATTGCTAAAAGCGATGTGGCACCGACCTTTAAGAAGCCAGTGCCACACGTTATTTAACCAGTTGGGAATTGCTTATGGGTACTTGCTGTCGATTCGTGCAGCTGCCTCGGCCCAAGTCGCACGACCTGCAACGAAGTCAGTACCAGCGGCCCAGAACTCAGCGTTAACCTCAGCTGGCATCTGGTCAGATCCGTCGAAACCGAACAACGGTGCATTTGCCATAGCCTCACCGATCTTCCTCTGCATAGCGTTCGGATAGAGCGAGAGATCGAAGGTCTTGTGGGGCGAGATGTCACCGGTAGCAACCTGGTACTTCAGAACATCTGGACTGAAAATATACGCAACAACCTTGGCAACATCCTGGTCGATGTGACCTTGGAAGACAGCTGCGATATCACCACCACCAATAACGCCAGCCTGGCCGCCCGCAGGAGCAGGGAGCGGGAACACATCAAGATGGGTGTAGTCACTAGCTTTGAGCTCAGCCTGGATGTCCTCAGGCATGAAGGCAGTGATGAACGAACCCTGGCGCAGCATGAAGCACTGACCATTAGCCTTGCCATCAGCAAACAGCGGAGCGGTATCGCCGAAGGGGTCGGTTGCCATCGATATACCACCACCATTGACCTGGCCGTCAGCAAGCAGACGCTTGGAAACCTCGTCCGCGGCCTTGGTGATCTCTGGGGAAGCGAAGTCAACATCGCCAGCGATCCACTGGGCGTAAACGTCACCGCCGTTGTAGTCCAGAACATACTGCTCAAACCAGTCGGTGAAGGGCCAACCAGTAGCGCCACCGGACTCGATACCTGCACACCATGGGTAACCGGAGCCATCAGCCTTGATCTTTTCCTCAAGAGCAACCAGCTCGGCGTCGTTGGTCGGTACAGCGTAACCGTTAGCTGTAAAGGCCGACGGGTTGTAGAAAACAAGAGTCTTCATGTTTGCCGATACCGGCAAACCATAGATATCGCCGTTAACGACAGCCAGTTTATCCCAACCAGGAACCAAAGTGGACTGCGGCACGCTGAGATCGATGACGTCCTTGAGTGGGACGAGGTTGTCAAGTGCCAAGTTTTTCAAACCACCCGGCTGGGGCCACATGGCGATATCTGGCGTCTGTCCGGACTCGATCTTTACCTTGATATCGGTGTCGAAGCTGGCGAGCGAGGTAAAGGTAACCTCAATGCCGTTAGCCTGACCGAACTCGGTAAGAGCCTTCTGGAAGGCAGCAGCCTGAGCCTCTCCGTAACCACCAAGAATTGTTACCTTGCCATCACCAGCAGGTAGCGCGTTAGCAGCAGGGGCTTCAGTTGCAGCAACAGGGGCTTCGGTGGCGGCCGGTGCCTGAGTTGCAGCAGGCGCTTCGGTTGCAGCCGGGGTTTGAGTAGCGGCGCCACCACAAGCAGTTAGAATCATGGAAGCTAATAGCATGATACTGACGGCAGACCATATTAAAGTTTTCTTTTTCATTCTTTCTCCTCGTATATTTATTATTGGTTTGATTAAAAATCGATCTTCAGCTTTTCAAAAATTGTATCTATGTAGTGTTTCACCTCCAATTTGATATTCACAACTTGCGGCTTGACTTACGCACAACAAGATGAGTTTCAATGATCTGTTGTTTCACCTTGGGTTCTTTGCCCTGTAACAGATCCATCAACACCAAACAGGCTCTGCGTGCCATTTCCTCAGCCTGCAAGTGTACAGTAGTGAGCGGCGGGTCGGCATATTGTGCCCACGGGAGATCGTCAAAACCCACCAACGAAATATCTTCAGGGATTCGCAACCCTGCTTCCCGCAAAGCAGCTTTTACACCCATGGCAACATTATCACTTGCCACAAAGATGGCTGTGAATTTATGGCCTGATTCCAACAGGGCTTTCGTTTGGATGTAACCGCTCTCGGGGTCGAAATCTGCATAGCGGATCAAGCCTTCATCGGGCGTGATACCAGCAGCGATTAATGCATTTTTATAACCAGTCACCCGGTCAGGAGAAGCTGCGTAAGATGGGGGGGCGTTTGTGATACAGGCTATTTGAGTGTGTCCCAGTTCCAACAGATGCTGAACCCCTTGTTGGGCAGCAAGTTTATTGTCTACATCTACAGAGTAGAAATCGCTTCCTTCGAGGTGACCCATGAGCACAGTTGGAATATCAACCTGTTGAAGCTTTTTCAAGCCAGTATCATCTAATCTTGGAGTAAGGAGAATCATACCGTCGATATGCTTTGCACGTGCCAGTTCTAGGTAGGCGCGGTCCTGATGTTCCACTTCCACATATTCGATCAGGAGACGTAACTTGTTATCCTTGATCACTTCCATTAGTCCCCCGATGATCTGCGGCAGAAAAGCGTCAGTTGCAATATGGTGCGGACTGCGCGTCATGACCAGTCCAATTGCTTTGGCGCGGCGGCTTGCCAATGCCTGTGCAGTTGCATCCGGAACATAGTTCAGGCTTTCGGCCGCTGAAATAACTTTTTGGCGCGTTTCCGGACTGATGTTAAAACCTTTAGCATCATTGAGAACGAAGGAGACCGTGGTGCGGGACACTCCTGCGAGGTTAGCAACATCCTGACTGGTGACATGTTTTTTGATCATTTTTTTCGATTTCATAATAAAAATAGACAACTGTTAACGCGTGTTATTAACGCGCGTTAACAGTTTAGCAAAAATACTTTGAATTGTCAATACCGTTTTGGAGAATATGTCGACTTTCCCTAGCGAAGCTTGGTTGCCCCTGTTGAACAATGATTGCTGGATGATGCAGTAACATACGATCTACATCGTGATAAACTAACTTTGAAAAGGAATAACTTTATGACCACTGCCACATCCCAAGCTCACCCGAACATCGCCTTCATCAAATATTGGGGCAACCGTGATAACGTTTTGCGTCTGCCGATGAACGGCTCCATCTCGATGAATCTGGATGGACTCTACACGCGCACATCGATCAGCTTTCAGCCGTCACTGCCTTTTGACCAATTGATCATCAATGGACATGAGATCACCGGCACCGGTTTGAACCGCGTCGCATATATTCTTGATATCGTGCGCGGCATGGCGAACATTCATGAGCGCGCCGAAATTGTGAGCGAGAATAATTTCCCCTCCGGCGCAGGGATCGCCTCCTCGGCTTCGGCATTTGCGGCACTGGCTTTGGCTGGAAGTAAAGCCGCGGGACTTAATCTCACCGAAGCGGAACTCTCGCGTCTTGCGCGACGAGGGTCTGGTTCGGCTTCGAGATCGATCCCCGGCGGATTTGTGGAGTGGCAGGTGGGTACAACAGACGATGATTCATTCGCTTTTTCAATTGCTCCCGTTGATCATTGGAAGTTGGCAGATTGCATCGCCATCGTTAGTGCGGCACACAAGAAGACCGGCTCCACCGAAGGACATGCCATTGCGCCAACCAGTCCGCTGCAAGCCGCGCGGGTGGCAGATACGCCCCGCCGACTTGATCTCTGCCGCAATGCGATCCTCAACAAGGATTTTGATTCGTTTGCGTCCATTGTTGAATTGGATTCAGATATCATGCACTCCGTGATGATGACCTCCACGCCTGCGCTGCATTATTGGAAGCCCGCTTCTTTGGCTGTGATGAATGCCGTTCGGCAATGGCGCAGTGAAGGACTGCAAGCCTGCTATACCGTAGACGCTGGCGCGAACGTGCATGTGATCTGCCTGGAAGCTGAAGCACAATCGGTGGATAAACGACTGCGTGAGATCAATGGCGTGGAAGATGTGCTGGTCGCTCACACAGGCGGTGCGGCAAAGATCGTTGTGAACGGGGATTAATACAAAGAGAGATTAACGCAAAGACGCGCAGGCGCAAAGAGAATCAAGAAATCTCTTTGCGCCTGCGCGTTAAAACAAAACTCTGCGAAAGTCTTGGCAAAGCACCTTCGCAGAGCGATTACAAAACCTTTGTGTACTTCGTGCCCTTCGTGGTAAAAACTCTTACTCCACTGAGATAATGAATTGATAGTGCGGTTGCCCGCCTTCTTGCACTTCCACTTCCTGTTTGGGATATTTGGCGCGCACAATATCAGCAATCCGATTCGCTTCGTTGCGTTGCATATCCTGACCATAAAAAAGCGTGATGATCTCATTTTCCATCGCACCCGCTTTTTCAAGCAACCCCAAACAACCTTCTTCCACGGAACCCGCCGAAACCACCAGCTTGCCATCGAGCAGGGCGATCACCTGTCCGTCTTTGACGCTGACGCCATCGATCTCAACGGTGCGGGTTGCGACTGTGATTTCGCCGGTCTTCACAGCGCTCAAAGCTTTGGTCATTTTTTCGGCGACCGCATCAACCTCCCCGTCGGGTTGAAGCGCGAGCATGGCGGCGAGTCCCTGTGGCACCGTGCGACTCGGCACTACCGCCACCTTTTTCACCGTCACATCCTTGGCTTGGTTCGCCGCCATCACGATGTTTTTGTTGTTGGGGAGAATGATGATCTTATCGGTGGGCAGGTTTTCAAACGCCGCGAGAATATCCTGCGTGGATGGGTTCATCGTTTGCCCGCCTGCCACCACTGCCGCAACGCCGAGACTTGCGAAGATGCGACTCAAACCTGCACCCGGCGAAACGACCACAACCGCAATTTGATTCGGTTCAACCGTGGTGAACTTGATGGGTTGCTGCTGCGTGCTCTTGGAAATATCATCAATCTGCGCCAGCAGGTTTTCCATCGCCACTTTTGTGATCGTGCCAAGCTCCATGATGTAATCGATTGGCTCATAGCGCTTCTCAAGCGGCACATGGATGTGCATGCGGTACATGCCATCGCCTTCGCCCACCTGAATAGACGTACCCATATCTTCAAGCCGACTATAAAATTTCGGCAGATCCAATTCGCCTTGCGGGAAGAAATCCACGACAACTTCGTAGTCCTGCCCTTCTTCCACTTCCTGCATGGCATTCTCAAAATTCATCGCCGAAAGCGCATGCACGCTGATCAACGGTGTATCGAGGGACTCACCATATACATGCCGCAACATACCTTCCAGGATAAAGAATAAACCCTTGCCGCCTGAATCAACCACACCCGCCTGTTTGAGGACGGGGAGCAACTCCGGCGTTTGTTTGACGGATTCATCTGCCGACTTCACCGCCACTTCAAGGATATCGATCGCATCATGCTTCGCATCGGACCCGAAGCTGGCTTCTGTTCCTGCGGCAATGCCCTTCGAGACAGTTAAGATCGTCCCCTCCACCGGGCGGACAACGCCCTTATAAGCTGTATCGCGCGACTCGGCAAAAGCTTTTACGAGCGTTTCAGCATCGAGAGTTGCATGATCCTGCACAGCGCGCGCGAACCCGCGCCATAACTGCGAGAGGATCACACCGGAATTTCCACGTGCGCCCATCAACGCGCCTTTTGCTACGAGGTTCGCCATCTTACCGAGATGCTTCTCCCCTGAATCTTTAATTTCATTGTAAGCAGCTGTCAGCGTGAGCGACATATTCGTGCCCGTGTCGCCATCTGGCACCGGGAAAACATTGAGTGAGTTAACGATCTGCTGATTGGTACGCAGCCAGATCATGCCCGATTCCACCAGCCGTTTCAGTGACTGACCATCGATTTGGCGCTTACGCAATTTTTGGACACGCGCGGTATTTACAGCCATAAGATATTTCCTCTTAATCGTTATTGCTGATTCTCAGCCCAGCCACATGAACATCGATCTTGTTCACCCTGAGTCCCAGCGCCTTTTCTACATGAAAGCGGACGGTGTTCCCGACGCTTTCTGCCACTGAATTGATGCGCGTGCCGTACTCCACGATAATATAGATTTCGATATCGATATCTTCGCTGTTATATTGAACGGTTACACCGCGCGCGGGATCGCGCGTGATGCTTTTGACGATACCGTCCGCAATATTCTTCGGCGCCAGCCCCACGACGCCATATGATTCAAGTGTGGCATGATAAGCAATGGTCGCTATCGCGCCCGGGGATATATGGATCCCGCCCAATGATGTTATGTCTTCGCCCATAGGTGCCTCTCTTTTGATAATTGTATCCAGCAATTCCAAATCTAAAATTAAGTTGAGGGCAGCGATGCCAAAATCTTAACGCCAAGCCGCAGAGTCGCAAAGATTTTTTGGAGCATTTAGCATTT
>JAYUGV010000276.1:0-8852 GCA_043767565.1 Anaerolineales bacterium
CACCGATGGTCACCAGTTCACTCGGATACAACTTTGCCTGAGCATGGCGTGGAATGGCAGGTAAAGTTGTCGCAACCAGATAGAAAATATGTAGGATAACGTCGTCTGTAGTCATGGGGTGGCTCCTCATTAGGTCTGATCACCTTGAGGATACCCATGACTCAACTAGCACCAAAGGTTACTAAACTCGTTTCTGTAAAAGAATATAGTATCGAAGGACATTATGTTTGGAACTCAAATGGCTTAGGGTTTTTATACTCAACGGTCCTATACAATGAATTCAGCGACCCTGTTTCTTGTTCACTAAGATTGGTTGATGCCCAAACTGGAAGTGAACGAATACTTCTTGAATCCCCCGACAACTGTTTTTCTGCAGAATCATGGTCTGATAATAATCTCTTAAAGATTGGGGTGTACGACAAGAATTATGATCGAACATTGATTGAATACGATTTGAACTCAAACAACGTTGTCAACGAAGCTACGGCTACACCGTAAAGAAGACTCTGGAATCGGACAGCTTGCTGTCCAAAACCCCAGAATTAAAGCGGCGTCTTCGCCGGAATCCCCGGCTTGCGCGGATAATTATGGGGTGTCGCCGCGACCTTTTCCACCAACACCAGATAACGATCATCCGCCACGCCCGGCAAATTGACGGGGATCAACTGCCGCAACTTGCCGCCCAAAATTTTGATCGCCTTCTCCGCGGACTGTGCTTCAGCGGGTCCGCTTTCGCCTTTTTGTGCAAGCATCCTGCCGTTTCGTTCGACCAGCGGTAATAGATATTCACTCAACACGCTGAGGTTTGCCACTGCGCGTGCCACTGCCCAATTATATTTCTCGCGGTGCTGTGGGATTTGTCCCAAGTCTTCGGCGCGCGCTTGTACCACGTTGACATGTTCCAGTCCCAGCACACTCACGATATGTTGACAGAACATCGCCTTCTTGCCGACCGATTCAACGAGCGTCAATTTCATTTGAGGATATAGAATCTTCAACGCCAATCCCGGAAAGCCTGCGCCGGTCCCCACGTCAATGAGACTGTGGGGTGGATTTCCCTGCCAGGCGAGCACACACGAGAACGAATCCAGAAAGTGCTTAACGCGAATCGATTCCACATCCCTTATCGCGGTGAGGTTGAATTTTTGATTCCATTCGAGTAATTCTTTTTCATAGGTGAGTAAAGACGTCACCTGTCGCCCCGTGATGTGGACATTGAACAATGTTTGTGCATCGTGAATAAGTTTTTCCATCGCGGAAAATTATAATCCACACTCATCGCCTTGAGTGGAGCCGCACGTTTTTAACGCCAAGACGCCGAGGCGCAAAGCGAATCGAATCTTCGCGTCTTTGCGCCTTGGCGTTAAGATACTCTGTGATGAATTTACCTCTACGCAAGGTGAGCCATTAAAACGCAAGACCGCCATTTCTGACGGTCTTGCAAAAATCTTCAACAAACTTACTTTTTCACGCCTTCTTTTTCTTCCTGCTCTTCCACAACCACTTTCGTCTTCTTGACCCGGCGGAAGATCGCGCGTCCTACAAGGAAGACCAGGTATAACGGGATACCGATCAAGATCAGGGACGGCAAGTTATACAGCACGAAGCGGATCAGGAATTCAACAAAGTTCTGGAAGAAGTAGATCAAGTCCTGGATGGCAGCTTTGGCGGTGCCAGTGGGTGTCCATGGACCGACAGCGATTGGCTGCGTACCCGCTTCCGCGATCAGGCGCACGCTGATGGCAGAGAGTGTCGCTGAGTCTTCGTAATACTTGATCTGCCCTTTCAGTAGTTCGATTTCGGTCTGAACATTCTGGACTTGTAAATAGATCGCGAGCACGTCTTCTGATTTTTCAGCCTTATCCAGAATTTCAAGCAGTTTCTTTTCGGCGGCTTGTTTTGCAGTGAGACGCGATTGTAAATCCACATATTCGCTGGTCACATCCTGACCGGTGACGTTCTCGTAATTGACATCGACCACATCTGCTTTGATGCTGGCTAACGCCTCATCCAATTTCTCAACTGGCACGCGGATAGTAATGGTAGCTTCGGGCACTTCCGTGTTATTGGGTCCATAATAGGTTTGATACAAATTGGACGCAACTACAAATCCACCCATCTTTTCAGCAAGTTTGGTGATCTCGGTCATGCCCGCTTTGGGATTCTTGACCACGATGGCAAGGTCGGCGTTCTTAATCACCAGGCGGGTGCCATTATCGGCGACGCTGCTGGGTTCATTGAGAGCGTTACTGATCGTTTTCATATCTGTTCCGCCAACCATGGGTGCGCCGATAGCATCGAACCCAGGCGCAGTGACCGGCGCTTCCATGGGAGCGGCACTTCCGCCAATGCCAGTTTCAAGTGTGCGATTTACTGTGCCGAATGTGTCAGTGACTTGCCTGCCAAAAAACGCTGACGAAGCGACCCCGACCAACGTCAATACGGCTATAGTGGTAATTCCAATAGTGATTAAAGTCTTCTTCATTTTCTGCTCCTTATGAATGCAAAGTGATCTCATCACTAGGACGAAGCCACTCACAGAAAGTTCCCCGCTGCCCCTGATAACTGTTTACTGATAACTGAATTTACCACCCCTCCGCAATACGGATCGCCTGCTTCTCCGGCAGATTGGCATCCCGAATGCGCTGCTGCACCTCAGCGATGTTGTACATCACCCGGCGTGGTTCCCAGACATTCGTATCCGAATGATAAACGGCATACGCGGCACGCGGATCACGGTCGCGCGGCTGACCTACCGACCCAGGGTTCAAGATCGCGCGCGGACGCAGGAGGATATGGTCACCAGCACGGATCGGGCCCAGGCTCACGCGGTCTGTCTCTATATTAAGTTGGAACATACACTGCAAATGTGAGTGCCCTACAAAACACCACGGTGTAGTGAAATGATCGAAATTCAAACGCGCTGAAAGAGTGTTCAAAATATATTCCCACACCGAATCACGCGGACTGCCATGCACAATACTTACCTCACCGCGCACTTTCAAGTTATGCGGCAACGATCGCAGAAAATCCATGTTCGAGGCGCTCAACACCTTTTCGTGATATTCGAGCGCGCGCCGCGCATCGCCATTAAATGCTTCCAGGGGAATCTTACCGATCGCCGCCATATCATGGTTGCCAAGAATACAAGTCAGGTTCGGGATGTCGCGGATCTCCTCAACTACCGCATTGGGGTCGGGTCCATAGCCCACCATGTCGCCGAGACACCAGGTTTCATCCACGGCACCGGCGTCTTTGAGCACAGCTTCGAGAGCTGTGTAGTTTGCATGAATATCAGAGATTACCAAAATACGCATATCACTCCAACAATGCCGCGATGCGTTCGATTATGATCTCAGCTGCTTCAGTTTTACTCATCAAAGATAACGATTCCCTGCGCCCGTCTGCAAATAAAAGTGTGATGCGGTTGGTTTCGACGGCAAACCCGGCATCTTCGGCTGAAATATCGTTCGCGGCGATCAAGTCCAGATTCTTGGATTGTAACTTATAACCTGCGTTTTCAAGGAGACTTTGCGACTCAGCCGCAAACCCTGCCACAACCTTTGGACGCTTCCCTTCTACGCCAACGCCTGCTACTGTTTTCAAAATATCTTCTGTGGCTTCGAGCTCGATCTGCGGAACCCCGCCCTCTTTCTTGATCTTATCCTTCGCCGTGTTCTTCGGACGGAAGTCCGCCACTGCCGCCGCCATGATGAGCGCATCACAGCCATCTAATTTCAGCAACACAGCCTCCAACATTTGTTTTGCAGTTTCAACATGGACGACATTCGCACCAATGGGCGGAGTCAATGCCGTAGGCGTAGTGATCAATGTGACCTGTGCGCCCGCATCCAATGCAGCTTGGGCTAGAGCATAGCCTTGTTTGCCGGAGGAACGATTTGTTAGCACACGCACCGGGTCGAGTGGTTCCTGAGTCCCGCCAGCGGTGATGACAACTTTTTTATTGGCGAGCAAGCCTCGGCGTCCGACGCGAAGCGTGAGGCGGATGTGTCCGATGAGTTCATTTGTTTCGGGCAGGCGTCCTTTGCCAATGAGTCCCGATGCGAGATGTCCCTCGGCAGGTTCGATGATAGTTACACCGCGTTTTCGCAACGTGTCGAGATTCTCTTGCGTTGCGGGATGATCGAACATGCCGCCGTCCATTGCGGGCGCGATCACAAGCGGGGCTGTGGATGCCAGCGCCGTGACCAAGAGCAGTGAATCAGCCTGACCATGCGCAAGTTTGGCGATGGTGTTCGCTGTGCAGGGCGCAATGACCAAAAGATCGGTTTGATGACCGAGACCCACATGCAGAACGTGCGCTTCATTGCCCCACAGATCCGAGTCGATGTATGCGCGCCGCCCGGTGACGGATTGGAATGTAAGCGGGGTGACAAATTTTTCGGCGGCGCTGGTGAGGATCACATCCACCTGCGCGCCAGCCTGTGTGAGCTTGGATGCCAGGTCTGCGGCTTTGTAAGCGGCGATGGAACCCGTGACACCCAGAATGATATGCTTGCCCGATAAGATGGACATGACTTTATTATACATCGAACAAAAAACGCTGCAGATTGTGCATCGCTTTTAGCATGAAGATATGTTACAGATCAGGCGCAGCCTGATGTTGCTCCTGCGTGAATATCATGGGGCTTTTTGTTTCTGTGAACCATCAACGTCTTGCTGTTGTATTTGATGTAACCGAGTGTGGCGAGGATTAATGTCGAAACATCACTTCTAACCCACGCCACAGATCATCGCGCCAGGCGGTGAAGTTGTGTCCGCCGACGTATTCGCGGTAGGTGACGTGGTATCCGTTCTCATTCAGCAGGGCAGACATGCGGCGGTTATCTTCGAGTAAAAATTCCAACTGCCCTACATCCATCCAAATTTGGATATTGCGTGAGTGCTTGTGTTTGATAAAGTCAACCGTTGCGAAGTCGCGTTCACCCAGGGTAGAAACCCCCGATTGACTTAAAACCCTCCCAAAAATATCCGGCATGCGCAAACCGGTATATAAGGACATCAATCCGCCTGCCGATGCGCCCAGAACACCATACGAACCCGGATGTTTGTTGATATCCAGCAGGTTCAGTCGTTCACGCGCCAATGGAAGAATAATTTGTTCCACCCAGTTGAGGGTTGCATCAGAACAGGCGTATTCCACACTGCGCCAGCGTCCGCCATTGGGCAGGAATGCCATCGCGATGGGTTGGATGTGTTTCTCGGCGATCAAGTTATCTACAATGACAGCGAGTTTGCCGCGTTGGAGATAGTCCTGTCCATCGTACACAATCAACAAGGGAACCGGTTCTTTGACGGGTGGTCTGTAAAGATAGATGGTGCGTTCATAATCCTCGCGCAATAAGCCTGTATCCACAACATGACTGGTCAACGCGCCGCCGGAAATATCGGCGCGGCGCAGGACGAAGGGTGATGGCATGGTCTCGTGCATGTAAAAGAAGTTGTTGCGCGAGCCTACGCCATTGTTCACACTTTTGCGGTTGAGCGGGTCAAGGAAATTCTTTTGTGAGACCGGGTCATGGAAGGCGTATTCCACATACGCATCGCGCGGAAGAGATAAGGTGCGGTACCAGACCGATTTGGCTGAAGCAGGTTGAAGTCTAGGGGAGATGCGTTTAAGGGGCGTGGCAGTTGGGTCCCAGTGGTTGAAGTCGCCCACGAGAGTCGGCGCTGTCCGCCCTTCCCAAAAGAAGGTCACCTCATTGCCATCGATGACCGGGTTGCTGTTCTTCAATGCGCTTTGAATGATCGAGTTCGATACGGTCATCGAGCGAATGTGCCGATCAATTCGCTTTGGGCAAGGATGTGATCCTTCATGGCTTTGAGCACTTCATCCTTGCTGGCAAGTGTTTTATTAGCGAGAACCTTACCCAGGGCATAGAGTCGAAAATAATAATGATGAGCCCCGCCACTGGGCGGACAGGGACCCTGATATAGACTGCTAATGCCAATGAGACTTCGATCGGCAAGCGTTGCATTATATGGAACGGCTTCGGGTAACGTGCGCACGGAGGCTGGGATGTTAAAGATGACCCAATGCACGTATGGACTGCCGGGCGCATCTGGATCGTCCACGATCAATGCAAAAGAGCGTGTGCCAGCGGGCGGTTCGTTCCATGTAAGTGCAGGCGAAATACCTTTGCCCGAACAAGTATATAACGCAGGGATGGGTTCGTTGGGAGCGAACGCAGCGCTGGTCAATTGCAACGGCGGGAGGGCTGTTGGCACAGCGGTTGGCGGTATAGAGGTTGGATGTTCGGGTGTTGCCGATGGCGCGCACGCCCAAAGTAACATGGACATCAACAACAGACAATATAAGACGATTCGTTTCACGGTAGATCCTCTCTTTGTACTCCATCGAATTGCAGGATAAAGTCTGCGCCATAGACGCGCGATGGAGTTTGAAACCCTATTTTACATTCGCCATTCAAAATTCGCTTCATGATCTCGACCGTGACCTGCGCGGTGAAGGTATAACCTTCGCGGGTCCTCAACTTGGATACTGCCCGCCCGCCCTGTTCATCGGTCACTTCGCCGATCATGGTGGCAAAGGCTTTCATTCTTCTGGCTTCGGTCGGTCCGGGCGGATAAAGATTCATCAACGCCTTCAGAATATTTTTTGCAAAGCGGTTATAGAATAACGGTCCGATCGTACGCATATCGTACATGAGGTTGATCATCGCTTGCGGAAAGGACAAATAAGCCTCCACATTGGGGATGCCCGTACTGTGATATGCGGTGCTGACATCACCCCACCCAACTGATATGACTCGCACCGGTCCGCGGCCGAAATCTTGCATGAGCGCTTTCCATACCGGCGGTACCTGCACAAGTTTGCCATCCTTGCGGATCATCCCCTGCCGATGCATATTCTCGATCGCTGATTTGGCTGTGCCGCGTGAGACTCCTGCACCGACACCGCGCAGAAAGAGACGCAGGTGTGTGGCGCTGGGCAATCGTTGCTTGAGATGCAGGGCAAGACAATCCGTGGGCACGACATCGAATCCACCGCCGGGTAATAGCATGATACCCGCCTGCTTTGCCTGCTCGGTCATTTCAGCCAGGGCTTCAAAGCCGGGAATTTCTCCGCTGATATCCACATAATGTTTCTTCGTGCGGATGCACGCTTCCGCCATTTGCTTGAACGTCAACACGAACGGACCGGCGCAATGCAGGACGGCATCCACTTCGTTCAGGGCTGAATCTAATTTCGCGGTTTCACTCAAAGCGCAGGCGCGATATTCGAGGTCATATTTTTTTGCCTGCGCGCGCAATTTCTTTTCATCGCGACCCGCCAGAATGGGATGTAATCCCTCTTTGACCGCGAGTTCAACGATGAGCTGACCAGTATATCCGTACGAGCCGTAGATGAGGAAATTTTTCATAAAAAACCTTTTATGCCACGGAGTCGCAGAGCCGCTGAGAAAACAAATTAAAAACTCTGTGTTCTCTGTGTCTCAGTGGCAAGAGAATCATAACCGCTTAACAAAATGCACCAGCCGTTCCACTTCATAATAGCCCAACTTCAAATGCGTGTTAATGCTGGCTTCATTCTCAAGCCAGGTATCAGACCCCATCTCGGTGCAGCCTTTTTCACGCGCCCATTGTTCTGCGGTGTAGACCAGGTCTTGCCCGAGTTTTTGTCCGCGCATGTGCGGGTCTACGTACCAGGCTTCGATGTAACCGACGGGCGAGGTGTTACAACCTTCGCCGTAATCGCGGAGACCCGCTTCGATGAAACCGATCAACTGTCCCTGAGGGTCAGATGCGACGAAGATGCCAGCGTCAGTATCTGCAAGAAGTTTATCCAGATCCAAACTTAGATAGTCCAGCGGCGCTTCGGGCCAGAGTCCCTTGCGCATGCGAAGCCATTCGGGTTTGTCTTCAGGTGCTGTGCGGCGGATCGTGTAATTCATAAATCTCCAACGTAAAGCGAGATGGCATCTCGCCCTACACAACCAAAATAAATAAGACCCTGAGTTTTCTTCAGAGTCTTATTGTAAACTACTCGCCGCTGCGTTTGCCGAGCTGCTTATCGAGCATCAACACTGCTGTGCCGCGCTCCTCGATCAACTCAAGGTTCGCGACGATCTCAGCCGCGTTCTTTTCCTCTTCCACCTGCTCGTTGATGAACCATTGCAGTGTTACCTGCGCAGGGTAATCTTTTTCCTGCAAGGCAGTTTCATACAACGCATGGATCGAAGCCGTCACCGCTGCCTCGTGCGCCGCCACCTCTTTGAAGGCTTCCAGGTTCGAAGTCCATTCGGTTTTGGGCGCAGCGATGGCTTTGAGAAGCACACGTCCGCCGCGGTCCTCCAAATGCGCATACAGCTTCATCGCGTGTTCGCGTTCCTCGTCCGCTTGTGTATGCAGCCACTTTGCGAAGCCCGCCAGGTTCTTATTGGCGAAATAAGCCGCCATCGAGAGATACAGATACGACGAATACAGTTCTTTGTTGATTTGTTCGTTGATTGCGTCTTGCATAGTTTTGCTGATCATGTAAGCCTCCGTACTTTTATTATATTCATCGATATAAGAATAATATAAGACGAACGACACCGATCAGGATGACGAACCACATGAAAATGATGATTCCCGCCCCGATATACCCCACGCTTCGCTCCACGCTTGAGCCTGCTGCCTGCGCCGGAGCCTCTTCCAACACCTCAGCCGGGATCAACCGAATCACCAGCGCGATTCCCGCAGGGACAATGATCAGATCATCAAGATAACCAAGGATGGGGATGAAGTCTGGAATCAAGTCAATGGGGCTGAGCGCGTACGCGATCGTACAAAAAGCAACCGCCTTCGCGTACCACGGTGTGCGTGGA
>JAYUGV010000277.1:0-3576 GCA_043767565.1 Anaerolineales bacterium
CTTTCGCCTGGTACCAGCTCGATGCGCAGGATTCCGACCCGGCAGTTTTTCTCACCTACCTCATCGAAGCCCTGCGCAGCATGAAGCGTGCTCCCGAAACCTTGACCCGCGCCATTGGTCAGACCGCACAATCCTTATTGGACAGTGCCGAAGCGAGCATTTCCCCTCAGCGCGTCTTAACCGTCCTCATTAACGAACTTACTGAGCAGATCGAAATGCCGTGGTTGATCGTGCTCGAAGACTATCATTATGTTGCCAACCCGGTCGTTCATCAACTTGTAGACTTTCTACTTGAGAACGCGCCAGAAGGCTTGCACCTTGTTATCTCCACGCGTGTGGATCCGCCGCTGGCATTGGCGCGTCTCCGTGCGCGTGGACAGTTGGCAGAGTTGCGCTCCTCGTCCCTCCGCTTTCGTGAGGACGAAGTGACGCGTTGGATGCAATCCAATTCACCCGATCTCACCAACGAGAATATCAACCTGCTCAGCGAAAAGACCGAAGGCTGGGTCGCGGCGTTACAGATCGTGCGCTCCTCATTAAGCGGACGCGATGCGCAGGACATGAACCTGATGCTTTCCGGTTTAAATGGCTCACAGCAATTCGTGTTCGATTATCTGGCAGATGAGGTCTTCAAGCGTTTGCCGGAAGATGTGCAAGAGTTTTTGCTACGTACCTCGATCCTCTCGCAAATGGATGCCGCCGCCTGCAACGCTGTAGCGAACGTACAGGATGCCCAATCGATCTTAGAAAGACTGGAGAAGCAGAATCTATTCCTCTCCAGTTTGGATTCACAGAGACATTGGTATCGTTATCACTTGCTCTTCCGCGAATTCCTTCTCAGCCGCCTCCAGCGTGTCGAAACAGAATCAATTGTCGGGTTGGAAAGAAGCGCAGGCGCGCATTACGAGTCGCAGGGTGAGTTGGAAGTCGCCCTGGCACATTATCTTGCCGCGCGTGATTTTGAATCCGCGGCGCGCGTTGTGTCTATCTTTGCCCGCGATTATGTTGAACGCGGGCGTGTCGAAGTCTTGCACCGTTATTTGAGTGCGTTGCCTGCGGATGTGATGAAAGCCAATCCCGAATTGTTGTTGCAACACGGCAATGCGCATTGGCGGTTGGGGCAAACCGGTTCGGCGATCGCAGCGTATGAAGATGCGCGTTCAGCGTTTGCGATCCAAAATAATTCCAGCGGCATTTGCCGGGCGCTGACGCGTTTGGCGGAAGTCAATCGCGCACAGGGTAATTATCGTCAGGCAGAAACTTTATCAACCGAAGCGTTGTCGTTTGCGGATGTCGATCATGCCGCGCGTGCTGAAGCCTTGATGGCGTTGGCAAAGAGTGTTGGCTTTTTGACTGGTATGGATAAAGGTCGCGAACTTGCAGAAGAGGCTGTGGAGGAAGCGCGGCTGGCGGGGGATGAAGTCAGTGCGTTGGCGCGCGCGAATTTTTTGCAATCACTCGGACAAATCTGTTGGTGGCATGGTGACCCGCAAGCCACAGTGCGCTATTGTCAGGAAGCGTTGCAGATCGCGCCGGAAGAATTTTCACCGATCAGCGCACAAGCGTATATCAGCATGGTGACGCCATATTTATATTGGCGTGAATTGGATAAGGCGCTGCAATACGCTGAGCGCGGATTGCAAATTGCGCAGACGTTGCATTTGAAAGAATTATTGCCGAGCGCATATACGGCGTTGGGCAATGTGTTGACCCGCATGGGTGAAACCGCCCGCGCGGAAGCTTGTCTACGGCAGGGCATGGAAATTGGTCAGCAGTTGGGACTGGCTTCGTATGAGCAATTGATGGCAACAGGCTTTCTTGCCTATAATTTGTGCGGGCAGGGACGCGTGGATGAAGCCCGTCAACTTGCGCAAGGAGCGTTGTGGTCGTACACGGGCAGCCCTGATACATATGAAGCGTACGTATGCCGCAGTGTGTTGGCAGATGTGGCGCTGGAAAATCAACAGCTCGATAAAGCCGAGTCGTTGTTCACTGAGTTGATCGAGGTCGGGGAGCGGCGGCAATTTCGTATTCCACTGGCGATGGTGTATTTCGGGCTGGCGTATATTCATTTTGAAAGCAAGCGGAATGAACATGGTTTGGTGTTTGCCCGCCAGGCATTGCGTTTGATCGAAGCCTCAAAAACATTTCAGCTATTTCTCGATCAAGGCGTGCGCTCGCAAGTGGTCAGTGAAGCATTGATCACGGCGGGCGAGAAGAGCCCATTTTTGGAACGGGTGCTGGAAAACCTGCCGGAAAAACAAAGTCCTCAAATTTCACTGCAGGATCATTTTTCAATTCGGGTGCAGTGCTTCGGTCCGCTGCATGTGTTTTTGAACGATGAAGAAGTTTCGCAGGAACGCTGGGTCTCAGCCAAGGCGCGCGATCTACTGGCGTATTTTGTGACGGCACGCGGCGAGAAAGTCCCCGCTGAAAAGATCTTTGATGCCATCTGGGGTGAAAAAGAACGGACGAGCCGTACAGCTTTTCATACCGCCTTGTCGCGGTTACGAAATGCTTTGAAGCACAAGGAAGAGAATCCGCGTTTGATCCTGGTGGAGGTTGGTGAATACTGGCTGGATTCAGCGCGCTTCAACATTGATGTAGATGAATTTGATTCTGCTTTGGCAAAGGCACGCGCAAGTTCCAATGCCGCCACGCGGGCGGAATGGTACGAACGCGCGGTCGCTTTGTATCGCGGTGAATATTTACAGAATATGTATTATGAATGGGTCTTTGCTGAAAGACGTAGATTGGCACAATCTTATCTCACGGCGTTACAGGAATTAACGACATTCCATCTTACGAACCAATCCCCGAAGCAGGCAGTTGGTTATATCGAAAAAGCCATTCCGCTTGATCTGCTCAACGAGGATCTCTATTGCCATGCCATGCGCGCCTATGCCGCAATGAACGACCGCACAAATGTATCGCGGATCTATGTTGAACTTAAACGATTATTGCGTGCTGAACTCAATGCTGCACCGTTGACTGAGACAGAGAAGTTGTATCGTGAGTTGATCGGTTAACTCTGGAGTCGGACAGCAAGCTGCTTGATGCCAAATTGTTTTACCACTCACAGCCCGGCGTGGTGCTGATGTTCGCCGAAACTCCCACGCGTTTATACATTGTCACATTCGTGAATGGTTCGCCCAAGACCCCATCGTGGATCGCCCATGATCGCAAACGGATGCTGTTCGCGGCTTTGGATGAACGGAACGGATTCGAATCATCCAACTTTTGACGGTACCCGCCTCCTTCCGCAAAACCGGCTTGGATCTCATTCATATGCCTGCGTCCCATCTGATAGCTGAATCCGTAACGCTCGAAGATGATCGCGTTATGATAATACAAGGGTTCGATGAAATATAAACCATGCCCTAGGCTGGATATGAATTCCTCAAATGCGCCCATCGCCTGGCGCAGAGATCTTAATCCGTGCCGTACCTGCCCAGGAGCAAGCCCTTCGTTCAGTGCAGCGATCTCAGCCTCGATGTTGCGCCTGCGGATCCCGAATTGAGTTGGGCTGCCGTCTGGCATTTTATCCACGTTGAAGCGCCGGGACGATGGGTCGTT
>JAYUGV010000278.1:0-8792 GCA_043767565.1 Anaerolineales bacterium
GTTTGAACACTTTTATTATACAACTGAAAACTTATTGGTAACTGATGTTACGCGCCGTCCCGAAGGTTAGACCGACTCAACAAAGTTTTTCAAGAGAACCTCACCTGCACTTGCGTCAGGTGCAAGTGTCGGGACGTTCTGTATAAGGTGAGTTGGTAATTCTAAATCCGTTCCCCTCGAAACTGCGTCTCATACAACTGACTATATAATCCGCCCATCGCGAGCAACTCCTCGTGCGTGCCGCGTTCGACGATCTGTCCGCGATCCATGACTAGGATCAGATCAGCGGCGAGGATCGTGGATAAGCGATGCGCAATGACGATACTTGTACGCCCTGCCATCACGCGCTTCAACGCATCCTGGATTAGAGCTTCGGATTCGCTATCGAGTGAACTCGTGGCTTCATCCAACACTAAAATTCTGGGGTTCTTCAAGATTACACGCGCCAATGCGATGCGTTGTTTCTCACCGCCGCTTAAGCGATAGCCGCGCTCGCCCACGATCGTGTCGTAGCCATCGGGCAGGTCTATGATGAAGTTGTGGATGTTGGCGGCGCGCGCAGCAGACTCGATCTCAGCTGGCGTGGCATCCATTTTCGCATACGTCAGGTTCGTGCGGATGGTATCGTGGAACAGGTACGTCTCCTGCGTCACCATGCCGATCGCCGACGAAAGCGACTCGAGTGTCACATCTTTCAAATCATTTCCGTCGATGCGGATGACTCCGCTCGTGGGATCATACAATCTTGGGATGAGATACGTGATGGTGGTCTTGCCCGCGCCCGAAGGTCCGACGAGTGCAACCAGATTCCCCGCCGCAGACTTAAAGGAGATTCCGCTCAAAGCGACCTCGCGTGCCTGAGAGGCAGAATCAACTTCGGGGGAGTCTGAAGCGGTTCCTCCATCCCGACGGCTGACCGCTGACGACCGACCGTCTTTCCCCGAATCCTTTGTCTGCCGTCCGCCGTCCGCCGTCGATTTATCACTCAACGACATCACCGCTTTGACATTATCCATGCTCCCATAGCGTTTGACTTCGCTGAGGAGTTTGGTTTCATCGATAGTGTAATTGAATGTGACGTTGTCGAATTCAAGATCGCCTTTGACATCATGCAGGATCGTCGCAGAATCTTTTTCAACAATATCATGCGGCAGGTCAATGATCTCGAAGACGCGCTCGAACGAAACCATGCTGGTTGAAAAATCAACCGGCGCGCCCGCGAGACCCTGCAGTGTGCCATAGAGTTGACCGAGATACGAACCGAAGGCAACAATGGTGCCGACAGTGAACGCGCCCTGGATAACATAATAACCGCCGAGACCGTAGACTAGCGCCGTGCCCACCGAACTGACCAGCCCCATGATGACGAAGAAGCTCGAGCCAACCACTGCGCGGCGGATGCCCATATCGCGCACATTCGCGGCGCGTTGACGGAAACGATTCTCTTCATCGCGCGTGCGTCCGAACAATTTGATGAGCAGCGCGCCGCCGATGTTGAGGGTCTCGTTCATGTGCGCGTTCATCTGCGCGTTCAGTTCCATCGCCTCGCGGGCAATATCGCGCAGGACATTTCCAAGTCTGCGCGCCACAAGAATAAAGAGCGGGAGTATGAGAATACTGACGAGAGTCAACTTCCATTGCAGAGTCAGCATCACCGCCAGCAAAGCGATCAACTGGACGATGTTGGTGATAATATCGACAATGGTGTTGGAGATGGCGTTCTGCGCGCCGACGACGTCGTTGTTGAGACGGCTCATCAACTCACCTGATTTAGTGTTCGTGAAGAAGCGCAGTGACATACGCTGGAGCCGCGCAAACAGCGACGAGCGCAGATCATAGATGACGCCCTCACCCACCGTGGAATTGAGCCTCCGTTGGATGACTCCGATGCCGCCTTCGATGGCAGGGATAAACAGCAGCGCCACGCCCAGCCAAACGAGACGGGTCACATCCTTGGCAGGGATGACCACATCGATCATGTTGCGGAAGATGAGCGGCGTCAGCAGGGAAAAACCCGCGCTGAGCAAAATGGTCACGAACATGCCCGCGATCTGTCCCCAGTAGGGTCGCGCGTAGGTCAGGACGCGCAGTAAAAGTTCTTTGGTCACTTTGGGCTTTGTATCGCCCGATCGCATATATGAATACCAGCCGTAGCCGTGCATGGGGTATAGGTCCTTTGTTTGGATAGTTTTGTAGTTTGATGGTTGTAAAAAAATATACAGGTATACAAGTAGACATGTAAACACATATACCTGTGTTCTTGTGTACTTATATACCTGATACCTGTCCATTCCGCAACCGGACGAGTGGGGAGGTTAATGAAAGTCTGATAAGAAATGGCATGTTTGTTGGAGTAACTCAACTATATCTTTGAGTTATATTTGGTGTTGTATTCAACATCGAACAGGAGGATGTATGCTGACCGAAAAAACTTTTACAGTTGATGGCTTCTCAATGAACTATGCCGAAGGCCCGCAAAATGGAGCACCATTAGTATTTTTGCATGGCGCGACGTTATGGTGGCATGATTTTGAGCTATTGCTCCAATCACTGGAACAAAATTGGCACGTCTACGCCTGTGATATGCGCGGACATGGCAAATCCAGCCGCACACCGGGCAAATATCGCGCCATCGATTTCGCTTCTGATGTGGTTAATTTTGTCCAAACACAAATCCAGCAACCGACTGTGCTCGTGGGTCACTCCAATGGCGGGACACTGGCATTGCTCGCCGCCGCACAACTCCCTGAGTTGATCCGCGCGATCATTCTGCTTGACCCCGCTACAATCCTTCGCAACACACTGCTCCAATCCGTGCCAGGACCGGGAGATTGGGTTATAGGAGTTGGTGATGTGCTGGAATCCAGACGCTCTGCCAAGGATTTCATCATCGAATCCAACCCTGAGATTGATGAGGTTGGACTGCAAAGTATCGAGTCCATGATTCGTAGTGTTGATTCTGAATTCATCTCAACCATGATAAAAAATAAATTCTTCGATGGTCTGGATTTCGGACAGGCCTTAGCAAAAATCACCAGCCCTACGTTTATGCTTTATGGAAATTTGGAACTGGGCAGCATCGTCCCAGATACAGAAGTAGAATTCATAAAACAACATCTCCCACAAACTGTTGCGCATCAGATTAAGGACGCGGGGCATAGTCCGCATTGGGAGCAGACGGAAACAACACTGGAACATATAACCAATTTTCTCAAAACGATTTGAATGAGCGGACTTCGTAGGAATAGCCCGTGGGTTCATCCACGGGCGGGGATGGGGCTTCGATAAATCAAAAGCCGCCGAAATTTATGGTTTCGGCGGCTTCATCTTCATGGGTACCAATCAAATCAAGGCTTATCAGGGTGGATCACAATGCCCTTCACAGTCACTCCCCCACTTGCGGGGTCGCGCGGTGCAATGATCGTCACGCGTGAACCAACGGCCAGCTGGTCGGCGCGCTCAGCGGGCAACAGTTTGGTTTCACTGCTGAGGGTGAATGAAAATGTATTCCCACCTTTATCTTGAATGGTGATGCTTACGCCCGGAGTGTATTCGGTCACAACGCCCGCACGATGGATCTTGCTCGGCTTGCCCGGAATGACCATCACTGCACGGGCGACAAGATTGCCGCTTACATCACGAATAGCTTGCACCATGGCATTCATGCCAACTTGAATACTTGCAGGCGCAGAATCCTTGTGACCCGCAAATTTGATGCGAGTATCAGAAGTCAAGCCAACAATCACGGATGAACCGTCCTTTAAAGTGAGGGTGATGCTGGCAGAGTCCACTGCGGTGACCGTCCCTTTGAAGTGCTCATGTTTGCCCTTACCCTTATTGTCATTCTTATTGTCTTTATCCTCATCGGCTTTTTTGGTTGCCATTTCAGTAGCTTGCGCGCCGGGCGTCTTCTTTGCATTCGGAACGTTCGACGGGCTGGCGAATGCCTGCGTGGATGCGAACAACAAGGCAAAAGCCACGAGCAGAAACAGTAGTACGCGATAGATCTTCATTTCTTCCTCCAAAAATTAGGGTTCGTATGTGACCGTCAACAAGACAGTCATCTCATTTCCATTCTCATCACTGGCAACGACCTCGATCAGGTTCGGACCTTCCTCGAGAGTTACAGTTGTTTTAAATTGTCCGTCAATGCCCACGGTGAGAATCTGATCATTGATGCTGATCACAGTTCCGGCGGGAGCCGAACCGGTCACATCCACTTGAGGCGTGGTGACTACATCCTCATCCAACGGTGAAAGCACTTGCAGCCAGAGGCTCTCCGATGTCGCTGGTAAGCTCACCACAGTTGCAGTCGGTTGAATTATCGCGGTCGGAATCGCCGTAGTTGAAATCGCAACTTGAGGCGTAACAGTGATCGGAAAAGGGTTGTTTGATGAAATGGGGGCTGCCGTGGGCGTGGGTCCACAAGCGGTGATCAAGATCAACCCAAGCATTGCAATTTTTTTCATCTTAAATATGACGAGGCGGCATGGCATAAGTTACAATTGGCGCATGATGGAACCTTCGCCGTAGCGTTTGAGGATATCGCCGATAGCTTTATCGAGTACGGCGCGCTTGGCGCCATCCACGTGGCGGTTGACTTATTGTTCTTCCATTGCGGCGGCTTTGGATTCTCTAACTGCTTTTTTAGATGCCATGGTTGTATTCTCCAGTCAAAGTGTAAAGGTCGGATTTGTGTGTAGGGGCGAGCACGGCAAAGATGTTCTGTCCGTCAGGAGATAAGGCGATGTTTCCAAGTATTAGGGATTTTTACTTCGCTGTTGATTCAATTCGAAAGATGTGCATAATCTTGATGTGCTCAGAAATTGAAAAGGTATAGCACCTCTTCTATAGGATTTTCTTCCTCATTTTTGTGTGATGTAACCTTTACATGGATTTTTAAGTTGACTCTACAACCACAAGGGATAAAATGAACTCATAGCAATTACAAATTATAGAGCGGTTTCTGAGGAGAATATCTATGCATACTAAAAGTTTTGGTTTTTTGCGTTCGTTGGTCACTGCGGTAAGTTTGGTGACCATGCTCGTAGGGGCGGTTGGTCCGATGCCGGTGCTGGCTTCACCGGCATTTGCTCCAACCAGTGTGACAATCGCTGGTTCGCTTCAAACAGAAGCGGGCTGCCCGGGGGATTGGGATCCGGCTTGTGCCAGTACGCAGCTTATTTACGATTCGGTTGATGATGTTTGGCAGGGGACGTTCAGTATTCCAGCCGGAAGTTATGAATACAAAGCCGCGCTCAATAATAGTTGGGATGAAAATTACGGTGTGAATGCAGGGTTCAATGGGGCGAATATTGCTTTCAATTTGGGCGGGACAACGAATGTTAAGTTCTACTATGACGACAAATCCCATTGGGTCGCATCCAACGCAAACTCGGTGATCGCAACCGTTGCTGGCAGCTTCCAAAGCGAAATTGGCTGTCCCGGCGATTGGAGTCCTGATTGTCTGCGCTCGTGGCTCGAAGACCCCGATGGCGATGGCATTTATACCTTTGTCACCATCGCCCTCCCTGTCGGTAGCTACGAAGGTAAGGTGGCACTCAACGAAAGCTGGGATGTCAATTACGGCGCGGGTGGTATTCAAAATGGAGCCAACATTGCATTCGCAGTGTCTGCACCCGGCTCCACCGTTACCTTTACCTATAACAGCATCACGCACGTGCTTGATATTGCAGTCAAATCCCCCGGTCCCCAATTGGATAACAACATTGAATGGGATGGCTTGCGCCATGACTCACGCGATACGCTGTACCGCACACCCGGCGGGGCAGTACCTGCGGGTTCAGCGGTCATCGTCCGCTTCCGCACGTTCCATAACGATGTGACCGGTGTTGGCTTGCGTGTGTACGATGTCAATGCCAATGCGCAGAAGATCGTCACGATGACACCCGCGGCAACCGATGTGTCCTGCTATCAAGAGGGTCTCCCATACACCTGCGATTTCTGGCAGGCGACGCTCAACGAAGCTTCACCGAATAACTTGTGGTATCGCTTCATCGTCACCGATGGCACTGATACCAATTACTATGCCGATAACACCAGCGCGTTGGATGGTGGTCTCGGCTCCACCACTGATGATGTTGTGGATAACAGCTTTGCGCTGATGTTCTATGATCCCGCATTCTCAGCGCCAAACTGGGCGAAGGGCGCGAGTATCTATCAGATCTTCCCCGATCGCTTCCGCGATGGACGTGCCGATAACAATCCCAAGACTGGCGACGTCCGCTATGATGACCCGGTGCTCAAACTACCGTGGGGCACACTGCCCGAGGGCTATTGCCGAAATTATTCAGATGCCGGGAGCAACTGTCCCTGGCGGTTTGATACGACGCCTCCCGATTGGAGCCCCGCCAAGGAAGGTCCGCGCGGACGTGATTACTTCGGCGGCGACTTGAAGGGCGTCGATCAAAATTTGGATTACCTGAAGTTGCTCGGTGTCAACACGTTGTACTTCAACCCGATCTTTGATGCGGGTTCCAATCACTTGTACGATACGCAGGATTACTTCAAGATCGACCCGTACTTCGGCACGCAAAAGGATTGGGAGAATCTCGTCAAGCATGCCAATCAACTTGGGGTGCGGATCGTGCTGGATGGCGTGTTCAATCACATGTCTTCTGACAGCCCGATCTTTGACCGCTACCATCACTACGCTGCGGCTGGAGCTTGTGAATCGCTCACATCCCCGTATCGAAGCTGGTTCACTTTCCATGAGGTTGCTCCCGGCACTGGGACCTGTGTTGGCAGTGCCGGTGCAAACTCTGCGACCTATGACGGCTGGTTTGGGTTTGACTCGATCCCCGTCATCAACAAGTCCCTGCCTGCAGTGCAGCAGTATTTCCTCACCGCTCCCAAGAGTGTCTCCAAATATTGGCTGACCCAGGGAGCGAGCGGCTGGCGCTTGGATGTGATGGGTGATGCCTCCTTCCCGGCTGGCTATTGGGAAACCTTCCGTAGTGTAGTGAAACAGACCAAGCCCGATGCGCTGATCATCAGCGAGACCTGGCAAAAGGACAGCACCCTCCTCCGCATGCTGCGCGGTGACCGTGCCGATACGACCATGAACTATCGTCTGCGCGATGCCGTGATCGGTTTGCTGACACCCGAAGCATTTGACTCAAAGGGCTTCGGTGATAGTGGACGCATCATTGCGCCGTCTGAATTTGCCTCCCGCATGGCATCGATCCGTGAGGACTACCCGGATGCTGCATACTACTCCCTGATGAACCTGCTCGATAGTCATGATACTGAACGCCTGCGCTGGACGTTGACTCCGGGTCAGGCGACAACTGCCGATAAGGAACTCAATGCAGCGAATGTCGCTGCTGGGAAGCTGCGCCAACAGATCGCTTCACTCATTCAATTCACCGTCCCCGGCGCGCCCACCGTGTTCTACGGTGATGAAGTTGGCATGACCGGCGCCGATGACCCCGATGACCGCCGCACCTACCCATGGGCAGATAAAGGCGGTTCACCCGATCAGGCAATGTTCAATCACTATAAGACTCTCAATACACTCAGAAGCACAAATAGTGTTTTGACCAGTGGTGATTTCAAAGTGTTACTGGCTGACGATGCCACCCAGGTGATTGCCTATGGACGCAAGATCAACAATCAAGCTGCGTTAATCATTATCAATCGCAGTAACTCGGCGCAATCCGGTGCGATCCCAGTCGCAGGCTATTTGCCAAACGGCATTACGCTCAACAAGGCTTATGCTGTTGGTTCTGGCGGCGCAAGTACTGTCGCCGTCGTGAATGGCGTCATCAATGGCTCTATTGGACCAATGAGCGCTGTGATCTTCCTCAGCGGCAGCGTCGACTTGCAGCCCACAGCTGCACCGGCGAATTTGCAAGTGACCAATGAAGGCAACGGCTCAATCAGCCTGGCATGGAATGCGGTTGCTGGTTCGGCTGGCTATAACATCTATCGCAGTCCCTTGAGCGGCGGCGGATATGTCAAAGTGAATGGCAGCCCGATTGCTGGCACCAGCTTCGACGATACGAATCTCGTCAATGCCACGACCTACTATTACGTGGTCACCTCTTTGGATGGTATTGGCAACGAGAGCAGGAATTCCAATGAGGTCAGTGCCTTGCCGCATCTCGCAATTGGTTGGGCGAATTTACAATGGCCTCCTACATTGACTCAGACGATCAGCGCGGTCAACCGCACAGATAATGTCTACGGTCAGGTCTGGATCGATGGTGCGACCAGTCAGCCCGGCGCCACGCCAGGTTTGCTGGCTCAGTTAGGCTTTGGTCCTTTGGGCAGTAATCCCAATAGCAATTCGGCTTGGACCTGGGTGGATGCAGCTTTCAACGCCAACGCCGGTAACAACGACGAATTCGTGGCGAGCCTGTTGCCCGAAGTCACCAGCTCATTCGATTACGTCTATCGCTACTCCACCACCAATGGCAGAGACTGGTTATACGCCGACCAAAATGGACCCATCGCTAATAACACGCTTCCGCCCAACCCCGGCAAGCTCACGGTCAATGTCAGTGCTGATAGCACCGCTCCAGCCGTGCCAACCGGTTTGAATGTTTCCTCCGCTTCGCCTGCTGGTATTCAACTGGTGTGGGATGCAAACGCTGGCGACCCATCGCTTTATGGATATGAGGTTCTGCGCAGCGCAACCACCGGCGGACCTTACACCATGATCGCGCGTGTCACTGCCGCCTCCTATACCGATCTCGCAGTGGTCGAAGGCGCGACCTATTACTACGTGGTCCGTGCGCTCGATCTATCCTTCAACCGTTCGGGCAACT
>JAYUGV010000279.1:0-3549 GCA_043767565.1 Anaerolineales bacterium
TTATCCGTCAAAAAGGAGATTGCTTCGCCGCCAAAGAGCAAAATCGGCGGCTCGCAACGACATAAAGTAAGCCTTTTTGAATTTTCGGATAGGTTCTTAGGTCATTTCTGTGATAATTCTTTAGAATGGGAACTCATCTTCATTGGTTGCGATGTTGTTCTCTTCGGGAACTGCGTCTGCTGCGGCGGCGTGATTGTTATGCTCACGGCGCTCGCCCAGCATCATCATTTCGTTAGCTACAACTTCAACGCTAGTGTGCTTGCCGCCTTCTTTATCTTCCCAGCGGCGGGTTTGCAATCGTCCTTCAATGTAGACCTGTTGACCCTTGGTGAGATATTGTTTGCAGATCTCCGCCAGGTTGCCCCAGGCAACTACATTGAACCATTCGGTCTCGTTATGACGTTCGCCATCCAGGGTGTTCCAGGAACGGCTGACCGCCACCGTAAAAGTTGTGACAGGTTTGCCTGAAGGGGTGTAGCGCATTTCAGGCTCTTTGCCAAGATGACCGATGATCTGAACTTTGTTTAAGCCTCGGCTCATGGGATTCTCCTTATCGTTAAAGCAGACCGAACTACACACGAAAGCAATAGGATTTAGACGACAGTCAACAAATGACGCATGACAGTTTCAAGATAACGAATATTGCGTTCCACGCCACTGGCGGCTTTGGGGTCGAGTGAAATGTTCATCAGAACATATTGACCTTCGGTCTGCTTGTGAATGACATAAGCCAATCTGCGGCGTCCCCAAATTTCCAATTTGTCCACATTGCCACCCGCCTCAGTGACCCAGCTCGAGACGCGTTCGACCGCGCCTTTAAAAGCGGTTTCATCCAGTTCGGGCTGGAAGATACAAACTAATTCGTAATTGCGCATGAGAGATTCCTCCTTTCCATGGGATTGTTCCTGTTCAAACCGTGGGTTTGCCGGGAACGGAAAGGCACGTATATGACGTACCTATTTAGTTAAGCGGGCGAAGTTTATCACAGTTCATTGAAATTTGGGGAGGTTATAATGTGGGAAGTAAACATGGAAACAAGTAGACAAGGTGACTGACCTGTTTCCGTATCTATGTCTACTTGTATACGCCCCCAAAAGAGGAACCCCATGTTTGATCTTCCCAACGACGAGATCCTGTCCCTATCCAAAGAACATGTCTTTTATACCTGGTCTGCCCAGGCAAAAGTCAATCCCATTGCCGTAGCGCGCGCCAAAGGCGTCCACTTTTGGGATGTGGATGACAAGCAGTATCTCGATTTCAACTCGATGACCATGTGTGTCAACATTGGTCACGGCGACGAGCGCGTCATCAAAGCGATACAGGATCAAGCCGCGGAACTGCCTTATGCCGCGCCGGGGATGACAACCAAGATCCGCGCGCTGGCGAGCAAAGCTGTTGCGGATGTGACCCCGCATCAAGCCCTGACGAAGGTGCTGTTCACGCTCGGTGGGGCAGATGCCAATGAGAACGCGATGAAACTTGCCCACGGTTACACCGGACGCCACAAAATATTGACGCGCTATCGCTCTTATCACGGTGCGACAGCTGGAGCGATGGCGGCGACTGGCGACCCGCGCCGCGTCATCTGGGAACCGAACCTGATGCCTGGCATCGTGCATTTTCTTGACCCATACCGTTACCGCTCCACTTTCCATCGCACGAATCCCGATATCCCCGAAGCAGAGTTCGCACGCGATTACGTCAACCACCTCGAAGAAATTATCCACTACGAGGGACCAGAAACCATCGCCGCGATCATGATCGAATCCGTGACAGGCACGAACGGCATCATCATCCCGCCCGATGGATATATGCAGGGCGTGCGCGCGTTATGTGACAAATACGGAATCGTCATGATCGCGGACGAAGTCATGAGCGGATTTGGTCGTACCGGCAAATGGTTTGCCGTCGAACACTGGGACGTTGTCCCCGACATCATCACCATGGCAAAGGGACTGACCTCCGCGTATGCGCCATTAGGCGCGGTGGCGATGAAGCCCGAGATCGCGGCGGCGTTCGACAATACTCCATTCGAAAGCGGACTAACCTACACGTCCCATCCCATTTCGCTGGCGGCGGCTGTGGCGAATATCAATGTGATGAGGGAGGATAAGATTGTCGAGCACGCGGCAGCTATGGGTCCGATATTGAAGCGGATGTTGACCGATCTCGGCGAAGCGCATCCCTCAGTTGGTGAAGTTCGCAATATTGGTTTGTTTGGTATCTTGGAATTGGTCAAAGACCGCAACACGAAAGAACCCATGGCGCCGTGGAACGGATCATCACCTGAGATGACCGCGCTCAAAAAATATTGTTTGGATAACAGGCTGTATCTCTATACCCACTGGCACACCGTGTTGATCATCCCGCCGTTGATTATTACGGAAGAACAATTGAAAGAGGGCATGGATGTGCTGGATAAAGCGTTGGAGATAACCGATAAAGCGGTGAAGTAAAAAAATAGGACGAGATACTTGCCCTGAGTTTATCGAAGGGTTATCTCGTCCTACTTTTTAACGTGAATAATGGGTAAGGACATTATGTCATGCTGAGGGGCGTTTTTTGCCCCGAAGCATCTCTACCACGCCTTGTCCGAGACCCTTCGGTCGCTGAAAAGCGCTCCCTCAGAGTGACATGTCGGTATTTTTTGCTTATCCATTATTGACATTTTTTATCCCCAATCTACATCTGGTGATCTAAAGAAATTAATTCCGAGCGACTCCATGTGCTTGCTGTGTTTCGCGAGCCGCTGTTTATATTCATCCCAACTCAAACCTTTCGGCGACCATGCCAATTCTGCAAGACCGGGCAGACGCGGGAAGGTCATGAACTCAATATCCTTCATCGTTAGCACGGTTTCAGTCCAAAGCGGCGCTTCGATGCCGAGGATATCCTTTTCTTCCAACCCTTCCATGTAACTGCCGGGGTCCCAATCGTACGCATCCTTGACGCTGATCAGTCCTGCCCAAGTCAACCCAAGCGGTGTGGACTCGTCATATTTCATATCGAGATAGGTTTTATTCCCCGGGGAGATAATGAATTTGTTGCCCTGTGCCTTTGCGCCTTGATACGCCGCGCCCTGCCAGTGTTGCGCAATCGTCCGCGGATCTAATTCCACTTCACCGATCTCTGCCCAGCCGATGGCGATCTTGTGATGAGCGTAGACGATATCTTGCATCCGTTTGATGAAGACTTTGAAATCTTCCTTGGATGTAGCGTGCGTCTCATCGCCGCCGATGTGGATATACGGTGTGGGCGTGAAGGCGGCGAGTTCGCGGATCACATCGTCCAAAAACTTATAGGTGATCTCCATGTTGATGCCAAGAGAACTAAAACCGACCTTTGTGCCTTCGTATAAATTGGGTGCTTCCTCTGAAACATTCAATTCGGGATACGATGCCAGTGCGGCATTGGTATGTCCCGGCGTATCGATCTCAGGGATGATCATCACATAACGGCTGGCGGCATATTCCACGATTTCCTTATATTGTTCCTGTGTATAAAATCCTCCGCCTCCGCCATTGACCTGAGTCTGCGCGCCGATCTCGG
>JAYUGV010000280.1:0-8778 GCA_043767565.1 Anaerolineales bacterium
CTTCTTGCCGGGGACTGGCATCAAGCGCGCGGTTAGCGGCTTATCGAGTCGCAACGCCAGCGCGCATATATCCAGTAACAACGGCACGAGTTGCTCAGCGGTTGTGTCACCCGGCAACGGGACAGTATCCAAGCCCGTTCCGCACACAGCCGAATAAAGCAGAATATCTTTGATGGTGAGCGTCCCTTCGGCGGCGCGTTTGGCAAGGAGAGAGTCTTCGAGCACCGGTTGCATGAATCCGCTGAAGCCGGTGTGCGGGAATTTTGCGCGGTCAATGGCTTCGGTTAATATCGCGGCGGCGGCAAGCGAGCCGTGCAGTCCGATTTTGGGGACGCCCATTTTTTCAACGGCATTCCCAAGCGAATGGGCATCATCGGGGAAGGGGGCGAGGGAAAAATCGATACCACCGAATTTAATATCAAAGGACTGCGCAACTTTCGCGAGTTTCTTGCCGTGTTTTTCAATCTCAGTTACTAAATTCGTTCTGCCTTCCTCAATTGTTTTTACGTTCTCAAAAGCTTGCACCGCTAAATCAGCGGACTCGGTCGCGATTGCAAAAGCCGGTTGATTTCTGTCATGATACGCGGCTGGCAAGAACGGCGCTCCCGCTTTGACATTCGCCAGCGCGGCAAATTGCAGGTTGGCAAATCCGTTCGGCTCGATCGGCGCGCATTTGACGATGATCTCCGCGCAAGCACGGATGGCAGCGAGATAAACTCTGGTGTCCGACAGCTTGCTGTCGAAACTGCCCGCCATTACACCGCTAAAGAAAACATTCTTCGATACAAAGATCGCATCGGGAATCACCTCATAACTGCGCGGCATTTCTGGCAAGGCATGACCCAGTGAGATGTATCCAATATTGAGTCCCTGCGCGATGTCAGCAATCTGGGCTGTATATTCTGGCAACTTGTTAATATTTTCAGCGCCTAATAACCTGGGAAACGGAATCGTTGCCAGCCGAACAGTCTGCACTTCATACCCTGCCGCTTCATACGCAGACTTAGCTTTCGCTAGAAACTTCCCAGCTTTTTGCAGGATTTTTTCATCGAGTGGATATTTGGGATTGCAGAAGTAAGTGATTGAACGGATTTTCATTTCATGATCCCCAACAACCTCGGCACAATTAAGATTCCAAAAGCTAATATGCACAATGCCCCTGCTAGGGTAGTAAAACGCATCATCAAGATTTCATATTTTTCAGTAAATTTTAGGCTGTATCCTTTCATGAACAACCAATCAGGTTTTCGTTTTGCTTCCTCTATAAGTTTGTTTTTTAGTTTGTTGGGATGGAACCAAGCCAGATTTCCCCAATAGCTAATAGCGGCAATTAGAACCAAAAACCATATGCTTATGAAAATCTTATCAGTCTGACTCATTTTATGCCTCGTTGTCTTACCACCTCAAACATCAACACGGACCCCGCCACGCCCGCATTCAGCGACTCGACATTCCCAGCCATCGGAATTGAAATTTTTTGCGTCGCCAATTGTCTGCCCTCGGTACTGGCACCTTCGGCTTCACTGCCCACGATCAAGGCTAATGGGTTGCGGAGATCAGATTCCCAACAGGATGTGCCATCTATGTCAGCGAGATAGACTTGCAAGTCTTTTGTTCTTTCACGGATTTCGTCCCAAGTTAGTGAATGGATTGGCAAACAGAAGTGCGCACCCATCCCAGCGCGGACGACTTTCGGCGCAAAGGCATCCGTTGTTTCTTCGGGTAGAAAGACCGCCTGTACATCGGTCGCCGCGGCAGTGCGGATCAAGGTGCCCAGATTTCCTGGATCACGGATCTGGTCAGGGATGAGAACGAAATTGAGTGGATCAGGGATCGGTAGATCGGTGAATTCAAGCACAGCAAGAATTCCTTGCGGCGTTTCGGTGTCACTGACTTTTTGCAAGAGATCACCGGCAACTTCTTCCACGTCAATGCGATGCGCGATCAATACTTTAAGTAGATCCTGTCCGCGCTCACTGAGTCCGTCACTGTATAAGACGAATTGAAATTCCCAGCCAGCGGTTACGGCTTCTTCAATTAAACGAATACCCTCAATCACAAATGCATTCGCTTCACGGCGTTCTTTGGGGCGTCCGAACAAGGCGCGGGCGAGTTTTAGCTTTGGGTTTTGGTTGGATGTGATCACGATTTATCGGCCCACTTGTCCTGCCAGGATTTGACGAATACGTTCATGGTCGCTTGGTCGAATAGAGTCAATTTTATAACCTTGAGATTTGATGGATTGCTTTCAAAATATTTCTCAATGGCAGAGAAGATGATGCCCGCCGCTCGGTCTTTGGGGAAACCGAAAATGCCGGTGGAAATTGCGGGTAACGCAATCGAAGCACACTTCAATTCGTCAGCGACGCGTAGAGAACCTGTCACAGCGTCTAATAATTTTTTATCCTCGTCGCCGTCGCCCCAGACGGGACCCACAGCGTGGATCACATATTTCGCAGGCAGGAGCCCGCCCGAGGTCCACGCTGGATGCGAGTGGGAGACAGGTCCATGCTGGCGGACCCAGTCTAGTGATTCTTTTTGAATCGCCGATCCGCCTTTTTTCGAGATCACCCACGCGACTCCGCCGCCATGTTGCAGATGTTCATTCGCCGCATTGACGATCACATCCACAGCTTCGGTCGTGATGTCGCCTTGAACGATTTGAATGGTTTGACCTGTTAGGAAAGAGTGTTCTTTGAGAACGGTATTCATGAGAATATTTTACCCCCTTAAAGTTACAGGTCACGCTTCAAGCGTGACCTGTATAAATTACTTTGTTTTTGCGATTACCGCGGCAAAAGCCTGCGGATCGCGGATCGCCATGTCGGATAGCATCTTGCGGTTGAGCTCGATGCTTGCCTTCTTGAGCGCTGCCACCAACTTGCTGTAAGTGGTGCCATTTAGGCGCGCCGCGGCGTTGATACGGGCGATCCATAATTTGCGCAGATCGCGTTTGCGCACGCGGCGATCACGGGTCGCGTACCAGAGGCTCTTGAGCATGGCCTCATTGGCTCGCTTGAACAGGCGGTTCTTGGCTCCGCGCTGTCCCTTTGTGATCTTCAAAATCTTTTTGTGACGTAAGTGCCCTTGCGGGCCTCCCTTAACACGGGTCATTCTTTATCTCCTGCAAACTCGCGGGCGTCGGCAAGTTATGCCAGTTGTAAACACCCGAAAGCCGCGACTAAAATTGATACAACATTCGCGGGCGAAACCATCTCGCCGCTACTATTTCATATTTGGCGCAAGGCGCTTGATGCGCTTGATGATCTTGCGAGCCACAACGGGCTGCATTTCACTCAAGTTCGCCTTCGTGCGCTTTGAAGTGCGGCGACGCAAGTGGCTCTTGCCACCTTTGGTGCGCACAACCTTGCCAGAACCGGTCAGGCGAAAACGTTTCGAAGTCGCCTTGTGGGTCTTGAGTTTGAGCTTTCCTCCAGCTTTTGCTTTGCGAGGCATTGCTGATTTCTCCTTTCAAACAATTTTTAGACAGAATAAACCGCGGGACTCATCTTGCTCGCCCGCGGACTTTCAACATCTTTGGGTCTTGCCTTACGACTCAGCGCTCGCTTCTTTCTCAGCCGGAGCCTGCTCGCTCTTCTCTTTCTTTTTGATAACACCTTTGAGCGGTGCCATCAAAACGAGCATTGTACGACCTTCCATTTGCGGAGCCTGTTCCACCATGGCCACATCAGCCAGTACAGCCGCAATCTCTTTCAGGTCCTCGAGCGCGATTTCGGGGTAATCCATTTCGCGACCACGGAACTTGATCGTCACGCGGACTTTGTTGCCTGCCAATAACCAGCGGCGGGCATCATCCACTTTGAAACCACGATGGGCTTCATTCGTTTTCGGCCGCAGACGGATCTCTTTAACTTCGATCTTCGTCTGTGCTTTTTTGGCTTCGCGATCTTTCTTGGCGCGTTCATAAATGAACTTACCAAAATCCATTACGCGGCAAACTGGGGGAGCGGCGTTGGGCGAGACCTCCACCACATCCATTTCGGCATCGCGGGCGATCTGCATAGCCTGCTTCATGGATACCACTCCGATGTTCTCACCGTTGGGTCCAATCAAGCGGACTTCGGGAACCCGAATGCCTTCATTGACTCGAAATTCGTTGGCGCTTATAAGATACTCCTATAGTTTCAAAAAACAAATCCCAGCCTAAGGCTGGCTTTTTAGCGGGCGAATAATACCATGAGCGGGGGTGAATCGTCAACAAAACAGACCATGAGCGGTCAAAACTCCTCCGCCACCCATGGTCTGAGACCTATTTTACAACTCTGCTGCTCGTCTTGCAATCCGATCCTTTACACGGGCCATAAACTCACCAAGCGGAATATTATTCTGCTGACTGCCATCACGTGCACGGAGCGAAACTTGCCCAGCCTGCATTTCATTATCACCAACCACGAGCATATACGGTACCTTCATCATCTGCGCCTGTCTGATCTTGGCATTCATGCGCTGTGACGATAGGTCCGCATGGGCGCGGATACCGTTTTCGCGCAATTGCTTCGCGATGTTTTCCACATACTCGTTTTGCGCATCCGTGATCGAAATGACGCGTACCTGTTCTGGTGAAAGCCAAACCGGGAAGTTTCCCGCGTAATGCTCAAGCAGGAATCCGACCATGCGCTCGTGCGTCGAGAGCGGCGCGCGATGAATGCACAGCGGCACTTCATCGTGTCCATCCTTGTTCGTGAACTTCAGGTCGAAACGTTCCGGCACGGCAAAGTCTACCTGGTTCGTCATCAGCGAAAACTCGCGCCCAATAGCTGACCAGACTTGCACATCGATCTTGGGACCGTAGAATGCAGCTTCATCTTCGCGCTCAACATACGGAACACCGCCGTTATCCATGGCGCGGCGCACCATGTCTTCTGTCTTGATCCACAGGCGCTCGTTATCCACATACTTCTTGCCGAGTCCCGCCTTGCTGTGCAGGGACAGGCGCATGACATACTTCTCGATACCAAACAGTTCGAAGTACATGCGGTACAGCGCCACCACGCCCATGAATTCCTGTTCGAACTGATCTTCACTGCAATAGATGTGAGCGTCGTTCATCTGCATCGAGCGCACGCGCATCAAACCAAACAACTCGCCCGATTTTTCATAGCGATAGCATGTGCCGTATTCTGCAAGGCGCACAGGCAGGTCGCGGTACGAACGTCCCTTTGAACCGAAAATCTTGTGGTGCATCGGGCAGTTCATCGGCTTGACATAATACTTCACGCCTTCGATTTCCATCGGCGCATACATACTCTCTGCGTAATAGGGCAAATGACCGGAGCGCAAGAACAGATCTTCTTTCGTGAGAATCGGCGTCTTGACGCGCAGATATCCAGCCTTATCTTCCATCTCCTTGGCGAGTTTTTCCAACTCTTCGATCAGCACGCCGCCATTCGGCAGCCACAACGGCAAGCCGGGACCGACCTCATCATCGAAGATGAAGATTTCCAATTCTTTGCCCAGCTTGCGATGGTCACGCTTCTTGGCTTCCTCCAGTTGATTCAAATACTCCTTCAACTGGTCTTTGCTTTCCCAAGCCGTGCCGTAGATGCGCTGTAGCATCTTGTTGTTCTCGTCGCCGCGCCAATACGCGCCCGCAATGGACATCAACTTGAACGCATCCTGTTTGATCTCTTTCGTGCTCGCCACATGCGGACCACGGCACAGATCCGTGAACGTATCCTGTTGATAGATCGAGATCTCAGGCTTCTCATTCAACGGATTGCCGTACTCATCCGTGCTACCCTTTTCGAGTCCTTCGATCAACTCCAATTTGTAAGGCTGATCCGCAAAGATCTTCTTCGCCTCTTCCGCCGAGATGACCGTCTTCTTGAACTCATGCTTGCCCTGCACGATGCCGCGCATGCGCTTTTCGATGGCTTCCAGATCCTCGGGTGTGAGATTGCGCGGCAGATCGAAATCGTAATAGAACCCGTTCTCCACCGGCGGACCGATCGTGACCTTGCCATCGGGGAACATCTCCAGCACAGCCTGCGCCATGACATGCGCCGCCGAATGACGGATCTTATAGAGCTGGGACTCTTCGTATTTTTCCTGAACTTGTGGTGACATTTTCGCTTCCTTTCTTGACTTTATTTTGTTACTCTGAGCGGAGCGAAGAGTCTCTCGTCTTGGTAATCGAGATTCTTCGTTCGCCTATCGGCTCTCTCAGAATGACAGGCCTTGTAAGTTGCTACCGCTTCGAATGATTTTTCGCGACCCCGGAGAGGCGGCATTTGTGCTCTTTAGAGTATTAGCAACAACCTCCGAGTCGCCGACGAGTGATGGTGTTATCTTCAGTCATGGCAAACTCCTCTTGAAAATCTGTAACGCGAGATTTATCTCGCAAGTCAGAGCGACATAAATGTCGCTGTACATCAGAGCGAATTAAAAACAAAACTCGCCCAAACACGGGGCGAGAATTTGATTCACGCGGTTCCACCCGAATTGTAAGTCGAAATTAATTTCGACTTACCACTCTTAGCCGATAACGGAGCCATCCGTTTCACATACTCACTGATCACTTTTTACTGATCACTTTTCTGTTCAACGCTCGCGAGTGGTTTTCTGTGATTTTCCCAGGAAGAGATTCTCAATCATTGATCTCTTCTCCCTGTCAGGGATCTGACCACATACTCGTCTCGGTCACTGCGTTAATATAAATGGTATTATATGCCGAATAAGACGTATGTCAAGCCAGAGGATGGTTTATGAAAATTCGCCTGGCAATTGCCGCAGATAGTTTGCTTCTCTCCTCATTGTGTATGGATGTGCAAAGTCTGCACGCCAAACATCACCCCGATCTTTTCAAAATGCCAGAAAGCAGCGATTTCGCCGTTTCTTTCTTTGACGAAATACTGGCTGACCCAGCAGCCAGCATTTTTGTCGCCGAAGAAAATGAACAAGCCCTCGGCTATGTTCTGTGCAAACTGATCGAGCGGACTGAGAATCCCTTCACCTTTGCATTGCGTTACCTGCTCGTTGACCAGATCTCGGTCCGTCCAATTACACAGGGACGAGGAGTTGGTGCGGCATTGATCAAACAAGCCGAGGTTCTGGCTATGGAATTGAACGTTCAAAGAATCCAATTGGATTCGTGGGGCTTTAACACTGAAGCCCATGCGTTTTTCGAAAAAATGGGATTTGAGAAATTCAACCACCGCTTTTGGAAAAATCTTTAAAAAAGTAAAAAGTCCCGAAAAGGGACTTTTTACTTTTGTCACAGCCTGACTTGTTTAGCCGTTCTTCCTTTGGAATTCAGCCATAAAGTCAACCAGCGCTTGCGTACCTTCAATGGTTACTGCATTATAGATCGAGGCACGCATACCGCCGACTGAACGATGTCCTTTGAGACCGATCAGCCCCACACCCTTGGCTTCCTTTGCGAATGTCTCTTCGAGTTCCTCGCTGGGCAAACGGAAGGGAATGTTCATCAGCGAACGGGCAGCAGGCTGGGCATGACCTTGATAGAAGCCGCCACTGTTATCGATTGCCTTGTAGACCAGGTCCGCTTTAACGCGGTTGGTCTTCTCGATCTCAGCCAGTCCGCCGGATTTCAGCGCCCACTTGAAAACCAACCCAACCATGTAGATGGAAAAGGAAGGCGGGGTATTGTATAGTGAGCCGCTCTCAGCCAATGCCTTGTAATCAAGCATCACTGGCAGATTGGCGGGGATCCGTTCAAACATATCATCCCGCATAATGACAACGACCACACCTGATGGTCCGGCATTCTTCTGTGCGCCAGCGTAGATGACTGCATATTTTGAAATGTCGATGGGGCGGCTGATGAAATCGGACGAAGCATCACAAATCAATGGCACACCGGTAGGTGGTGTAGGCTCGGTAAAGTATTCGATGCCGTGAATGGTTTCGTTGGAAGTGAAATGCAGGTAGGCGGCATTGGGGTCGAGGTCTAACTTCTCGGGCAGGCTTTTGAAACCGTCCCCTTCGGTGTTGGCAGCTGTGCGAACCTTGCCGATCTTCTGAGCTTCCTTGATGGCAGTTTTGCCCCAGACGCCGGTGACGATGTAATCAGCCGAAGCGCCGACGGGGAGCAGGTTCATGGGCAGCATGGTGAACTGTAGAGACGCGCCGCCCTGTAGGAGCAGGATCTTGTAATTGGCAGGGATGTTGAGCAGCGTGCGCAGGTCTGCTTGTGCGCCTTCGATCACCGCTTCAAATTCCTTGGAACGGTGGCTGATTTCCATCACGGACATGCCGGTGCCTTTGAAATCGAGCAATTCGGCTTGCGCCTGTTCAAGTACCTCGAGCGGTAGGGCGCCGGGTCCTGGGTTGAAGTTGAATACACGTTTTGTCATACGGGTTCTCCTATGCGTTTTGAGTACAGTATGCGGTCATTATATCTGTATGTTTCCAAAAATCATAACGCCCCAAATTTGGAAGGTGACGGTAAGGCATGGGCTTGTACACCGTCCCGAAGGTTTACTCGAATAACCTTGTTTAGGAATTCAAACCTTCGGGACGTTCTGCATAAGGTGAGTTAAACAAAAAGCCACTCCGCAAATGGAATGGCTTTTGTGTGGGCGAGACAGGGCTCGAACCTGCGACCTCATCGATGTCAACGATGTGCTCTAACCAACTGAGCTACCCGCCCGAAGGATTGACATTATAACGAGGGTGACTAAAATTGGCAATCCCGATCCGTATTGCATCACGATAAAATGTTACTTTGGCGGTAACGTTGCATCAAGAGAGAATGTTACCGAGAAATTTTCCAAAGAGTGGCAATTTTTTGATCAA
>JAYUGV010000281.1:0-3548 GCA_043767565.1 Anaerolineales bacterium
TTAAAAAATGCTGCCGCATTCGTTCATCACTGTTTTTGACCACCCACCAAGCGACTGAAGTCGCCACTACGGGAACTTTTTCGTGAAGTACTGAGTATGACTGAAATTCAAGTCTTATATCCGGAAACCTATGAAACCTCGCGAGAGCGTTTTCGAAACAACCTGACTACTGTTCAAACCATGTGGTCTGGTGCCAAATTATTCCAGCATAAGTTGGCTGGTGATGAAGACCTGACAATCGATTGGATTTATTCAGAAGCCATTGAGAGCAACGAAAAAGTTTTGCTGTTTACCACCGGTGAACACGGCGTAGAAGGTTATGTCGGTTCGGCGATGTTGCAACGTTTCATCGAACTCTACATGCCCAAACTTGACCCTCGCAAGACCGGCATTCTGTTGGTGCATGCCATTAATCCGTGGGGGATGAAGCATCATCGCCGCGGTACAGCGAAGAACGTTGACCTCAATCGCACCTTCGTTTGGAACGAGGGCTTCGACCCGGCGTTCAATCCCGAATACGACAAAATCCAATCGTTTCTCAGCCCTGCATCAAAACTTCAAAATCTAGTGATCGGTGATCTGGCTTATATGCTAGGATTGTTCTGGAACGTCGCCCGCATGGGTATGAGCAATTTCCGGTACGCGCTTTTGCTGGGACAATATCGCCATCCGAAGGGTTTGTATTACGGCGGCACAGAAACTCCCGAAGAAACCCGCACATTGATGGAACTCTATCGAAAGGCGCTCAACGATTACGATCAAGTCCTGCATCTGGATATGCATACGGGCTATGGACCCCGCTATCAGATGAGCCTGGTTAACTCCGCGTTGGATAAAGGCTCTTCGGATTACTTCGTCAAACGCTTCAATTATCCGCTGGTGGTTGCCGCTACAGCTGACGAGTTTTACGCCATCCGTGGCGACATGATCGATTACATCTACGCCTTGCGTCAAAATGAATTTCCCAAAAAGAGATTATATGCAACTTCATTTGAGTTTGGAACATTGGGTAACACACTATATGGATTGTTCCAAAGCCCGCGTGTGATGATCCATGAGAACCGTACCTATTGGCATGGAACACAAAATGCAGATATTCTTGCCAGTGCGAAGCATGGTTTTGAAGAATTGTTCCACCCTGAGGCACAAGACTGGCGTGAAAAAGCGGTCAAAGATGCAGATCAGGCTTTCAGTGGCATACTAAAAGCTGAGGGATATATCGGTTGAGTTTGGAGTAGTGCAAATAATACTTTAGCGAACATTCAAACCCTTAACCACGGAGACACCGAGACACGGTGTCTTATATTTCTCTGTGCCTTTGTGTCCCGGTGGTTAAAATAAATCCCCCACTGTGTTAAGTAAATCGCCATAAGTTATTAGACAAATTTGTTTCTTCGGCAGTTGCACTGCCGAAGGCGCGGGCGTCCAGCAGTGCAACTACTGGACGAACTCTGTAAAACACTTTCGACTGGCTACTTAGTTTGTTTTATATCAATGTCATCGCGCAACCATCGGCGCGTGGATCGCTGCCTGCTTGCAATGCACCCGTTTCTGCATCGCGCAAAATAACCTGACCTCTGCCGAACAAAGCACGTTCATAACCAGAGACGGGATACATGGCATGTCCCATTTTCTTCAATTCTGAAATTGTTTCCTGCGGCATGCCGTCTTCCATCGCGACTTCGCCGCCGTCTTCATCCACGTCAATGCAGAATCGCGGCAGATCAAGCGCGGCTTGTGGATCAAGTCCATTATCAACCAAAGCTGATAAGACTTGCACATGTCCCTGTGGTTGCATGAATCCGCCCATGACTCCATAAGAAGCGTAGAGTGAATCGTCTGTTTCGCGCGTCACCATCGCAGGAATGATCGTGTGATACGGTCGTTTGCCGGGTGCGAGCACATTCGGATGATTTGGGACAAGGCTGAAGTTATGTCCGCGATTTTGCAGGGCGAAGCCAAAGCCTTTGGGAACGATGCCCGTGCCGAAGCCCCAGTAGTTGCTGTTGATGAACGAACAGGCATTGCCGAATTTGTCCACCACGCTCAAGTACACGGTGTTCGATGAATTGGTCGGTGTGCCGTGGTGTTGGTCAATGTTGGTGCGCTTCAAGTTGATCAGCTTGCGGCGTTCGGTTGCATATTCTTTTGATAACAATTCCTGCACAGGGATATTCGAGAATGCTGGGTCAGCCACATACCAACGCGAATCCGCAAACGCGAGCCGCATGGCTTCGATCATCAAATGCATTTTTTCTACAGAGAGCGCTTCGAGCTTAGCGAGATCGAACCCCTCCAAAACATTCAACGCGATCAACGCCGTGATGCCCTGTCCATTGGGTGGACATTCAAAGACGCGATAGCCGCGATAGGTGACGGAGATCGGCTCTTCCCACGTGGAGACATGCGAAGCAAGATCCTCAGCCGACATCACCCCACCCGCCTCTTTGATTACGCTGACGATTGCCTGTGCGATTTCACCTTGATAAAACGCTGACGGTCCGCCGCGCGCGATCATGTTGAAGGTACGTGCCAAGCCGGGGTTACGGAAGATCTCGCCCGTGTTAGGTCCGCGGCCGTCAATGGTGAGTTCATGTCCGTTCGGCGCGGTCGCCAATTGCTTTTGCGCGCCGCGTTGCCATGAATAGGCTGTGATCGGCGCAACAGGAAAGCCTTCACTCGCAAGGCGAATCGCGGGCGCAAGAATCTCAGACATCGAGAGCGAGCCGTGTTTTTGAATCAAATCAAACCAACCTGCGCACGCGCCGGGGACAGTTACCGTGTGAGCATGGAAGGGCGGGAGTTCAGCGGCGAATCCGTCTTTCTTTAGCGTATCAAGTGTCAGCTTGGCGGGAGCGCGTCCAGATCCGTTCAACGCAGTGATCCGTTTTGTGTCCGCTGAATAGAACAACGCGAACATGTCACCGCCGATCCCCGTAGAAGTTGGTTCGGTGACGTTGAGCGCCGCGCCCGCGGCGACGGCGGCATCGGCAGCATTGCCGCCCTTGGCGAGAATTTCAAGACCTGCGGCTGTAGCGAGCGGTTGCGATGATGCGACCATGCCGCCGCGTCCATGCACGGGGGAGCGATGAGAGTTGAAGGTTGGGGGTGTCATTGATTATCCGTCTTATAGAGGGGTTGATGATATTGGGAGTAACGTCTATTATATAATACCCGTGGGCACAAATTGCGCTTTCCATCTTTTTGAAAAAGCGCAATTTGTGACCACGCTGGGTATAGACGCTAATTAAATCTTCGAAGGAAAAGTAGAAACGAATCATAACGATATGCAGCAGTCCTGGTTTCTAATCAAGACAAGTGGATGAAATTAATCTAAGAGACTGTTTCTTAAAGCCCTTTTGCATGTCATGCTGAGGAGCGTTCTCCAGCGACGAAGCATCTCGCACTCTGTAATCGAGACCCTTCGGTCGCAGAAAAGCGCTCCCTCAGAGTGACAGACTGGTCTGTTGACCACTTAAGAAACACTCTCTAACACAAAAAATTATCGGCATTCTCTACCGTACAAATACGAGTAAAAATAAAAACTG
>JAYUGV010000282.1:0-3542 GCA_043767565.1 Anaerolineales bacterium
GACGACGGCGAAAGGAGCCTGAAGGAGTCATAACATCCCTGCTTCCACCGCCGTCCTCGGCGGTGGGGTAACATCCAATAAGTAGTAACCTCATGCAACTTCTTTCGCCGAGGACGGCGAAAGAAGCGAAGGAGAAAATATGCAATACACCAACCTCGGCAAAACTGGACTGAAAGTCTCGCGTTTATGTTTAGGCATGATGAGTTACGGAGCCAAGTCCTGGCGCGAATGGGTATTGGATGAAGAACAAGCCAAGCCTTTCATCCGCCGCGCGCTGGATACGGGTATCAACTTCTTCGATACCGCGGATGTTTATTCATTAGGCGAAAGCGAAAAAATCACCGGCAACCTGCTCAAGTTCTTTGGCGTACGACGCGAAAATGTCATCGTCGCTACCAAGGTCAACGGGCAAATGAGCGAGGACATCAACGCCAAAGGACTCTCACGCAAGCATATTCTTGATTCAATTGATAAATCGCTCAAACGCCTGCAAATGGATTACGTGGACTTATATCAGATCCACCGCTGGGATTATGAAACGCCCATTGAGGAAACAATGGAAGCCTTGAATGATGTGGTCCGCGCAGGCAAGGCACGCTATATCGGCGCATCGTCGATGTTCGCGTGGCAATTCGCGAAGGCGCAGCACACCGCTGAAAGTCACGGCTGGAGTCGTTTCATCTCCATGCAGGATCACTACAACCTCGTCTATCGTGAAGAAGAACGCGAAATGATTCCGCTGTGTTTAGATCAAGGTGTGGGACTCATTCCCTGGAGCCCGATGGCACGCGGCTTCTTCGCGAAGAACCGTGTCCGCGGCGGAGGCGGCGAGACGGCACGTGCGAACAGTGATCCCTTTGCCAACCAGTTATATTTCCGTGAAGAGGATTTCCAAGTCGCTGACCTCGCCAATGAGATCGCCGATACACGTGGGGTAACTGGTTCGCAGATCGCGCTGGCATGGATGCTGCACAAACCGCATATCAACTCGCCGATCATCGGCGCCACCAAAATGGATCATCTCGAACAAGCCATCGCCGCCCTTGATATTCAACTTTCAGAAGATGAGATCAAACGGTTGGAAGAGCCGTACAAGCCGCATCCGATATTGGGACACGCGTAATCAGCCTCAAAAAACAAAGACGGTGAACAGTCATGGTAATTACTGTTCACCGTCTTTTCATTGGTACAATAAACATGCTCGACTATCCACAAGGAGGCGACTTTGGCTGAGACATTCAAGATCGTAATTCCCATGGCAGGCTGGGGCACCCGCATGCGCCCACATACTTATAGCAAACCCAAACCGCTCGTCAGCGTGGCGGGCAAAACCACGCTTGAACATTTACTGGATATGTTCAAGACCATGCCGAACCCCGAGAACCTTGAATATATTTTTATCGTTAGCCCGTTTCTCGGCGAAATACATATCCCTGCATTTATTCAAGAGAACTATCCAGATATCAAGGCGCATTATGTTGTCCAGAATGAAATGAAGGGACAATCCCATGCGATGTGGCTGGCGCGCGAATACTTGCATGGACCGATGCAAATGGTCTTCTCAGATACGTTGATCGAAACGGACTTCTCGTTTCTCGCGCACGAGGAGGCTGATTCGGTTGCCTGGGTCATGCCCGTGCCGGACCCGCGCCGCTTCGGTGTAGCAGAGGTTGGTAAGGATGGCTGGGTGAAACGCTTCATTGAAAAGCCTGAAACCATGGAAAACAACCTCGTCATCGCGGGGTGCTATTATTTCAGAGAAGGCAAAGAGCTAATTGCCGCCATCGAGGAACAATTCAAACGCAACATGACGCTTAAAGACGAATTCTTCCTGGCTGATGCCATGACCATCATGATCGAACATGGGACGAAGATCCGCGTGCATGAGATTGACACCTGGCTCGATACGGGCACCATCGAAGCGACTCTCGACACGAACACAGTGTTGCTGGATAAACAGGGTGGTAATACAAGTACGCGTGTAGACAGGTATACAAGCAAACAGGTAAAGATCATCGAACCTTCATTTATCGACCCGAGCGCAGAAATCTCAAACTCCACGATTGGACCGCATGCTTCGATCGGTGCGAACTGCAAGATCGAGAACTCTACGATCACGGAAAGTATCCTCGAAGCGGATTGTGAGATCCAGGATTCAGTGTTGAAGCGCTCATTGATCGGGAAGCAGGCGAAGGTCAAAGGGCGAGGCGACGGACACATCATCCAATTGAATGTTGGGGATAGCAGCAAAGTCCTTTTGGCGTAAAATTATGGACAACGTCGAGTGCCGGTCAGATTCAGAATATGCGGAGCGTCCGCTTTCTCTTTTGTGGGATGGAACGCGTTATGAGATCGCAGAGATCGTGTCACGCTGGCGCGGACCCAGTGAAAAAGGCTTCCGCGTCAAGACCGCAGACGGGCACGCTTTTGATCTAACCTATCGGGAACTGCCCGATGAGTGGACGATACAACCAATCTAATTGCTCCCGACGCCGTCCCCGGCGTCGCTTGCGCCGAGGACGGCGCAAGGAGCAAAAAATCAAACCATTTAGGAGGCGCAATGCAGGAAGTAACCAGTGTGCAACGACTTTCAAAACGAGTAGCGGGACTCAAGCCTTCAGGCATCCGCAAGTTTTTTGATATCGCCGCAACGATGAAAGATGTAATCTCGCTCGGCATCGGCGAACCAGACTTCACCACACCGAAACCGATCCTCGATGCTGGCATTCGTTCGCTGCAAAACGGCGAGACGCATTACACCTCGAACTGGGGCAAACTGGAATTGCGCCAGGCAATTGCTGATAATCTTCAAAAGTTATACAAAGTTAGCTATGACCCAACCAATGAGATCATTGCAACAGTGGGAGTTTCAGAGGCTTTGTATCTGACCTTCGTTGCGATCCTTGATCCGGGCGATGAGGTCATTATCCCTACGCCGTGCTTTGTTTCATATCAAGCCGAGGTCATTCTGGCAGGCGGTGTGGCAGTGGAAGTGCCCGCGCGCGTCGAAAATGATTTTTGCATCGACCCCGCTGATATTCGCAAAGCAATCACGCCGCGCACCAAATGTATATTTATCGGTTATCCCTCGAACCCCACCGGCGCGGTTGCCACACGCGAAGTCATGTTCGAGATCGCGAAGATTGCGGAAGAATTTGATCTCATGGTTGTCTCGGATGAGATCTATGACCGCCTCGTTTATGATTTTGAACATGTCTGCTTTCCCGCGTTGAGTGAAGATCTCAAGAAGCGCACCATTTTGCTCGGCGGCTTCTCGAAAGATTACGCCATGACCGGCTGGCGCATCGGCTATGCCTGCGGACCCGCGGATATCATCCAAGGTCTCGTGCGCATTCATCAATATACGATCATGTCCGCGCCTACCACCGCACAGGATGCGGCGCTCGTCGCGTTGCAACAGGGCGAACCCTACGTGCAGGAAATGGTGACGGAATATGACCGCCGCCGGAGACTGCTCGTCGCTGGACTCAACCGCCTCGGTCTTTCGACCTTTGAGCCGCGCGGCGCTTTCTATGCCTTTC
>JAYUGV010000283.1:0-3537 GCA_043767565.1 Anaerolineales bacterium
TTGGGAATTGCCCAAAAAGCGCGGTCGACCTTCGACTGCCATGCTTCAACTGGCTCAACATTGGACAATTTGACCACGGTTAAGTGTAGTGACACCGACAACGACATGTTGTTTTTTAACGTGAATAATGGATAAGGGAGCGGGGTTCGTTTTTGGGTAAACTCTAGGTGCGAACCAAAAAAGCACCCGAAAGGAACCCGACGCCATGAGTTTACTCGAATTGTTTGTCAGCGTAGATGATTTTTGCCAAACCTTTCTGCCTGTCTGGGAAAAGAAATTGCTTGCGGAGGGCAGCAAACAACGGCATCGCACCGGTCAGCTAAGTATGAGTGAGGTCATGACCATCCTCATTTATTTTCACCAATCGCACTATCGGAATTTCAAGGCTTATTACACGGAGTATGTCTGCCAGCAACTGAAAGCCGAATTTCCAAATTTGGTGACGTATGAACGCTTTGTGGGCTTAATGCCTTCCAGCTTTGGACCGTTGAGTGCTTATTTAAAAAGTCTATATGGACGTTGCAGCGGCATTTCATTCATGGATTCAACCGTTTTGGAGGTATGTGATCCGCATCGGATCCACAATCACAAGGTTTTTGAAGGTTTAGCAGAACGCGGCAAGGGCTCGATGGGCTGGTTTTATGGCTTGAAACTGCACCTGGTTGTCAATGATAGTGGTGAAATTTTGGCTTGTCAGATTACGCCCGGCAACCGCGATGATCGTAAACCTGTTCCAACCCTGTGCAAAAGCCTGTTTGGGAAGCTCATTGCAGATCGAGGCTACATCTCACAACCTTTGTTTGAGCAAGTGTTGGAGACTTTCAATGTGCAACTCATCACACGCATCAAGCGCAATATGAAAAACCGACTGATGCCTCTAATCGATAAGTTGCTGCTCCGCAAACGCGCCATCATTGAGAGCGTGATCGATCAACTCAAAAACATTTCTCAAATTGAGCATACTCGACATCGTAGTCCGATCAACGCTTTCATCAATATTATCGCCGGGCTAATCGCTTATTGTCATCAACCCAAGAAGCCGTCTTTGCACATTATTCCAAACGGTTTGCCTTTGCTCGTCGCTTAACCATTATTCACGTTAACAAATGGCGGCGATGCACTACAACGGCGACAAAAAGGAGTAAGCCATGACGGATCTTTCTACAACTTATCTTGGTCTGAACTTAAAAAACCCGCTCGTGGCTTCGGCCTCACCCCTCTCAAAGAAGCTCAAGCGCGCGCGCAAACTGGAAGAGGCTGGCATTGCAGCGATCGTGATGTACTCGCTCTTCGAAGAGCAGATCATCCATGAAAGCCTCGAACTGGATCACTTCCTGAACCGCGGCTCAGATTCGTTCCCAGAAGCCATGTCATATTTACCAGATGGCGGCATGTACGGCATCAGCCCTGAGAAATATTTGAATCAACTGGCTTGCCTCAAAAAAGCCTTGAAGATCCCCGTGATCGGAAGTTTGAACGGCGTCTCCAAAGGCGGCTGGACAAGCTACGCGCGTAAAATCGAAGAAGCAGGCGCCGATGCCCTGGAACTTAATGTGTATTACATCGCCACCGATCTGGACATGACATCCGGTGATATGGAAGACACTCAGGTGGAACTGGTGGCAGAGGTCAAGTCTGTGATTAAAATCCCGCTGGCAGTGAAGATCAGTCCGTTCGTGACATCCATTCCCAATTTTGCGAAACGGCTGGTCGAAGCGGGCGCAGATGGGCTCGTCCTGTTCAACCGCTTCTATCAACCCGACTTTGATCTGGATGAACTTGAGATCATGCACAGCCTGGACCTGAGCACCTCGTCCGATCTGCGTTTACCGCTGCGCTGGATCTCGATCCTGCACGGCAAACTCAACACAGACTTTGCATTGACCAGCGGCGTGCACTCGTACACCGATGTGATCAAATCCATGATGGCGGGTGCAAAAGTCGCGATGATGGCGTCGAATCTTCTGCATTATGGCGAGCAGGCGATCGGTCAGATATTGAGCGACCTCGAAACGTGGATGCAGGAACGGGAGTACGAGTCCATTCAGCAGATGCAGGGCAGTATGAGTCAAAAGTCCGTGAAGGAACCTGCGGCTTTTGAAAGAGCGAATTACATGAAAGTGCTCGGATCATTCCGAGATTTACCCTAGTATTCGATAAACAATTAAAACAAAAGGCTCTCGTAAACGAGAGCCTTTTGTTTATAAACAGAACGAATCGGATTTATTTTTAAACAGGCGCAGGAGGATTCTTGCGTTGGCGAAAGGTAATGCGGGCACGGGTCAGATCATACGGGGACATTTCCATGGCCACGCGATCACCCAGCAAAATGCGAATATAATGCTTACGCATTTTACCGGCAAGGTAAGCCAACACTACATGACCGTTATCCAGCTTTACACGAAATTGAGTGCCGGGCAAAGCTTCAATAACAAGACCCTCTGCACGAATTTTATCTTCTTCTTTCGCCATAATTCCTCTTTATTCACCATCTCTGGTAAATGTCTTGCGTTTTCCGCGACGAATTGCCTTTTTCTTTTCCATACGGCGTTGTTCGCTCTTGGAGACGAACCACCGTTTACGGCGAACAGTGCTCAATACTTGACTCTTAACAACCTTCTTGCGAAAGCGCTTGAGAAGTGAATCCTGGGATTCACCATTGCGTAAATTTACAGCTGCCAAACGAAGTCACCTCCTTTTTGCATAGAAATACAGATAAAAAAACTCGGCCGCCAAACAAGCTCGGACCGAGGGATTCGCATTATGAAAGAAACGTCAAAATGATCGCTAGACCAAACCGTACGCTTCACACTCCTCGTTTTGCATGATGAGGACACTCTCGTATCCTGCAACCGAACTTGCCGATGAGATTATACATGATTTATGCGTGACTGGAAAGACCACGCGAAATATTAAAAAGAAAAGCCCCTTGGCAATGACCTACTCTCCCAGGAGGTCGCCCTCCAAGTACCATCGGCGCTGACGGACTTAACTGCCGGGTTCGGGATGTTACCGGGTGTGACTCCGTCGCTCTAATCACCAAGGGACTAATTCAAAAATTAGGCCTGAACAGCAACTGATAGATGATAATCCATTTCGAAAAGTAATAAGTTCTCCACATCACGGGTTTCAGCCCTCGACCATTAGTACAACTTAGCTCAACACATTACTGCGCTTACACTTGTTGCCTATATACCAGGTGGTCTACCTGGGGTCTTACTCCATTAACTGGATTACAGGGATCTAATCTTGAGGCGAGTTTCCCACTTAGATGCTTTCAGCGGTTATCTCTGCCCGACGTAGCTACCCAGCAATGCCGTTGGCACGACAACTGGCACACCAGAGGTCAGTCCACTCCGGTCCTCTCGTACTAGGAGCAGCTCCTCTCAAATCCCTTACGCCCACAGCGGATAGAGACCGACCTGTCTCACGACGGTCTGAACCCAGCTCGCGTACCGCTTTAACGGGCGAACAGCCCGACCCTTGGGACCTTGTCCAGCCCCAGGATGCGATGAGCCGACATCGAGGTGCCGAGCG
>JAYUGV010000284.1:0-8718 GCA_043767565.1 Anaerolineales bacterium
GCAACGCTATAAATCCAACGCAAAAGCACACCGACCAAAACGCCAATGAATACCTGGTTTCTGGCTTTGGTATCCTCTAGTTGGGTTGCCAGTTTGAAACGAATAGCGTCATTGAAGATAAATGAGTTCATATCAGCTTCTCCTAATAGGTCCACGGACCGACAAGTGCATCGATCGAAACGCCATAGACCAGTGAATTCACGAAGCGCATGCCCGCCGATTGGTCTTTCACTTTTTGCCAGTAGCCTGAAAAAACGAAAATAGTCGCGATCAAGGCGATCACAATGCGGGCAATGATCACAGCGACATTCCACTGGGCATGGTTCTTTAGAATATCCACGACGAGCCAACGCAGGATCACGCCCACAAAAACACCCAAGAACACTTGGATCTTGGCGCCCGTGTCGTCCTGCTGGGTCGCCAGTTTGAAGCGAATCGCATCATTGAGAACAAATGAATTCATATGGATCTCCTTAAAGTGAAAGCAAAGTTATTATAACAAAGCCGATCCATAAAATGAATCAATTGAACCATTGAAGTTTAAGTCCTCCGCCAACCGGGGGAGACCAACCTCCCCTTGTCGATGGATGCGGTTGGCGAGTGCTTGTTGTATTATTACTGTAATAAATGGCATGACAATTGTCACCCGAGGAAAAGGACATAATTGGTCTTATTCATGATTTCTGTCACTAGGAATTCAGAGTTGCAAGGTGTAAATTAGGTGTGTAAGTGAAACCCAACAACAATCAAACAAAGGAGCAATATCATGTCTACTTATGTAATCACCCGCAAGGGCCAAACGCTCGAAACCCCGTCTTTCATCAATTTCCTGTTCAGCGATAAACGCGCCTCGATCATCTGGCTCATCGCCCGCTTGTGGCTCGGGTATGAATGGATCCAAGCCAGCCTGCACAAACTCTCCAGCCCCGATTGGATGGTCACAGGTAATGCGCTCAAAGGTTTCTGGATGGGCGCCGTGAAAGTCCCCACCGATGGCGGACGACCTGCCATTGCCTATGACTGGTATCGCAATTTCCTCCAAGCCATGCTGAATGCTGAAGCCTATACCTGGTTTGCGAAAATCGTCGCCGTCAGTGAATTGCTCTTCGGCATTCTCCTCATTGCTGGCATCTTCGTCGGCGCCACCGCCTTCTTCAGCGGCTTCATGAACTGGAACTTCATCATGGCTGGTTCCGCCAGCGTCAACGGTGTCTTCTTCGGTCTCGCAGTCCTGCTTGTGCTCGCCTGGAAGATCGCAGGTTACCTCGGCGCCGATTACTTCCTGCTCCCCCGTGTCGCTGATCTATGGATGAAACCCAAAACAGTAGCAGTCGAGAAGTAGAACAATCGAATATAAAAAATGACGGCGATGTACTCGCCGTCATTTTCGTTTATGATCCTGGTGGCACATCCACTGGAGTTGCATCCGGTTTTTTGCGGAGGGTGAAAAACCCTACTCCGACTGGAATGAGGATAAACATCAACGAAAGCCAAAGGAGCACAAATCCAACCGAAGGCGAAAGGCTGGAATTGTTAAACGTCCCATTCCCCGTTGCTGTCAGTGCGCCAAACAAACAAAGAAATAATCCGGGACAACCACAAAGCACTACGGCGGCAATGGTGGCGATCATGCCTGTGTTCTTATTGTTCATATTTTCTCTCCATTGAAATGATTTTGAAGCAGTGTACAGTCAAACAAGAACGGGATGCAAGCTTATTCTTACATCCCGTTAGTATTGGTTTTACTTAACTTCTCAGCTTTGCACTGAATTCATGTTCCAGCCGTTTGACGATCTTGTTACGGATCGCCGCGGCATCGGCATCGGTCAGCGTCTTTTCGGCTTGATACGTGAGGCTATAAGCCAGCGACTTTTTCCCAGCCCCGATCTTTTCATCGCGATAGACATCGAACAAGCGGACGTTGGTCACGGTCTTACCGCCCGTCTGCTTGATCATTGCTTCGACAGCCGATGCGGCGACTGAATCATTCACGATGATGGCAATGTCCTCATACACTGGCGGGAATTCAGAGACGGGCGTGATGCCATAAGTCGGGTTCACGCGGCGTAGAATCTCCAAGTCAAATTCAGCAACGAGGATCGGCGAATCGCCTAGTGAATCATATTTCTCTTTCACCAGCGGATGCAATTCACCGAAGGCACCCACCACCTGTCCATTGATTTTGACGGTGGCGGCTTTGCCCGGGTGCAGATGACTCGCGCTGAGCGGAGGGTTGAGTAGGCGGCGTTGTTCCGCCGTATCGAAACCCGTAGTCGAAGCGGACTCAGCTTCCGTATAGGTAACGTTCGTGAGGCGGAGTCCGCTCAACAGGAGTTCGAGGCGGCCCTTCAAATCATAGAAATCCAACTTGGGAGAGGCTTTCACATCCCAGGCAGTGGCTTCGCGGAGTCCGGTCATCGCAATGGCAAATCTGCGCCATTCGTTGGGGAGATCATTTTTCACCTGCTCGAAGACGGAGCCAATTTCAAACAAGGAAAGCGATTCGCCGAGGCGGATATTTTTCTCAAGCGCCTCGAGCACGGATGCAACGAGGTTGCGGCGCAAAACACTTTTCTCAGGCGCAATGGGGTTTGCGACGCGGACATAATCCATGTTCGCTGCGGGTCTCAGACCCGCAGCGAACAGGCGCGATTCTTTTTCAGCAGAGGTCATGCGGTAGGTGACAACTTCCTGCATACCAAGCGCCACCAACAGATCGCGCAGATGTTCTTCCCATTCGTGAATGGGATTGCCAACCTGCGGCGGAAGCGCATCGGCCATCGTGGTGGTGGGAATATTATCGTAGCCATAACTGCGCGCAACTTCTTCCAGCACATCGGCAAGACCGACAACGCCTTCGTCAATATCCATGCGGTGCGATGGAGCCGTAACGCGTAATGCTTGACCCGTAATTTCGCATTTGAATTCAAGGCGCGTGAGCAGTTCGGATATTTGCTCGAGCGTGAGGTCAATGCCGAGCAGTCTTTTGACATCGTGCGAAGTGACATCCACAACTGAGTCTTTTAGCTTGAGCGGATATTCATCCACAAGACCGGGTGCAACCACACCACCCGCCCACTCCGCCATGTATTGCAGTCCGCGTTGCACACCTTGATCGGCGAGTGCTGGATGCACGCCGCGCGAAAAACGGAACGATGCCTCTGACGGAAGATTATGCTGCTTTGCCGTGCGGCGGATGTTGATGAAGTTCCACGCCGCGCCTTCGAGCAGAACGTTTTTAGTTTTATCAGTGACTTCAGATTCAGAGCCGCCCATCACGCCCGCAAGCGAGAGCGAACCTTTTTCATCACAGACCAATACGTTCATTGTGGTAAGCGTGCATTCGGCGCCATCGAGTGTGGTGAGCTTTTCACCATCTTTGGCGGCGCGAGTGATGATCTTGATCTTTTTACTGCCAGCGCGTTCCTGCAGCACATCGTAATCAAAGGCGTGCAGCGGCTCGCCAAGTTCGATCATGGCGTAGTTGGTTGCATCCACAATGCTGTTAATGGCGCGCTGCCCTGCAAGCCGAAGTCTGCGCTGGATCTGATAAGGACTCGGCTTGATCTCCACATTGCGGATCAATCCCGCCACAAAGCGTGGATTGAGTTCGGGGTTTGTGATCTCAATTTCAACGAGGTCATTAACCGAATCAGCAAAGGTTGCAAATTGGATATTCGGCTGTTTGAGTTCGCGACCGGTCAACGCGGCAAGTTCCCGCGCAATGCCAATGACATTCGCGTTCCGAGCCATGTTCGGCAGAATGGAAATATCCAATACGGCGTCGCCCATATATTCGACGAGCGGCATACCAACCGGCGCGTCGTCCGCAAGGATAATAATGCCATCGTGTTCTTCAGAGATACCAAGCTCCTTTTCAGAAGCGACCATCGAATACGAATCGACACCGCGGATCTTGGCGCGTTTGAGAGTGGTCAGCACCAGTCCATCGGCGTGACCATCGTATAGGGTCGAGCCTTCTTTGGCATACGCCACCTTGATCGGTTTGGGCAGCTTGCCCGTGCCTTTCAAGTGGAAAATATTCGGCGCACCAGTCAGCACCACCTGTTCCTGCTGACCATCGTACAAGTCAAGCAGAGTCAACCGGTCCGCATTAGGATGCGGTTTCACCTCACGAATTTCTGCCACGACGACTTTGTCGCGGTCCCAGCCGATGCCATTGGTTTTGAATTCGCGCTTCTCGCCGTCTTTATAAGTTGGCATGGGCAAGCCTGCATAGAGGATCTCGTCCACTTCCATGCCAGCGAGAGTAAGTTTGCGTGCAATATCTTCAACAGATAAGCCGTCTAAATCGATGAAGTCTCTTAACCAAGATATAGGTATTTTCATATTTCACTTCCTTATTTGAACCGCTAAGCACGCAAAGAGCGCAAAGTTTTTTTCTTAGCGTTCTTCGCGGACTTTGCGGTAAATGGTTTTAGAACTGCTCCAAGAATCTCACATCGTTACCCCAGAAATAACGGATGTCGTTGATCTTGTTGCGTAACATCAACTGGCGTTCGGGTCCCATACCCCAGGCGAAACCGGAATAGATCTTCGGATCGTAACCGCCGTTCTGTAACACATTCGGGTGTACCATGCCGCAGCCGAGAATTTCAAGCCAGCCCGAATTCTTGCAGACCTGGCAGCCCTTACCGCCGCAGACAAAACATTCCACGTCTACTTCAGCGGAGGGTTCCGTGAATGGGAAGTATGAAGCACGGAAGCGCAATCGCGCGCCTTCACCGAACATGCGGCGCACGAAATCTGCGACCGTGCCTTTCAAGTCCGCGAAGGTGATGTTCTTGCCCACAGCAAGTCCTTCTACTTGATTGAATTGGATCTCAGAACGCGCCGTGATCTGCTCATAGCGAAAACACATCCCCGGCAACGCAATGCGGATCGGAGGCGGGTTCTGCGGATTCGTCGCAACCGCTTCACGCATCGCGCGGATCTGTCCCGGTGACGTGTGCGTACGCATCAAGATCGGATTCTCTTCACGGCCTTCGGCTTCGATATAAAACGAATCCTGCATTTCACGCGCAGGATGATGCGGCGCAAAGTTAAGCATTTGGAAATTCATCTCATCGGTTTCCACTTCGCGCGAGGTGTAGACTTGAAAGCCCATCTCGGCGAGAATTTCCAGTACACGGCGCAGTTGTTGCGTGGATGGATGCAAGCGCCCGATGTGTTTCGTACGACCGGGCAGGGTCACATCCAACTTTTCTTCTTCAAGGGATTTCGCCAACGCGGCATTTTTCACCGCCTCAGCCCGTTCCGCCAAAGCGGACTCAAGCGCGACCTTGACACGGTTCGCCGCCGCCCCGACAACTGGTTTCTCTTCTTTGGAAAGTTTCCCAAACTCCGCAAAAACCATCATCAGCGGTGAACTGCGTCCTACATTGGCGATGCGCCAGGCATCCAACGCGGATTGGTCCGTGATTGACTGCAAAGACTCAAGCGCTGTTTTTTCTATCTCTTTCAGTTTATCTAGCATACGTGCCTCCAAATATTTTGTACCGCGAGATTTATCTCGCATCCACAAAGGCGACATAAATGTCGCGGTACGTTTATAAATACAAATAAAAACCTCCCGTCCACATATGGGACGGGAGGAAGATTCCCGTGGTACCACCCAAGTTGCACGCGATTCGCGTGCCGCTCTGCGCTGACTAACATCAGCCTCTCGTATAACGTCGAGATTACGGTTCAGACTACTTTGTAACGCAAGATACTATCTTGCTCTACGTTCACCTGAACGGCTCAAGAGGGAACTTCAACTGCTTTCGGTCGAGTGCGGCTTTCAGCAAATTCGCTACACATCTCTGACGGCTTCCGTCAGTCTACTTTCCTCTATCGGTGCCTTTGTTTGGCTCGCCTGTTGACTTTATTATCTGCAAAAACGGGACAATGTCAAGGCTTGGATTAGACTTGGTCTGGCGAGCAGACTGCTACTGAGAAACAAGCGCAAATATCGCGTCTATTTGTGGATCAATTTATATACCTCTCCGTCATCACTGAGCAAATAGAGTTCGCCGTGGTCATCCTGCCCAAAGGATGTGATCAGGATGGGCGCTTCAAACAACAATTGAACCTGCCACTGATTCCCAGACTTGATCAACCCCCAAACATGACCGGTGCAATAATCGCCATAAAGATAGATGCCATTCCACTCCGGCATGGACCCGCGGTAGACATAGCCGCCGGTAACTGCGCAACCGCCTTCAGCATGACTGTATTCAGCGACAGGGTAAGTATATTCACCGGCAATCCCTTGCGGGTCATAATCATGGCTGCCTTCATAATAATCCCAGCCAAAATTCAAACCACCCGGCGAACCTGCGGACACAAAGTCTATCTCCTCCCAATCACCCTGCCCCACATCACCGATGTAAAGATCATCTGTCTGTTTATCAAAGGAAATGCGCCAGGGATTACGGAGTCCGTACGCCCAGATCTCATTCCCAAATGGGTTATCCGCTGGGATGGCATAGGGCTGTTTCGAATCAACGTCAATTCGTAAAATTTTTCCGAGCAAAGTATCCAGTGCTTGGGCGTTGCCCAGCGGGTCACCCGCCGCGCCGCCATCCCCGAGACCGGCATAGAGATAGCCATCCGGTCCAAATGCCAGAGAGCCGCCGTTGTGATTTGGAAAAGGCTGTTTGATGTGCAGCAAATTTAATTCACTGCTGGCATCAGCACGATCACCATTTGCTTGAAAGCGCGATATGAATGTATCGCCGCCTGCGCCCGTGTAGTTAACATAGAAATATCCGTTTTGCAAAAAGTTGGGGTGCAGAGCAATGCCAAGCAGTCCCATTTCGTTGCTGTCTTCGTTCACGCGATCAGTAATATCGAGTAAAGGTTCCGGCGATAATTGTCCGTTCTTGATGATGCGGACAAAGCCGCGTTTTTCGAGGACGAATAATCTTCCAGAGCCATCGGCTTGTAAGTCGGTTGGGCGCTGGAGAGGGATATCGATCAGCGGTTTCCACGTATAGGCGCTGGCATCAGGGAATGTCGTCGCATTCGATGCGCTCGGCGTAGAGGAAATCTGCGTAGGTTGTGGTGTGTCTGGTAACGCTATCGGAGGCGAATCGGTTTGGGTGGCTGAAGCAGATATCGGCGTGGAGGGACGCGTAGGACTTAATCCGCTACAGGCGATGAGCAGCAGTGCCAATAAAAGGATCAATCGTTTCATCAGTTGTCATTCACGTCGGTTGATTCTGCATCCACTACTTCACTGGTTTCATCATCCAGATTACTGGTTAGTTCCTGTATATGTTCATTCACCACATTAGGGGGACAAAGGTCAACAAAAAGCGATGAACCAAACCACAACACAGCAGCATCGTCCATGGCAGCCAACCCTGGGATTCCCATAATGAGATCAAGGGGTGAAACGAGATACACCACCGCGCCAATGGGGATTAGCTTGATCCAGGGGCTGACACGACGGTCGCCCATCAAACGTGTAATCAATTTGATACGTGTGACAGCCTGATGAAACATGCCATCCTGCGGTGGAACTGTTAACTTTCCGGGTTTTTTATCAGCCATGTTAGTCTCCTTGTTCAGGAAGGTGATTTACTTCCTGTGTGATACATTATAAAACACATATACGGTTTACGATTTGTGATGTATCAATACTTACGTAATACTAATCATGGAGTAGCAAAATGGAAATGATCATAGATTTTCCCGGCGGAGCAAAAGTGGACGCGCATTTTGGCACATTCACAGTTGAAACAGATCAACCACTGGCAGGCGGCGGTGAGAGTTCGGCGCCAACGCCGTTCGATGTATTTCTTTCGACCATTGGCACATGCGCAGGCATTTATGTGCTGGGATTCTGTAATAGGCGCAACCTGCCGACAGAAGGCATTCGGATCGTTGAGCATGTCCATCCCAACCGCGCAACCGGGATGGTTGACAGCATCGAGCTTGAGATCCAAGTTCCGCCATCTTTCCCAAAACAATATTACAGCGCGCTCGTCCATTCGGCGGAATTGTGCAAGGTGAAGAAAACACTGGAGCATCCGCCACAGTTCGAGATCGTGACGAGAGAAGTCGAACCAGTCTAATTGCGCGGCTATTGGGTAGGCACATAAAACTAACCACGGAGACACGAAGGCATAGAGATCAAATCTCCGTGTTAAAGAATCCGCTAATCTACGCTAATCCCCGCGAATTTAAAAAGATTAGCGAAAATTCGCGGGGATTAGCGGAAAAAACATTTTGTATAACTCCAATAAATATATCCACGAAAACCTACAGCAAGGAATTTGATTGAGATTGAGTGTTATAGGCTTATGCAAAAGATATAAAGATTAATCGCTTTGCGTCTTGGAGTTAAGTTACGCTCCGAGATTTTTCCTCTACAGCCTATTAAAAGATCAAAGGGTACAATACTGCCATGCCCTACCTGATCGACGGACACAACTTGATCCCCAAAATGGGACTGCGTCTCGATTCCATGGATGACGAAATGGAATTGGTCGCCGTCTTGCAGGAATATTGCAGGCTCGAACGCAAGCAGGTTGAAGTCTATTTTGATGGCGCGCCAACGCCGCATGCCGGCACTCGCAAACTGGGCGTTGTGACCGCGCACTTTGTCCCGCTGAAATCAACAGCTGATAACGCCATCCGCCACCGTTTGCAGAAGATGGGAAAAAGCGCAAAGAACTGGACCGTCGTAACATCAGACCACCGCGTCCA
>JAYUGV010000285.1:0-8710 GCA_043767565.1 Anaerolineales bacterium
TACTCGGCAAGTTCACCCCGCGCATTGTGCGGATGGCAGACGAGCCGGGCGATATTTAACTCGTTACAAAAGGGTCTCGGAAGAATAATTTTCGAGACCCTTGTACTATAATTCTGCCATTACAAACTACACGAGGCGCTTATGTCTGCAAACTCTGTTCGAAAATTTCAGGATCTATTGTTGAATTTCTCGCAAGCTGAGGATCCGGCAATTCGTACCAGGATAGAAAAAACGCTGTGGGAGACATTCGGTGAGGAGCAGGCTGTATTTGTGCTGGATATGTCGGGCTTTTCACGGCTGACCCGCAAACACGGCATTATCCACTATCTCTCGATGGTGCGACGCATGCAATTGACCACCGGACCGATCGTCCAATCGTACGACGGATATATGATCAAATTTGATGCCGATAATTGCTTCGCGCTTTTCCCCACGTCCTTAAACGCGATCAATGCAGCGATCGCCATGCAACATGCCTTCAACGCCGCCAATCTCCTCACTGCAGACGACCTTGATATTCGAGTCGCCTGCGGCATTGACTACGGCAAGATCCTGGTCGTAGGCAGTGATGATTGTTTTGGCGATGCAGTCAACCGCGCCAGCAAACTGGGCGAAGATGTGGCAGAAGCCGGAGATATTCTGGTCACGAAAGATGCGATGGACCTGGTGCCGTCCGAAGCAGGCATTAGATCACACGAGATCAACATTTCGATCTCCGGCATCAATATTCCGGCATATGCGATCGAGTATCGCGCGGAGTGAGGTGTGCAAACGCTCGTTTACTTATATGTGGGCAGCAGCGTTTTCCTTGCGATCATTTCCCTGCCGCTGATCGCGCGCAAGGTCAAACCGAATCCGTTTTATGGGTTTCGCATTCAAAAAACATTTGAAGACCCTGAAGTTTGATACGATACCAATCAATACTTCGCGAAGCGGCTATTCATTGTAGGTCTGCTCGAGGCGGCATCGCTTGGGTTTTATTTCATTCCAAACATCAGCCTGGATAATTAGGCGCTTTCTTGTCTGGGAATATTTGTAGTATTATTTTCCATCGCCATGTTTCAAAGCTGGCGTCATATGCGGTCTTTCAATAAATGGCCTGAGACTGTCAGAGCGCAGCTCACAGCTCAGTTCCAATACAAAAAGGAGAAAACACATGAGCAGTAGCGGCAAAGGAGATAAAGGCAACAAGGAACAAAAGAAAAAGCCCAAGCTCGATATCAAGGAGAAACGTAAATTGAAGAAGGAAAAGAAAAAATAATAAAAATGTCGCCCGGTCTTTGAATGATCGGGCGACATTTTTTCATCGAACACATTTCAAAAAGAATTACATCTTCGCAAGCAAGGCGATCGCTTTTTGCACTCTTTTCAAACACTTCGCTTTGCCGATGATCTCCATACTCTCAAATAACGGCGGGCTGACCTTTTGTCCCGTCACTGCCACGCGCAAGAGTCCAAATACCTGATTGATGTTCAAGCCGGAAGATTCTACATAGGCGCGCATGGGCGGTTCAGCGATCGGATGTGAAAGCTCAGGCAGCGACGCAAGGATCTCATACGTCTTACGCGCGATTTCAGCAGACTGCTGCGCATCGAGTCCCTTGGCAATCAACTCCTCAGGATTCGGTTCAACATTCTCTTTGAAGAAGAAACTCGCAAACGTGAGACAATCATCCAATGTGACGAGGCGCTCGCGGATGAGCGGCGTGATCTTGAGCAGCGCGTCATTCTGGACCTCCAAGCCTGCTCCGGTGAAATAAGGCTTGAGCCTGGCTGACAGGTCCTCGTTCGTCATGAGGCGGATGTGGGTCGCATTGAAATGATCAAGCTTCTGGAAGTTGATCGCGGCTGGCGAAGGGGTCAACGAGTCAATGCTAAAGCGTTCGACCATTTGATCGAGCGACATCACATCATCTTCAGCCACGCCCCAGCCCATGAGAGCGATCCAGTTCAAGACACCTTCCGGGGTATAACCCAGATCCTTCATATCATTGACAAAAATAGAGTAACCATCCTTCATCATCTCTGCTTTATCGCGCTTACTCATTTTTCCTTTACCACTTGGTTTCAGAAAAATAGACAGATGAGCAAAGACAGGTTCATCCCAACCAGAAGCGCGGATAATATGAGTATGTAACGCCAGAGAAGGTAACCACTCAGAGCCGCGAATAACGTGGGTAATTTCCATCAAGTGATCATCGAGCATTGCCGCAAGATGATAAGTCGGTAGACCATCAGACTTAAGAATTACCGAATCATCAAGGGCAGAATTCTCGGTGGTAATATTGCCGCGCAAAAGATCGATAGCCGTAATAGAGCCTGTCTTTGGCATCTTGAAACGAATCACATATTTCTCGCCAGCATCAACCCGTTGACGCACCTCTTGAGGAGATAAGTTGCGGCAGAAACCATCGTAACGCGGATTCTGCTTGTTTTTCATATGCTCCTGACGAACTTTTTCCAATCTATCTGAGGTGCAGAAGCACGCGAAGGCGTGGTCTGCATCAACCAATTTCCATGCGTGCTCAAAATATAGTTTTCGGCGCTCAGTCTGACGATAAGGAGCATATGGACCGCCAATATCAGGGCCTTCATCATATTGAATGCCAAGCCAATGCAATCCATCAATCAAGCCTTGTTCAGCATTCGGATCATAGCGTTTCTGATCTGTATCTTCAATACGGAGAACAAAAGTCCCTCCTATACGGCGTGCTAAAAGGAACGGAAAGAGCGCAGAACGGGCGTTGCCAATATGCATTCGTCCGGTGGGTGAAGGTGCAAAGCGTGTGCGTACGGGTTTGATGGTCAAGTGATTTTCTCCGAAACAACTTTGCTAGTCTGGATACGCCCCGACAAACACGGGCTACTCGACCAGCAAAATTCGATGATAAATTAGTATTCCAACTGCTTGTATCGCATGGCAACGCTTTCCACCAGTCCAATGCCTAGCATCAAGGCAGTGAGACCACTACCACCGTAGCTAATGAAAGGTAACGGCAAACCCGACACGGGCACGATGTTCAAATTAACGCCCACATTGACCATCCCCTGAAAAAAAATCAATGTGGCGACCCCATAAGCGATCGACATGCCAGCCACATCACGGGCTTTTTGCGCCGTACGTAAGCAGCGCCAGACCACAAAAGCAATAATGGCGATCACCAGTGTTGCACCCACAAAACCAAATTCCTCCGACACTGCGGAAAAGATAAAGTCGGTGTGGCGCACTTTGAGAAAACGCAACTGCGTCTGGGTGCCATGACCATAACCTTTACCGAATAGTCCGCCTGAACCGATGGCGATCTTTGCCTGATCGATGTTGTAGGTTTCGCCGAAGGTCTCTTCCTGATTAGGCAGGATGAAGTTCTCGATACGCTGCTGTTGATATTCCTTTAATAATGGGATACGGATACGAAGAAAGGTCAAGCTAAAGATGATGCCGATCCCCAACACCACGACCCCGCCAGCGGCGATCACATGCTGGAACTGGATCCCATTAAACCAGAGCATGGCAAAAAGGATAACGCTTAGCACCACAACATTACTCAAATTAGGCTGCAACAAGATCATGACGATAATGCCCGATGCCCACAGTACCGCGCCTACAGCCCAGCGCACACCCCGTGGACGGTTGGCTGTGGCGCTAAAATAACGCGCCAGGATCAGGATGGCGGCGATCTTGGCAAACTCGGTTGGCTGCAGGAATAAGACGCCTACTTGAAACCAGCGTTGGGCACCAAAGGCAGTTTGACCGAAACCGGTCAGGGTGACGAGGAATGCCAGGATAACAATATAGATCGGGCGGTACAGCGCCATCCAATAACGGTAATCAATGGCGGCTACCACAAAGATGAGTACGATCCCCAAAATAGCAAAGTAGATCTGGCGATTGATGAGCGGCAGCAGCTGTTCATTCCCCGCAACGGCAGAACGGATCATGGTGGTGCCGAAGGCAATCGCCACCACAACCGCGCCTAACAATAAAAAATCAAAATAGCGCCATGAGAGGTCACGTAACATGATTGGTTGATTACAAACTGCCCTTCGTCTACAGTCTTCGCCGAACGGCTCAGACTTCCGCTCAGGGCGAAGTCTTTACTTTATCTTCCGCGTGCGGCGGCGGGCGGCTTTGAGAGGGATATCGGCGATGAGACGTTGAGAACGCCCGTCATGCTCCACGTCAATCTGGACTGCCTGCGCATCGATGGAGACGTGGCGGCTGATCGTGGCGATCAGATCATCTCGAAGCGAATCAAGCTCAGCCGGGGTCAGATCCGTGCGGTCATGGATGAGGACAAGTTGCAGGCGCTCCTTGGCGCTATCCGCACTTTTGGTCTTGCCGAAGAGTCGGTCAAAGAAGCTCATGTTTACTTCCTCCCCGCCAAGCGCTGGATCCGTTCCCACAAACTACCGGAACTTTCCAGATCAAGGAATGGCACGGTCTCGCCTTTCAAACGTTTGGCGATATTGCGGAAGGCTTGCCCGGCTTTGCTTTTGGGATCAGCCGCCACCGGCGCGCCACGGTTGGAGCCAATGATGACATTTTCATCTTCGGGCACGATACCGATCAACTCAATTGCCAGCAGGTCAAGCACATCGTCAGCAGAAAGCATGTCGTTCTTTTTCACGAGGATCGGATTCAAGCGATTGATGATCAGCACTCCGGGACCTTTATCTTCGGCTTCGAGGATACCGATAACCCGATCCGCATCACGCACCGCGCTGACCTCGGGATTGGTGACCACGATAACACGGTCGGCGGCGGCGATGGCATTTCTAAATCCACGCTCGATCCCGGCGGGCGAATCGATCAGCACAAAATCAAAATCGGGGCGCAGGTCTTTGATCAGTCGATTCATATCGCTAGGCGAGACTGCGTTCTTATCGCGGGTTTGCGCGGCCGGGATCAGATACAAATTCGGTAATTTCTTATCGCGGATCATAGCTTGCTTCAATCGACAGCGACCTTCGATCACATCCACGATATCGTAGACGATGCGGTTTTCCAATCCCAGGATCACATCGAGATTACGTAGACCGATGTCGCCATCGATACAAACAACCTTCGAGCCTTCCATTGCGAGAGCAACGGCAAGGTTCGCAGTGGCGGTGGTTTTGCCTACTCCGCCTTTTCCTGATGTGATCGTGATAACTTGTGCGGGCATGTGTTTTTCCTGTGATCAGATTAACCGGGCGACCAAAACTCGGCTTGTAATTTTCCATCTTTATTGATCCGGGCAATTTCAGGTTTCGAATCCTCTTGCGGCTTCAAAATTGCTGAAACCTCGTCAGCAATCCGCAGTTGCGTTGGTGAGAGATCAAGAGCACAGATCACGGCAGTTTGATCGCCCTTTGAACCGGCGTGCACCATACCGCGCAGACGTCCCCACACGATGACATTGCCTTCCGCCACGATCTCAGCGCCCGAGTTGACATCACCTAATAGAACAACGTTCCCCGCAAATTCAATACGTGTGCCAGAACGCAGGGTTTTATCAAGGAATAATGCCGCATCCTCGCCCCGACCAACCACGGAAAACGAACGCGCATCATCCGGACGTTGTTTTGAAATTCTGGTCGCCAGCCCCAGCAGTTGCGCGGTCTTCTCGGTGGTGGGCGATTCGCTAATCAATGCCCATAAAAATATACTACGCTCGGAAAGCTGGTCGCGCAAATCCACGAGGTCATTGACGTGCAGGACCTGACTCGCCACATCCAATGCCAGGCGGGCACCTTTAAAGAATGCCGGTTGGGAATCCACTTGGGCAAGAAAGAGCATGCGCTGTTCTGCCCATGGCGCGTCGTCTAGTGAGACGAGCAGCCCATCGCGCAAACCTTTGATCTGGATCGAGGAATTTATCTCAGTCATGAAAAATAGCCAAACGTCCGCAAATTATAGCATGAGTATTCAATGGAACTTAGCCGCCGCCAGGTTGTGCCAGGTCAACGGATTTAATCTCAAAGTAGGCTTGCATCACACGAGCAACGATCGGAGCAGCAACAATACCGCCTTCGCCGCCATTGTACGCAAATGCAAGGATAATGATCTCTGGGTCGTCAAATGGCGCATACGCCAAAGTCCAGGCATGAGTGGGCCACAAACCATAGTCACAACGGTTGGCTTTGCGCGCCACATCATCGCAATATTCGGCTGTTCCTGTCTTCCCGGCAACAGCGATGGAAAACGGGTAATCCTTCGTAAATATTTTATGCAAAGTTCCGAGCGGATCTTCCACCACAGACAAACGTGTTCCGGTGCGAACAGTTTCGATCGTAGACGGTAAGATCGTTTTGAATTTGTTAGTTGGATCACAATAACCAACATCACAGTTATAAATTTCGATCTTCGGATCGACTGTTACATCCCATTTTAGATTGGGTGTGAACGGTGATATTTGATAGCTGCCTTTCGGGAGCGCATCGAGCAGGACATCCGGCTTGCTCGGGTTAACCCAAACATTTTGTATATCTCCGTCTTTATTCACAACCTGGCGAGGTTCGTAGATCGCAAAATCAACTGGGTCAAACCAAGCAGGGATGACCCGCCCTTCACTATCCTGCACTTCACGAATCACTGTCGGCTGCATCAACTTGCCGCGGTTTGCGATGGTAGCGCCAGACATCAATACTTGAAGCGGCGTGGCTGTCACTAATCCCTGACCGACGCTGGCAATATATGTATCGCCTGTGGACCAGTTCTCACCTTGATTGATACGTTTCCATTGTGGCGTCGGAATAAGTCCATTTTCTTCACCTGGGAGCTCAATGCCCGATTTTTCACCATACCCCAAAGCTCGGGCATACTGCCCCAGGCGGAAGATGCCCAAACCTTCATCAATCTCACCTTTAAACCCGCCGCCCAATTTATAAAAACATACATTACTGGAGTAGGCAATGCAATGGAATATATCGAGTGCGCCAAAACCAGCTTCGTTGATCACTCCGTTTCGTTCGTAGATCCAATCCACGAAGGGACGTGAATTTCGATCCGTACATACATCATTGGCTGTAAATTTTTCGCACAGCGTCAACTTGCCAGGTGTTTTAATAATATCACCGGGCTTGACTACGCCTTCGTTAACTGCTCCCGTAGCTGTAGATAACTTAAAGGTGGAACCGGGAGGAAACTCAGCTGAAATGGCATTATTGACCAAAGGGCGGCGTGGGTCCTGGCTTAATTGATCATAATAGTAGCCCGGAATAAAACGCGCCATGCGATTATTCTCAAAAGTGGGCCATGACACCATGGCAAGGATCTCACCCGTTTTGGGATTCATGGCGATCACTACCCCGCTGGAGATACGAATATAGTTATAGTAGCTGTTGTTCCAGTAATTAATCTCATCCGTAAGTACAGCCTCAGCCGCCTTTTGAAGACGAGTATCAATGGTCAGAACAACATTGTTACCTGCTTCGGTTGCAATCGGCGACTCTAGATTTCGAAACACTTGTCCAGCCACGTCCACTTGCACCACACGCAAGCCATTCTTACCCAACAAAATATCATCCATCGAGGTTTCCACCCCGGCATAACCGATCTTATCGCGGTTGATCACAAATCTGCGGGATGTATACTCCGTCTCACGCGAAGCTGGGATCGGACCTAAAAATCCGATAATGTCAGCAGTGAGCGAACCGGTAGGGTATTCACGAATCGGGTCGATCTCAACTGCCACGCCGGGCCAGTCAACGGCTTTTTCACGAATCACACGTGCCAGCTCTTCACCAATATTGCATTTGATTCGAACCGGGGTATAAGGTGCAAGCGAATCGCCAAGTGCCACCATATCTGCAATGCTCGGACCTAGCACACACGGCGAAAACAATTTCGCATTATCAAGCGTTTCTTTTGTGACTGGTCCGCCAGCCGGAACGTCGATCAAATCTGAGAGCGTGCGATAAATATTCTGAATATCCGCGTCATCATCTGGTAAACCCGCTGGTGTGATCACAACATTATAAGAAGCCACATTACGAGCAAGAATATAACCATTGCGGTCATAGATAATGCCGCGCGAGGCGGGGTCAACGATCCTTGATGTGTAATTATTAATTGCCTGACCCGCCCAAGTTTGACCTTCCAGAACTTGCAGTGAAAATAGCCGATAACCAAGACTACCCAATACAACGACGACCAAGGCATACACGATCAGTGTGCGCCAGAGTGGCACTTCAACCTTATTTACTGATTGCGAACTCATTCAACCTCCGGAGCAGGATACACCCAGCGAGCCAGGTCGCGCATCACTGCAAACACAGGTATTGCGAGCAACATATTTAACAGAATACTCGGCAGAGTCAACACGCCCAGCACGTCCGCTGCTGACAGGGATATACCTGAAAACCGCAACACCACTAAAGAAAAAAGACTTGAGCCGACCGTACCCAAAAACGTAATACTGAACATAGCCAGCAATGGCGCCTGCCAAATTCGGCGCTGCAACACTTGCGCCAGCGCGATCACGAAAAGATAACTCAATAACGGAACCAGCCATGGAATAGCGGATACAAAACCAACCAGAATACCCGTTGCAATTGCCCAATGCCAGGCAGTTTCCACTTCATCCTGTAATGCCCAGGCTGCCAGCATTACCAAAGGGAGATCAGCAAAGCCAGCCAGAAAGGTCATGCGGCTGACGATAGATGATTGCAGGGTAACAGCCAAAATAATTACAGGAACTGCGATTAAGTTGCGCATTCGTTTTACGGG
>JAYUGV010000286.1:0-8701 GCA_043767565.1 Anaerolineales bacterium
CGCGGACCCGCAAAATCGCCGCGTTGGATCGACCGCCGCACATCGAATTCCAATTCACTCCAGCCGCCGAGATCGCGCACGGTCGTGATCCCCGCCGCAAGATTCTTCTGCGCGTTGGATAAGATCTTCAACGCCATCGCACCCGTCGGCACTTCGAACTGACTGTCCGCTTCGCCCGAACCCGATAAATGGACATGCGCATCGATCAACCCGGGCAGGATGTATTGTCCACGCAGATCAACAATAATGGACTCGCCATCCGCTTCGTTTCGACTGGGCTCAACGCGAGCATTCCACCCGGAAGCTGACCCTGCATAACGAATCTTTCCCTCGCTGACAGCAATGACCGCGTCCGCGATTGGCTCGTGCCCGGTGCCGTCGATGAGAAAAAGGTTCTTGAAAACAGAGTCCATTTGAAGCCTGTGCTGAGCGTAGTCGAAGTATCCTGTAATGAAGCGTTTTGTCTTTCATCCATTGTATCCCCCAAAAGAAAACCCGCCTAGAATCGCTCAAGCCGCCATCACTTCGACAGCGTTTTAAGCCCTGCGCCGAGGCTTGTACTGACGGTTCGTCTTTCGATCACCGTGTCGAAGTGACGGCGCAGGGAGCAAATGATCTTCACGTCTGGCAGAGACGTTGCAACATTGCCAAATTTGTGAATAGGGTAGTAAAATTCTTAATATCAATACAAGTATGTTCAGGTTGTATTACGCCAAAGAAAAGTTGGATGGATCAGGGGAATCGGATCAGTTCGTGGCGACGGACACTGCCAGGCAAACATCTCGACCTGATGATGATTACGTATTATATAAATAGAGAGGGGGAAACACAAAGTACCGGTGTTGTTGAATGACATCACTGCCCGCAAAAAGGCAGAGATTGATCTATGCAGTCAGAACGAATATCTTAGTTTGCTAAACGACATAACAGGCACCATTTTGCTTTCGAGTAAATACGATGCCCACCGCGTACCTCGCACTTGCCCTGAAAAATATAGACAATGAATAAATCGGTCATCTCTATAGGCGTTACCCCCCCGGTCAAAAATTTAGTTTTGAACGATCATCCCAACACGGCAACTACTTTACGCGCCCGCGCGCGTTTGGGTACGCATGTGCAGGTGGTATCCGCCCCACCTTTACCTTCCTGATGACCGCGTATGATACCTCCGAGTTGAGTGAAAGACTTCAACAGCTCAAGGTGCAGGAAGTGATCACGAAGCCCGTCAACCCTGAACGGATCAGTCAGATCGTTATGCAAGCATTGGAAGAAATGAAGCAGGCAAAGTCTGTAAACCCGGAACCTGCGTTACAAGAAGTGAGCACATTGGACCCAGCCGTTGAAAATGTTTCTGAAGAACGGGGCAACAATGTAACTGTTGAAACCGAAATGGAAAGATCCATTCAAGGCAAATGAGAAGAGGAAGCTACGATGAATAATTTTTTTAATGCATTACAAGCTTTTTTTGCTCCGCCAGTATTCAAAGGTGACGAAGAGAAAACGCGCACCGCAGAACTGGTAAATACGGTTCTGGTTTCGCTGACAGGCGTGTTGGTGTTAGCTCTTCTAGCGGTGCTGGTCGGGTCAAAACTAGTCCCAATTATTATCGCACTTATCGTGATGCTTGTGTTGTTGCTCTCTCTGCAAATTCCTTTGCGAAGAGGCTATGTCAAAACAGTTGCTGCGTCAATCGTGATACTTTTAACCACCCTAATGGTTGTTTCTTTGGGAGCCGGAGGTACTGTACGCGCTCCGGCTGTTGTTGCGTTTATCCTGGCGAGCATTATTGCAGGTTTAACGATCAGCCGTCAGGCAGCTTATTGGAGCACCATCATTAATATCCTGATCTTTAGCGGGCTAGCCTATGGAGAAATCTTCCATCTTTTGCCGCAAACCGCGCAGGTAACTACGATTCAACAACCGATCATTTTTGCAGCTTTATCCATTCTGACCGTGGTACTGCTCAACCAGGCGCTTGGGAGAATTCAATCTGCAACCAATCAATTGGCCGAACTGAACGTGGGACTGGAAAAGCGCGTTGCCGAACGCACCAAGGCGTTGGAAACTTCGGCAGAAATTTCCCGCCGCCTGACAGCCATCCTTGATCCGCGCGAACTAGCTAGCGAAGTGGTGAACCAGGTACAAACCGCCTTCAACTACTATCAAGCCCAGATCTTTCTGTTCGATCAAGCCGGTGAGAACCTGGTGTTGACAGCCGGTACCGGCACAGCGGGCGCCGAGATGTTGAAGCGCGGACGCGCACTCCCGAAAGGACGCGGTCTGGTGGGGCGTGCTGCAGAAAACAATGAATCCGTGTTGGTGTCAGACACCTCGCAAGACCCTGACTGGCTGCCGAATGAATTCCTGCCTGATACAAAAGCCGAGGCAGCCATTCCGATCGCCATCGGCGATAAAGTGCTGGGCGTGCTGGATGTGCAGGATGATGTAACGAACGATATAAACCCCGAAGATATTACCCTGCTCGAATCGCTTGCCAGCCAGGTTGCCATCTCACTGCGAAATGCTGAATCCTACGCTGTTGCAGAGACAGCTCTGCAGGAAGCTCGTTCGCTGATGGATAACGCGCCAGAAGCAATCATCATCGTTGACCTGGCAACAGGTTTGTTTGCTGACCCCAATGAAAATGCAGTGAAGCTTTATGGCTTGCCACGTGAAGAGCTGGTCAAAGTAGGACCTGCTCAGATGAGTCCGCCAAGACAGCCCGATGGAAGTGATTCCACGGAAGCCGCCATGGCGAGAATCGGTGAAGCGCTGCAGGGCGGCACACCAGTCTTTGAATGGATACACCGCAACGGACAGGGACAGGATTTCCCTTGTGAAATACGCCTCGTGCGTATGCCTGGTGAACACCCACGCGTACGCGCCTCCGTTACCGATATCACTGAACGCAAAGGCTTGCAAGAGCTAACCGTCCAACGCGCCCGCCAGCAAGAAGCGATCAACTCGATCACCCAAAAGATTCAAGCCGCGACCACCATCGAAGAAGCCATGCAAGTTGCCGCCCGCGAACTGGGACAGGCACTTGGCAAACGCCAGACGCTGATTGCACTCGAGCCGAGTGCGCTGGGCAATAATGGCAGAGACAACAACTAGGAGCAGGAAAATGAATATGAAACTTTTTCGATTAACCTCAATTTTATTGATTGCCGTATTCCTGGTGAGCGCATGTGGCGCGCAAGCTTCAACAGCGTCAGAACGCCTGCCCTTGAAAGTGACTTGGGTGGTGTTTAATGGTTATTCGCCATTTTTTATTGCCCAAGGGAAAGGCTTATTCCAAGAGCGTAGCTTACAGGTACAAAGTGTTCCTGCCAATACAGGTGCGGAGCAGTTAATTGATTTAACTGGAAATAGTGCAGATTGTGCACTGATGGTGTTTTCAGATGCAATCCCAAATGCAAAAAGTAGCAACTTGAAAGTTGTCATGGTCATTGATAGCACCAACGGCGCCGATCAATTAATTGCCTCATCCGATATCAACAGCGTGGCGGATTTGAAAGGCAAACGAGTTGGCGTTGCATTTGGGTCATACAGCGAATTGTTTGTGCGTGAAATCCTTAAAAAGAATGGCGTGTCCGCCGGTGATGTGCAGTTTGTCAACGTTCCTCCCGAACAATTGCTTGGAGCTTTGGGAAAAACCGTGGATGCTGGGCATACGTATGATCCGTATAGTTCTCAAGCCATCTCGCAAGGGTATAAGCAAATCGCTTCTTCTGCCGATGTTCCCAATTTGATTTTTGATGCGGTCGTTTGCAATAGCTCGGTTGTGAAAGCACGCCCGGACGATATTCGCGCTTTTATTGCCGCGTGGTTCGAAGCATTGACCTGGTGGCAAGCCAATTTGCAGGAAGGGAACTCAATTGTAGCCAAAGCAACTGATCAAAAGCCTGAAGATATTTCAACCGCAGGCATCAAGCTTTTTGCATTGAAAGACAATCAGAATGCTTTTGATCCGAATAACCCGTCTTCCCTTTTTGCTGCAGCAAAGAGGACTGTTGATTACTATACCTCTGTGAGTGCACTTACGAGTGCACCCGACTTAAACCAACTGCTTGATGGTTCTTATCTCAAATAACCTCAGGGTTGTTGACGATCTTCATAACGGATGAGAGGAAATATGTCAGAAAACATTTCTAACCCCATAATGCGTCTTCCAAAATTCGGTGACTTTTCACTGCGCACTAAATTGGTTTCCGCATTCTTGATCGTAACAATTGTTCCATTGGCGATCATCAGTTATCTCAACTATCGCAGTACCACGCAAGCATTGGTGCAAGCTGCAAATGTAAAGATTGCTGGTGCGGCTCAAGTGACCGCTGATCAGGTTGATGCATTCTTTAACGATACCCTCAACGCAACACGTGTAAAAGCCCAAGATCCGGTGATTGTTGATTACTTATTGTTACCCGCTTACAAGCGAACAGGGAGTGTGGAAGAAGCTCAAGTTAACAAATTGCTCGACGCTTATAGCCGTGAAGTTCCGATCTTTGTCAACTCGATTGGCGTGATTGATGTCAATGGAGACTCGCTTGCAGATACTTCCGCAAAAGAAGTTGGCGTAAACAAAACAGACCGTATCTACTTTCAACAAGCCTTGAAAACCGGTTTGCCTTATTCATCTGAATTGATATTTTCAGCGACCACTGGTAAGCCCTCGCTGTACTTTACTGCGCCTGTGCGTAACCCGGCTGATAGCAACATCATTGGCGTGTTCCGCATCAGGTACGATGCTGCCATCTTGCAAAGTATCCTTGCAAAAAACGCCGGATTAGCTGGAGATCAGTCACTGCCGGTTTTACTTGACGAGAACCATATCCGCTTGGCGCACGGTGTATTAGCGGATTTGAATTACAAAACCATCGTGCCACTTTCAGCGGATGCGCTGGCTCAACTGCAAGCCAGCGACAAGCTACCCAAAGGCACTGCCGAACAACTTTCCACCAATCTTCCAGAGTTTGAAGCAGGTCTGAAAAATATCGATAAACAACCCTTCTTCATTGCAGAACTCCATGAGCAAGGTCAAGGAACTGAAGAGACAACGGCGGCAACATTACAGTCTCATCCCTGGATCATGGTCTTTGGTCAAACCAATACAGTATTCTTATCACCAATTCAAGCTCAAACTCGCAACAGCTTATTTATAGCCATAGCCTTGGCACTTTTAGCGGCTGGCTTTGGTTTCTTGGTAGCTCAAACACTGGCAGGTCCCGTCACGCGTTTGACTACTGTAGCCGAGCAGATCGCTGCTGGCGATATTCAACGCCAGGCAACAGTCGAAACCGGTGATGAGATCGGCGTATTAGCGCGCACATTCAACAATATGACCGCCCAGTTGCGGGAAACGCTTGAAGGTCTCGAACAACGCGTAGTAGCCCGCACGAAAGATCTCGAAATTGTGGCGGAAGTCGGTACTGCCACCGCCACGATCCTGGAATCCAAACAGTTATTGCAGGAAGTGGTTGACCTGACCAAGGAACGCTTCTCTCTGTACCATTCTCACATTTACTTGCTCGATGAAAAAGGCGAAAACCTCGTGCTGACCGCCGGTGCAGGCGAACCAGGACGTATCATGACAGCGGAGAAACGCTCCATCCCGCTTGACCGCGAACAATCTTTGGTAGCACGCGCCGCCCGCGAACGCCAAGGCGTTACGGTGAACGATGTAACGCAGGCGTCAGACTTCCTGCCGAACCCCCTCCTGCCCGATACACGTTCCGAGCTCGCTGTGCCCATGATCGTGGGTGGGAACGTGATCGGTGTCTTCGATATTCAATCCGATCAGGTCGGGCGCTTCACAGATTCAGATGTCAATATCCAAACCACGCTAGCCGCACAGCTGGCGACCTCCATTCAGAACGTACGCTCGTTCGAACAATCCCGCAAGCAGGCAGAGTTGGAATCGCTGGTCAATACGATCGGTCAAAAAATCCAACGCACCACTTCCATTGAAGAAGCGTTGCAAACTGCCATCCGTGAACTGGGAACAGCCATCGGCGCGTCGCGGGTAAAAGCTACGGTGGGCTCGCAACAAAATGGCGGCAATGGCGCCTCAAGTTAAGAGAAGCGCTCTTGTTTTATCTTTCAAATAAGAAGAGGAAGTTACCATGAAAATTTTTTTCAACACGCTTAAAGGATTTTTTACCGCCCCGGTCTTTGAAGGGGACGAGGAAAAAACACGCGCTGCCAAACTGCTTTATCAGATCATCACTGTCATTTGGGGACTGCCCATTCTGCTCATTGTCATCATGGTCTTGAACTCGGCTGGACGCGCAGAGGTGATTCCTCCAGCAATTGTTATTTCCATAACTCTTTTAGCCTTAATGATCCTCACTCGTATAGGTTGGGTAGGTCTTGCTAACACGATTATTACAGGGATGATCATTCTGGTTTTTGGTTATGCAGACTTCCAAAACGCTGGCAATATTCAACCATCGACATTGGTAATTGCAATTGCAATCATCATGAGCGGCCTATTACTTGGACGGCGCGCTCCGCTTGTGACTGCCATTTTGATCGCTATTTCGCATGGCCTGATTGTCTTTCTTCAAATGCGAGGGGCTGTCAAAGTGGTGAGCGCTCCCGCTCTTGGTATTGAAAATATAATCATTACAGGCATTCTGATTTTAATGATTGGCTTTCTCTTTCAGTTTGTAGTTTCAAGGCTTCAACTTGCGTTGAAGCAGGCCCGCCAAGACGAAAGGGAATTGCAGATCAGTAACCGCGAATTGCAGGACCTCAGCAAATCTCTAGAACAACGCATTGCAGACCGCACGCGCAATCTTGAACTGGCAGTTGAAGTGGGTCGTGCGGTTTCACAGGTACGCAATCTGGATGTCATGTTGAAAGATGCCTGTGAACTCATCTTGAAAGAATTTGGTCTCTACTATGTGCAGGTGTACCTGACCGATCCCAGCCAGACCACCTTAAAGCTGGAAGCCGGTACCGGAAGTGTAGGCGCGCAATTGCTCGGGCGCGGTCACAGCCTGCCGCTTAACACCGGCTCGATCAATGGACGCGCTGCGGTGGAAAGACGCTCGGTGGTGATCTCTGATACAACCCAAAGCGCTACATTCCGCCAAAACCCATTGCTGCCTGAGGCACGCGGTGAAATGGCTGTACCGTTGATCGTTGCGGATAAGGTGGTGGGCGTGCTCGATATGCAAAGTAGTGAGCCTGGCATATTGAATGAAGAAGTTTTGCCGGCTTTCGGTGCACTGGCTGGTCAACTGGCAGTCGCTATTCAGAATGCAAACCTACTCGCAGAAACCGAACAGGCTCGTGCCCAGGTGGAAACCCAGGCTCGCCGTCTCGTGCGTGAAGGCTGGGGCGAACACCTGGATGCCATCCATAAACCGGAACACTTTGGCTTTGTGTTCGACCATAACAAGGTTTCCCTGCTTATGGATGGAGACGAATCTCAACTCCCTGAAACTGGACACGCTATCTCAGCCTCCATCTCTGTGACAGGTGAATCGTTGGGCTCCCTGGTAGTGGAGATCGACGATGAAGCCCGCCGCGAACAAACAAGTGAACTGGTCAATGTGGTTGCCCGTCAGGTGGCGCAACAGATCGAAAACCTGCGCCTATTGGAAAGCGCCGAACGTTATCGTTTCGAGGCAGAACGGACCACACGTCTCCAGACCATCGAAGGCTGGCAGGCGTATATTAACTCCAGATCAACGGATAGCCTTGGGTATTTGTATAACCTAAACGAAGTACTCCCTTACAATAAAGCACAAGAATTTGCCAATACACTGACCCTGCCGGTCAACGCTCGCGATGAAAAAATCGGCAACTTGTCCGTTCAGGGATTGACGACCGCCGACACTGAAGATGTTGAACTCGCCAATGTCGTTGCCGAACGCTTGGGCGCGCACCTCGAAAGTTTACGTCTGTTTGAAGAGACCAAACGCGGTCAACTCGAATTGGATAAACGCGCCAAACAATTAGCCTCGGTGGCTGAGATCAGCACCGCCTCCTCACAGGAACTGGACGTGGATAAACTGCTCAGCACTGTGGTGCATCTGACCCAGCGTCAGTTCGGTTTGTATCACACGCACATCTTCATCTTCGACGAAGCGACCGAGGAACTTCAGATCGCGGCTTGCGGTTGGCAGGCAGGCGATGCCAATGAAGGTACACACGAAACCGTATCCATTCCATTGAACAAGCAGCAGTCATTGGTGGCGCGCGCCGCCCGTACCGGACGAGCCGTCATCGTCAACAATGTCAGGAACGAGCCCGGCTGGCTGGCTAACCCGCAGCTGCCTGATACCGCTTCTGAAATGGCAGTGCCGCTGGTGATCGGTGACCGGGTGCTGGGCGTGCTGGATGTGCAGTCTGACCGCCTCAATGCCTTTACCGATGAAGACGCCAACATCCAAACCACATTGGCATCGCAGGTAGCCACTGCCATGCAGAACGCGCGCTCCTTTACCCAGGCGCAGAAACAGGCTGAACGCGAGTCCATGTTGAATATCATCAACCAGAAGATCCAGAGCGCCACTTCAGTGGAAGCAGTCTTGCAGATCGCCGCGCGCGAACTGGGTAACGCCCTGGGTGCGCCCATGACCGTCGCGCAGTTGAGCATGAAAGATAAGACCTCGTAACAGGCACCTGTTTGCAGGAGAATTGCTGATGTCAAAAGATAATTCCAGAAAACGGGTCGAGAAGTTGTTCTCAG
>JAYUGV010000287.1:0-22525 GCA_043767565.1 Anaerolineales bacterium
GAGTGCGGCCGATCAACATTTGGTCATGTTTCACTTGCTCCACAAGGTTAGACTGGCTTACATTGCTCTTTTTACTCGTAACCTTGCGCTGTAATAATAATTGCCTATCGAACCGGAGGCATTTTGGCGCTTGTCCCAGAACATGCGGGATTTCATAATGAATTGAAATGAAAAATCCCCGCCGCAAGCGGACGGGGTATCTGTCCGCTAAGTCTTACGTGTCTTACAAACTTTTCTTACGCCGCAGAGCGGCGGGGTATCAGACCCTCGACAGAAAATGAAAAGACCAAAATTTTCCAGATCCATTCTGATCTTCATTATTTTGATGATCCTGGGGCTTGCCGTGATTTACCGCCTGCCTGCAGTTCAGGAACGAGTCGGCTGGCGGGTGGCTGAGTTAATGGCGCGTATCAAATATGCTGTATCGCCTCCAGAAGAGGTGATTTTTATCCCCGAGGGAGATGCGATTTTGCCAACCAGGACCGTCTCTCAGTCAACTCCTATTCCCACCAATTCAATACCGGAAGCGCCATCAAATTTTCCACAAATCGCTCCAACCCAAACATTGACATCGATTCCAAAAAGTATATTGCTCACAGGTGTTCAGCATGAATACCAGACTTGGAACAACTGCGGTCCCGCCACTCTGGCAATGGCTCTTTCATTTTGGGATTGGGAGGGCAGTCAACGAGTCATCGCGGATTTTACCAAGCCGAATCCACGTGATAAGAATGTAATGCCATACGAGCTGACCGCCTTTGTTGAAGAGCAGACTCAGTTGCAAACGGTCCTCAGAGTAGGCGGCGAAATAGAATTGATCAAACATTTTTTGGCGGCAGGATTTCCTGTCATCATTGAAAAAGGTTTCGAGGGACGCGACTTCAAAGGCTGGATGGGTCATTATGTATTGGTGACCGGATACAGCGATTTAGACCAGCAATTCATATTCCAGGATTCCTACTACGGTCCTGATCAAGTTATGGGATACGAATATTTTGAGTCATTTTGGCGGGCATTTAATTTCACTTATTTAGTGGTTTACCCATCTGAAAACAAAGACGAAGTCATGCAGATTTTAGGATCCCAAGCAGACAAAGAGTTTAACTTCCGTTATGCCGCTCAAAAAGCCTCCGATGAAATTTACATACTCAATGGACGGGATCAATTCTTCTCATGGTTCAATCGTGGCGCCAACCTGGTAAGCTTGCAGGATTTTACAGGCGCTGGGTCAGCTTATGATGAAGCTTTCGCGCTTTACCCGGACATCCCCGAAAAGGAAAGGCCGTGGTGCATGATGTGGTATCAGACCGGACCCTATTGGGCTTATTACTATAGCGGGCGGTATCAGGATGTAATCGAATTAGCCAGCACAACCCTGGATTCCATGAGTGAATCGGTTCTGGAGGAAAGTTATTATTGGCGCGCCCTGGCACGCGAGGCATTGGGCGATAATGAGGGAGCTATCAAAGATCTTCGTTCGGCACTTAAAGTTCATCCGGGTTTCGAGCCGTCACTAACCCGACTTCAACAAATGGGTATCACTCCGTAAATAATTTAATAAGATACTTCCTGTACCTGCGGCATCACATCATGAACGGAACTGAAGTCAGGAGATTGAACTTCTTAAAAGCGATTATCTTGTTGGCAAGCCAGCATTAAGGGAAATGGGACAACACATTTTCTATCAATGATCTAGAATACGTCACCGCGCCAGCGATACCAAAGCCAGCCAATCCCCACTCCGAGTAAACCACCTGCAATGCCAATACTCCAATGATAGGGATGGGGATAGCCATCTAGGGCAAATCTTGCAATCAGATAGCTGAAAAGCGCCAAGCCGAATGCCCAAAAATAAACCACAGCTGGCCATTCCTTCTTTTGTTTTTTTTTCACTTGCCTGGGCGGTTTTCGAAACTTTAATTCTGCTCATGTTTTTCTCCTGAAGAAGATAGATGTAACAAATACTTTAGATTACTTTGACGAGAGTTCCTTCGCCCGGCTTGTATAAATACGGTGTATCTTTCGGGACATCGGGCCTGGTCCAGCGATAAATAAACTTTGCATCTCTTGGAGTTAAGTTCACGCAACCGTGACTGCGGGGCCGCCCATAATCGTTATGCCAGTATGTGCCGTGGAAACCTGCGCCAGTCCCTGTAAAGAAAGATACCCACGGGACACCGGGTAGATCATAAATATTGGCAACTGCATCCCCTTGATTAGTCATGTGGATGCTCGGTCCCTTGTGAAAGGTATTGAACTCACCGAGCGGAGTGGTTGTTCCTTTAGCGCCGCTTGAACAGCGCACTGCCAGAACAGGCTTTTCACCTTCGAAGACAGTCACGAACTGGTTCGCCAGGTCAACATAGATATATTTATTTTCTTCCGATATATTAGGGGAGAGCGAGCCAAGCTCACTGGGCGGGATCACGCGCATTTCATGGGTTGGCACATACAGCGATTCTTTTATTTGACGATCGTAAATCTTATACCAGATGCTTTTTTCATTCCGATTCACAACCACATCGGTAATCCAGTGCGTGGATGAATAATAGATGCGGTAACTGCGATCTGCCAGAACACTCATATTACGCCGTGTATCACAAAATGGAACGGTGATTTCACCCAGCCTGCCAGTACTGGAGATATCAAAAACAGGTTTTTGGTGGAGCGTCTCGACCGGTTGGAGCAATCCGGAATAAACATATCCAATGCCATTGACTTGATACCATGTTGAATTGAAAGGATTGCCGTATCCATTGTCGCCTTTTGCTTCACCAAGAATATCCACAACTTCATCACGGCCAAAGGAGCGAATCTTTTTCGCGCTGTAGAATGGTTCGCTCAAGAGTTCAACTCCACTCAGAGTTACGCGTCCCTGCTTGGGAGTTTCGGCGGCAAAGACACGCTCAAGGCGCAGATCTGCCAGAAACAAACCGAGTAATCCAGCGGCTGAGGCTTTTAGAAAGTCACGACGTGAAAAACCAAGGGACATAGGCTGAATCCAAAACGGGACCAACTCACCGTCCCGAATGAGGCGAGGCGTCCTGACGTAGCGTATTGAAGAACTTCCCGCCGAAGAAGATCACATAAAGTGCATAAGCGAATACCATCAGAATGGTTGGCGCAGCTTCATAACCAAAGAAGGCATGTAGCAATCTTCCTACCAGACCTTCATTTGAAATCAATGCCTGTAAGTTCCAGACAATCGTTGTTCCAATCGGCAGCCATCCCACATCTTGCAGGGCCATCACGCTATGCCCAATGAGTCCCGCCGCGATCAGGATCATTAAGAGCCCAGTGACAATAAAGAATTTCCGTAGGTTCAGGCGAATGGCGGAACGGAAGAGCAAGTAGGTGATACCCGCGGCGATCACCAGTCCGAGAAGAGCGCCCGAAAGCAACTGCATATCCCGCGAGGTAACCAGCATGGCGCTCAAGAACAGCGCTGTTTCCACACCTTCACGCAGTATAGAGACGAAAGCCAGACTACCCAGCGCAAACGCCTGTCCACTGGAGATTGCCTCGTCAGTTTTTTGTTCAAGCTCACCTTTGATACCACGACTTTGGCGCTGCATCCACAAGACCATCCATGTCAAGACACCAACGGCGAGCAGAGCTACGACTGCCTCAAAAATCTCGGCGGATCTTCCTTCGAATTGAAAAGCCATATACTGAAAAAGAATCGCCAGCAATGCGCTAACGCTCAATGCCGCCGCAGTACCAATCCACACATGGGCTTTGAATTGCGCTCGCTTGATCTTGGTCAGATAGCCAAGCAGGATACCCACAATCAGGAAGGCTTCCAAGCCTTCCCGAATGGTAACGAGTGTGCCAGCGATCATTGTGACTTTCCGTGAAGTTGTTTCTTGGCTCGTGAGATAACGATCGGCATCGAGACGATCAGCGTGAGCAATCCAATCCAGACCATTCCCCCGACGCGCGTCATGATAGGATAGTCACCGCTAAATGCAGTTGCCAGAAGGAAAAGCAATGCCGAGCCAATTGAAATCGGCAGATAAATCAGCGCACTCTTCTTGGCAACTTCTTTTTCGACTTGTTCATGTTCCATAGTAGCCTCTTTGTAATTAATCATTTCCAACTGAAACAGTTGCAGGGCGCAATTGTGCATTACCACTACCTTGTGTAGGTTTGAGCCCACGTCCGACCGATGGCTTGAAATTTTTCAACAATAGTGTATTGAGCGTCACAGAGATGGAACTGACCGCCATCATCAAGCCAGCCAGTTCGGGGCTGATCACCACCGAGGCGAAGGCATAGAATAGACCTGCGCCTAGAGGAATTCCCAGCGTGTTATAAAAGAAAGCCCAAAACAGATTCTGCTTAACCTTGCGCATGGTAGCCTTGGCTACTTCCAGCGCCACCATCACATCGCGGATGTCATCCTTAATCAGGATGATATCGCCGGTTTCCTTGGCTACATCCGTACCAGAGCCAATCGCCATACCGACTTCAGCCTGCGCCAGCGCGGGTGCATCGTTGACGCCGTCGCCAACCATGGCCACCTTTTTTCCCAGCGCCTGAAGCTTTTTAACTTCTTCAGCCTTATCCTGTGGGAGGACTTCGGCGAGCACACGGTCAATTCCAACCTGCCTTGCAATGGCTTCTGCTGTGCGCCGATTGTCGCCGGTGATCATGACAACTTCGAGTCCCAGCTTATGCAGATATTTAATAGCGTCCGCTGAATATTCCTTGAGCGTATCGGCAACAGCGATCAAACCGGCTGGTTTGGCATCGACTGCCACAAACATGACGGTCTTGCCATCGATTTCCAACGTTTCCGCTTGCGACATCATTGCCGAGAAATCCACGCCGCGTTCCTTCATCAGCTTGCGGTTGCCGAGCAGGATTTCGGTCCCTTCAACTTTTGCTTCCACACCGTGACCTGGAATTGAGTTGAATGAATCGGGTCCGATGACCTGCAAACCGCGACTCTCTGCGCCGTGCACGATTGCTTCACCCAACGGATGTTCAGAATTTTTCTCAGCGATAGCCGCAAATCTCAACAACTGATCACTGTTCACTAAAGAATGCTCGGCAGCAACCACATCCGTCACCGATGGCTCGCCCTTGGTCAGAGTGCCCGTCTTGTCAAACACAATCGTCTGCAATTTACTGGTGTTCTCGATAGCTTCGGCGCCTTTGAAGAGCACGCCAAATTCTGCGCCCTTGCCAGTACCAGCCATCATGGCTGACGGAGTCGCCAACCCTACCGCGCAGGGGCATGAAATGACCAACACCGTAACGCTTAGCAGTAATGAAAATCCAAACACGCCAATCTCGCCTAGCTTGTACGGTGAGAGTATGAAACTCGAATTCGGGTCAAAGAATATCTGGTAGCCAAAGAAGAACCAGAAGAGGAACACAACCGCCGCCAGCAAATGCACACCCAAAATAAAATGTCCCGCCACCCAGTCAGCCAATTTTTGAATCGGGGCCTTGCTCGCTTGTGCATCTTCAACCAGTTTGATGATCTGCGCCAGCGAAGTATCTTTGCCGACACGTATGGCTTTGAACTTGAACGCACCAGTCTTGTTGAATGTTCCACCGATCACTGAATCGCCAGCTTTCTTTTCAACGGGCAGGCTTTCACCGGTCAGCATGGACTCGTCCACGGCTGAATAGCCTTCGAACACCTGACCATCCACCGCTATGGATTCACCGGGACGGACAAGGATCACATCCCCAAGTTCGACCTCGTCTGCGGGAATTTCCTCCTGCTTTTCATTCCGCATCACGCGCGCGACTTTGGGCTGGAGCTTCATTAATTTTCGAATCGCCTCTGACGTTCTTCCGCGCGTCAACGCCTCAAGCCAGCGGCCAAGGATGATGAAAGCAGTGAGGAGTGCCGCGCTCTCGAAGAAGGTCGCGCCTTCGCCGCCGAATCCAGCTTTGGGAAATGCGGTGTTGATCACTGCAATGCCATACGCCGCACCGATACCGGTTGCATACAGCAGGTTCATATCCGTGACGCCATGCTTTAGTCCGCGCCACGAGTTGGAGAAAAATTGCCGTCCTGGACCAAGGACAATTGGTGTGGTCAATAAACCAATCACCCACTTATAGGAAAGCCAAACCGGGATGAAGGATTTGAATGGGCCGGCCATGTCATAGAACGTGCCGATCATGACGATCAGACCAATCGTTCCAGCAATGACCAGATTGCGGCCCTGAATTTTGATCTCGTTCTCACGCGCCTGGCGTTCGCGGTCGAGGGCGTCCGTGCCCTCGCTGCGCTCCTGCGCTTCATAGCCAACTTCACGCACGGCGCGTTTCATGCTGGAGGCGGAAACAACGCCGGGGATATAGGTCACACGCGCGGTATTGAGTCCCAGATTGACCACCGCATCCTGCACGCCACGCAATTCCTTAAGTGCGCTCTCCACGTGGTCGACACACGAGGCGCTGGTCATGCCGCGCACATCCAAAGTCAATTCAGCAGTAGGGACAGCATAGCCGACATCTTCAACGGCGCGGCGCATATCGTCTAGTTTGACACGTTGAGGGTCGTAGGAAAGATTCGCTTTGTTGGTCGCCAAGTTAACGACAACGTTGGATGTGCCCGGCAGTTCTTTAAGTGCTTCTTCCACGTGTGAGACGCAGGAGGCACAGGTCATGCCGTTGATGGGCAAGGTTAATTCAGAAATAGTTTTAGTCATGAGAAACCTCAAGTTGATGTTTTGGATATTGGAGAAAAATCGCGTACAAAGATTGGAGGTGCTTCAATTCGGCAAGCCTTCGTTTGGGCGAGGGACTGTCCAGAATGATGGATTGGCTGAATTGGGCCTGGCAAATAATCAACCTTGATCCAGCCGCACGTATGGCAGCATCAACCGCGCCAAGTTGATGAAGCACCTGCTCGCAGGGCTGGCCTGCTTCCGCCATTTCGATGACTGCGTTCAGATGTCCCGCCGCACAATGCAAACGACGGATAATTTCAGACTGTTGTTTGGGTTTCATGAGCCACCTCAGTGGGTGATACTTGCCTGGCATGGTGCGGCACAAGAACGCGTCGGATGGCCACCTCCAGGTGCTGGTTGCTATGTCCATCGACCGGGATTGCCAGGGAGAGCGAGGTTATTCCTTCCTGTCCATGAATAACCAAAGTGACTGGATCGCCTTGCTTTCCATAAACAAGCACGACGATCATTTGACAATTGCAATCATCGGTTCCATGTTGCGGGCAGAGACAGTTTGGGTGGGCCAGACGGGCTACATGCAGGTCGAACGTTCGCACGACACGGAAACTGGCATGGGTTAACTTTTCGTTGATCCATGTCAGAACCTGCTCACAGGTTTGATCGAGAACTAAAAAAGGTATTAATGCGCTCATTTTGTACTTCCTTGTTTCCAGTATAGGTGGATGGCTGTTAAAGCCAAAGCGCCAAAACCCCCGTTCAGCCATAGGCATTTTCGCTTACTTCCTAATTGGACAGGTATGACCTCTTGTGGATAAAAAAGCAGGGCTGTCTATTTTGAGACAACCCTGCTTGAAGAGAAGATAAAAAGCGTTATTTATAGTCGCTAAATTACTCCGCCGCTATGAGTTCTGCTCGGTATTGGTGGCGGCCATCGTTCCCCGCGCTGGATACTGCTTTCACCAACGCATCAGGTGAAAGCTTCCTGCTTTCGTAACAAACTTCAGCCAGCGCCATATTCAAGAATACATCCACGCCATGTACGCCTTCCAGTTCAAGCAGGCTGTTGCGGACTCGTGTAGCACAGTTCTCACAGCCCATGCCTGAAACAGCCAGAGTTGCAACTTCGGCATTTTTAAACTGGTCTAATGAAGTTGTTTTGTAGATCGGTTCAACGTAGCAATTTTCGTCCATTGTATTTCTCCTTAGATTGTCTGTTTAATTAACTTGCGAGGCATCCATGCCAGCAAAGACATGCCGATTGCAAACCCAATGACAGCAATGATCTGCGATTGCGCCAGGCCGAAAGCAATGATGCGATATGAACTAGTAAAGCCCAGGAAGAAACGCTCGAGGCTATAGAGAGTCAGATAAACCAGGAACAGCCTCCCGTCGGGCCAGTTGCGTTTTCGCAATTGCCAAAGCACGGCGAAAATTCCCAGATTGGCTACGAGTTCATAAATGGGCATGGGCGTGTAATAGACCCCAAGTTGTGGAACCATCGCGTTTGGACTGGTGTATGCAAAACCGAAGGGACCGTTTGTTGCCTTACCCATCGCGTCGCCAGTGATGACACAGGCGATACGTCCAATGGCTTGCGCCAGAACCAATCCTGGAGCGGCAGCGTCGAGAAATTTGGTGAAACGCCAGCCGCGCCGCCAGGCGATCAAAGCGCCTGCCATTAATCCACCGATGAGCGCGCCCCAGATCGCCAGCCCGCCTTCCCAGATGTAAAGAGCGCGGATCGGATTGACCGCGTATTCATCCGACCAGTGGTCGAGCACGTGGAATAAACGCGCTCCGATCAATCCGCCGATGATAATCCAGACGGCGGCATCGTAGATGTCATCCTTCTTGAAGCCTTTGCGTTCGGCTTCGCGTGCCGCCAACCAGATACCTATTCCCATGGCGATCATGAGAATAATGCCGTACCAGCGTACGGCAAAGTGGCCGATATTGAAAATGATTGGATCAATGGAAATTGTGAACATAATTATCTAAACCTCATGACTTAAGTATTTGTTGTCATATCATCAAAGCAACTTGTAAACTTTCTTAACATCAACCATTCCTGAAATTCTAACTCCCCGTATTGTATGACCCTGAATGGAAATACCTAAGCGCCGTTTATCGCATTCCACTGTAGGCTTTTTTGCTTATATAAGGCATCAGGCTCTGGAAATCCAGAGCCTGACATAGGGGTGGGCACAAAATTTTCAGATAACCATTAGCTGTCATCTTCTTCAAGCGGATGTTCAACTTCACCTGCCATGAACAAATCAGGATCTTGGTCAAAGACTCGCAAACAGGCGCGGGCGCAGAAATAGATGCGCTCGCCATGATAATCTGCGCTGGGATAATTTGTCGGGTCTTTGAGGACGCCTCCACAGGCGGTTTTAAATTCAGGCAATGGCGTTGGGATGGTTTGTGTCAAATCTTTGAAATCCTTTTTGAATTCTGTAAAGCGATATGACGCAGAATTTTAGCCTGTGTCATATCATAAACGAGTGAAATAAAGAGAGATTACATTCTCATTGCCATCGGAAGCGTGAACAGTACAACATTCATTACTGTGAGTACGACCATCAACACTGCATAAGGGACAAAGGTTCCCCAAACTTTTCCGTTGAGGCTGTTCAGTTTCGCGATGCGATACGCAACGTATAGCGAGCCGATGAAGCCAAGTACCAGCAGCCCAAATTGCAGGAATTGAATGGTAGCCATATCGAGAATGGCTGGTAAAGCACCGTGGAAGGCCACTCCGAATAATCCCATGGCTGTATAGTAAATGGATTTGCCTTCCGCCAAAAGATGGAACAGGTTGTGAGCAATATGACCTGCCATATCCAGCGCGATGATGGCATAACCGAAGCGGGCGAAGTTTTCTATAAGAGAAACCTTATTGAACTTACCTGCGACCCATGAAGTGAAGCCGAGCAAACCCACGGGGATGATAAGCGCGATCGCAAAAGTGATACTGAAGGTGACCGCGTAATTGGTTGTGCCGGTAGCATTTTCCAGCCATTTGAGCATGGAGCCCCAGACTTCGAGCATGGTCACATTTTGTACGAACACAATGCCCATGATAACCGCTGAGAGAAAAGCTTCTTCGATCTTGGGCTTGCGGATGAACCATAATTCCTTTGTGGGCGGACGCACAGTTAATTGAATGGAGTCATTGGGACAGCCCTTGATACATTCCGCGCAGAGCACACAATTGGCGCTGGAGGTCATGGTCTTGGGGAATTCAAACAAGGGGCAGGGCGCGGAATTATCTGTGCCTTTATAACAGGCGGCGATTGTGCAGGTTGCGCAGATCTCAGGAGTTCCGCGCAGGCTCAACATGCCGTTACGGGCATAATTTCCAGATAGCCCGCCGAGGAAACAAACGTAACGACAGAAGGTGCGCCGTTCGTAGAATGCGCCCGAGACAACCACGCCCGTTGTGAGGGTCAACATCAAAATGCCAGAGCCAAGCGGGTTTTCCACCACGCCCCAGACATGGTCACTCCATGTGATGAAGATGAAGAGCGCATCAATGATCCAGATGCCGTGTTTTTTCAGAAACTTTGGCACGGGGCGATTGTTGCCGACAAAGTTTTGAACAAGGTCATTGATCTTCGCAAACGGACAGATGGCGCACCAGAAGCGGCCTAAAAACAGGAAGATGATCGGGATCAGCGGCCACCACAGCACCCAGGTGAGGGCAGTGCCGAAGTTGTCATGCGCAGACTCGGGTCCCAAAATCAGCTCGAACATGATGACCATGAAAATGATCAAGGTCGGCCATTGAATGATGCCAGGATACCAGCGGCTGCGCAGGAAATTATTAATCAACTTGTTATCGAGCAGATTTCTGCCGTTCATCCAGGATGTTTTTTGAGTGTTGGTCGGAGTTGTCATGGAGATTGTCCTCTAAAGAATGAAAATTACTTGCGAATAACAAGGGACTTGCGTTTGAGAAAAGCCGCTGCCGCAATCACAGTGCCATTAATGCCAAAGAAGCCAGCCAGAACCGAGTAATTCAAGCCAAGCGTTCGAGCAATCTCAATCGGGAAGTCAACTTCTGTAGTTTCACCGTCGATCGTGAAATGGACATTGAACATCCACTCGCCTGATGTCTCAAAGTGCAGTTTGCCTGCATATTCGCCAGATTCCATTGTGGGTTCAAGCATGATCGTAAGAGCTTCTTCGCTATGTTCGTCTGCCGCAGGTTCATTGGGTTTCATCACACCTGTGGATGGAACTTCCGTCGCCATGTCCATACCATCCATAGTGTTATTGCTGGTCATCACGCCGACGGATGGGGCTTCCGTCGCCATTTCTTCATCTTCATCATGTTCTGTCATTCCTTCAGAGGGCATGGCGGAGACTTCCACTTCCACGTTGGGAACGGGCATACCCATCGAATCAGTGATCTGGATATGGAACTCGTTTTCGCCAATTGTGGCAGGTTCTTTGAAAACCAGTTCAACCTGGTAACCGTTTGCCGTTACAACATATCCATCTTCAGCACCACCATCAGCTAAGGCTATCGTGGGCGTTACCAACAAAATAGCGGTGATTAATAACACCGCCGTATTTCTGCGCATCATTCTGTTCATGAGCAACTTGCCTCCTGTAATCAAAGATGCCAAATCTTATCTTGTCAGGTTGAATCTCCAGAGCGCGATATGGCGTGAATTTTCGTAGGCTAAATGACTGATGTCAAATATCACACGACATTTGTGACAGTCTTCCAACCTGAAATATATATGGCTGCCATAAACATTCTCAATAACTAAAACACAACCTCCCGATTTCAATCGGGAGGTCGTGTAATCATGTATTTAGGTAATGCAACTTTACTTACGTTGAAACAAAATCCCAAGTTGCCAAGGCGTGCCTACTTGAACTAGAAGCCAGCGGTCCAAACCGATCCAGCCTGACGTTTTCCAGGCAAGGACGAGCAGGATAGATAGGATCAGAAATACAGGATTGACACTGGCAGAACCTGCCATCATGAAGTTCCAATTCATGAAACCACCGATAAAGGCGGAGAACCAGATGAAAATACCCAGGATTAGCGCTGCACCCACCAGCAATTCGCTGACAGCCACAAGTTTGGCAAACCAGACATAGTTGCCGCTATCCAGCATGGATTGGATGAAGGTGCGATACCAGTCAAAGGCGATCAGCGGGCGGGCAGGCGCTTCGGGGATGGTGACAGCGCGTGCCCAGAAGCCTTTCAACGCTTCGCCGCTCTGCATCCATGCAGGGTTGGTGATCTTGCTCCAGCCCGATTCGATCCACTGGTATCCAAGATAAAGACGGATGGCGAGCCATAGCCAAGATAGCGCCTTGCTCGAGAACAAGGTCTTGGTAAACGGAATATCGGTCAGTTGATATTCTTTGGGCATGGTTTGAGTAGTCATTGATTTTCTCCTTGAATAATTATTTCTTGCTTTGATCCAATCTTACGGCCTATATAAAATAAACAACAGCGCATTTCTGCTTGTTTCGAATCGCGCTGTTTTGCTTATGATATTTATCAGGAAAATCATCCTGATTGTCATATTTCAATTATGCTGGATGTTCGACTTCACCCGCCATGAATGGATCGGGATCCAAGAGAAAAACTTCCAGACATGCCTGCGTGCAGAAAAAAAACCGCTCGCCTTGATACTCTGCGCTTGGGTATTTGGATGTATCCTTGATCTTCCCTCCACAGGCAGTTTTGTATTCTGGTTGTGGAGGAGGATTTGTTTGTGTGTAATCCCAGTTATTTATCCTTTTGGTTGTGATGTTGAATTTCAATGCGCAGCCAAAACGCGGTCACCGCAACTGCCGCACCCACCATCCCTGCGAGAACCACCGCGCTGGGGGCCGAACCAAACCACGCCTTCCAAATTGAAGCGAACAAAATGACGCCGATGACGAAAGCCGCGATGTAGGAAAGTTTTGGAACATGAATTCTTTCATGTTTCATTTTATACACTCCATGGTTACTTACTCCACGATCAACTTGCCGCGCAACATGCCCATCTGGCATTGAAAACCATACTCGCCTGATTTTTCGGGTGTGAATTCCAATGTCACCTGCTCACCTTCAGGCAATAACGCGTTTTGATTGAAATCAGGGAACAAAACTTTTTCGGAACACGCCGAACTTTCCTGGCGTGTGAAAGTCAATCGCACGGGGCGACCTTTTTGAACAACGATGACATCAGGTGTGTAACCGCCTTTCACTGTCACAGCCACTTCCTGCGCGCCCGACGCGGATACGGCAACGCGTGTCTGCGCTTTGGGCGCGAACCAGAAATACCAGGCGATGAGAATTGTTAGAACGATTCCCGAAAGAATCACAAAGATTTGTAGATTGGACATGTTAATCTCCTTTGCCAGCCCGCCATAAAGATAACGGACCGAATATGGTGACGAAATTCTGCGCTTCCTTGACTTCGCCGAAACCTGCCTCTGTTACGAAGAGCGGAATCTGCCCGTCGAAATTGTCGGCGGCTTCTTCGAGTCGGCGCATGTAGCTCGTCATGAAGCGTGTAAGGGATGAATGTGGCGCGCCGAAGTCGAGAATATGCAATTCGCCGTTCGGTTTTAGCACACGATGAATCTCTTTGAACGCGCGGCGCTTGTCGTCGGTGACGAGGTGGTGAATGACAAGGCTGGTGACCACTCTATCGAAAACAGAATCAGGATACGGGAGGGAAGAAGCGAGTCCTACATCCCATTGAATGCTTGTACCCAAAGATTTCTCGCGCGCGATGTCCAGCACTTGCGGGTCGCCATCCAAGCCTGTGACTTCGGCTTCGGGATGCGCGCGCTTGAGCATGAGAGTCAACGTGCCTGTGCCGCAACCGAGATCGAGAACTTTCATCTTTGGCTGGATGTTTGCCTGCTGAACTAATTTGCGCTTGAAGGTTTCCTCACGCATGACCCATTTGAGAAGTGGATCGTACAGCGGCGTGAGCCAGCGAAAACTAAGCGCGGGAATGTAACGTTTTTCATCCGATTTTTGATTCATGTTCATCCTTTCCTTCCCAATTTCTAAGCAGGGCAAGGCAAACTACGATAATTGTAAGACCAAGAACCTGCGCGGTACGATATCCATCAAACAGTATGACGCTGTCGCCACGAAAGGCTTCGATAAAAACGCGGGCAATGGCAGAGAGCGCGATAAACTGTATGAATCTCAAGCCAGGTGCATTCACGGGAATCATACGAGGGAGGGTGATCGTAAAAATCACCAGCGCAAAAAAGATTTCATAGAGTTGCGTTGGCTGGCGATAATCGGACCATAAGTAGACAGCCCAAGGGACTCGCGTGGGTGCGCCGTAGGCATTGCCACTTAAGAGGTGCGAGACGCCGATCATGATCATGAAAAATGCCAAGCCTGGTGCGAGTGCGTCCAACGCTTTGCGGAGTGGAAGTTTTTGGCGATACGCGTAGATGCCTGCAATTAATATTCCGAATACCAAGCCCGCTTCAGGCAAAAGCGTATTGGTGTTCAAGGAAAACAGGCTGAGCGGGTTAGCTATATACACCGAAGCATATTGTGTTGCATACGCAAGCCTTGCTGAAACGATTCCTCCGACCAACCCATAGAAAACCAGACTGCTGATTTTTTCCTTGTTCAGATCAAGGCGAACGGCTTCTCTTTCCATAAACGTGAGTCCGACCCATAAGCCAACTAACAAAGCGAACAAGGGCATTTGTAGAAGGAAGGGTCCCAGACGAAGATAGGGAAACATTATTGATCCTCCCGCAACAATTCTTCAACTTTGGATTGGATCAACGCTTCACTCATCGGTCCGCCGACAATCACTGAACGAATTACGCCATTGCGGTCAACAAAAAATGAAGTAGGCAGGGCTGTCACACGATACAAAATGCCAACGGAATTGTCCAGGTCGAGCGCGATGGGAAATGTGACGCCGACCTCCTGTGCGAATGAAGCCGCGTCCTGCTTGGAATCCTGGGCGGTCAGATTCACCCCGATCACGACCAATCCAATATCCTTATAACTGCGATAGACCGATTCAATCGCAGGCATTTCCTTCCTGCATGGCGGACACCACGAAGTCCAGAAGTTAACTAGTACCACCTTGCCCCGCAATTCGGATAAAGTGATTTCTCCACCATCCAACAAATTTAGGGTGAAATCAGGCGCGGTAAATCCCTCCTTTGGAACAGAGCCTGCCTGAGCCTGGGACTCATCGGGAGAGACACGCGAAACCACAGTCCAAATCATTCCAAGGATCAATGCCCAGGTCATCCACGCAGTAAAACGAGAATTACTCATGCAACTTTTCCCGTAACATTTCCACGGTTGGCCAACCCTTTATTCCTTCGGGTGTGGGATACACACGGCAGCTGAGCGCAAAAGCCCCGCGCTCTTCGGTCCACAACTCTACGCCGTTCACACGAATGGAGGGGGAGCCTAGAAACTCCAAGCGGATTGCGTCTACCTCATCCTGAACATTTACCAAAGTCACATCTGCTTCAATACCTTCCAGTTGCAAGGCAGACTTCAAATTTTTCAAACCTGTCTGCCAGGAGGGACAGTCATCGAAGTAGAGCAATTCAATTTGCATATTTACCTCACACCGACTCCCACAAAATGCCAACGCGGAAGAAAGGCGGGAGTTTTCACTTCATAAGCAACATATTCTTCACCAAACTCTGCCAGTGACTCCCGTTCCTCACGCCGCGCCAGTCGGACATACATCCAAACGAGGATAGGAAACATGATCAATGTGATGATCGTCGGCCATTGAACGAGGAAACCGGTCATAATCAGGATAAAGCCCATGTATTGAGGGTGGCGCACGTGGGCATACGGGCCGGTTGTGGCGATTTGATGAGTGTGTTGGGCTTGGTAGAGCACAGTCCAGGCCGCGCTGAGCAGAAAGAATCCCCCCGCGATCAATCCATTGCTCAACAAATGTAACGGGCTAAAGTGTGGATCGCCCTTCCAGCCCAGAAGTGTTTGAAACAGGTGTCCATTGTTATGCGAGAGCAGGTCAATACCAGGATAAAGGTTGCCAAGCCAGCCAGAGAGTAAATAGATCGTTAGCGGAAAACCGTACATCTCTGTGAATAGCGCTACCAGAAAGGCTGAGAATGCTCCGAATGAACGCCAGTCACGCGCAGTGCGTGGTTTGTAGAAACTGAAGGCGAAGATAATGAAGATCGCCGCGTTGATAATGACCAGTGGCCATAGGCCATAGGCAGGTGTATCTTCGTTCATTTTTTCTCTCCGTCGGTTATATGATCGGTGTGGTTCGCGTGATCACCGTGCCCACGGTGCATAAAAAGGTGCAGCAATGGACACAGGAGCAACAACACGTAAGGGAGAACGCCAAACAAGTGCGCGGTGTGTTCGGTAATCAAGAAGAAGGCAGCGATAGCAAGGAAGGCGATAAAGACCATCCCTGTCGTCGACCTTAACCATTCGCTGAATGTGAATTTTTGTGCGGTGTTCATAATGTATTTACTCCTTGTTTTACTAGCGTACAACCGCAGATGAGGGACAGTAGTTTGTAGCAGGCGGTCTCGTCCCACAGGCACAACATTCAGCTATGCGTGTCGTGCCCTTTGTCGTGCTCATGCTCCTGCGGGTGACCGTATTGATGCGGATCGGCGTCGAATTTACTGACGCAATCCTGCGAGCAGAAATAGAATGTGCGGCCCTCGTGTTCGCGCTTCGCGAACGCTTTCTCTGGCTCGATCTCCATTCCACAAACTGGATCTTTAACTTTCATGGTTGTCTCCTTTCATGGTTGAACTACTTAAATGTTGAAACTTATCTGCCCTCCAACTGTAGCCAGTTCGCTCCATTGACGCCCCTTCTGCGCACGCAATCTGCCACGTTCCGCTCACCGCGCTAGATAACCGCCATCTACGGCGAAATAGGTACCGGTAACGAAAGAGGCTCGCTGAGAACTCAGCCAGATGACTAACTCAGCTACCTCCTCAGGTTTGCCCAAACGTCCAATGGGGTGCAGCGAGACGAGCAGATCCAAAGTTTGCGCGTCCTCCTCCAGTTTGGCGATCATCGGCGTCCTGATAAAAGCCGGTCCAATCGCGTTGACACGGATTCCAGATGATGCATACTCGATGGCCGCATTCTTTGTCAGTCCAACCACGCCGTGTTTTGCCGCAACGTATGCGGGAGCGGCGGCGAAGCCCACCCGACCCAAGATCGAGGCCATATTGACAATTGCTCCGCCGGTTTTGAGGATGGCTGGAATCTCATACTTCATGCAATAGAAGACTCCGGATAGATTGATTCCGATGACCTTCTGCCAACCCTCTGGGCTGTAATCAGCTATAAGATTCTGCTCACCGCCGATACCGGCGTTATTACAGGCGAAGTCAAGACGTCCATATTTTTCAACTGTTTGGCTGACCAGTTTTTCGCAATCAGCAGGATTTGACACATCGGTTTTGATGAATAACGCATCGCCACCTGCCTGTTTGATTAATTTGACTGGTCTCCTGCCCTCCAACTTCATCAATATCTGAGACTGTGACTTTAGCGCCTTCCCTGGCATAGAATTGGGCACTCGTTCGCCCAATGCCGGAGGCTGCACCTGTAACCAAAGCAACCTTATCTGTAAACTGTTCCATTTTGAAAAACTCCTTTTTTACTCAACAATCAACTTGCCGCGTAGCATGCCCATTTGGCATTGAAAGCCAAATTCACCAGGCTTGTCAGGGGTGAATTCCACATTGACCTGTTCGCCTTCGGGTAACTTGGCGCTCTGATTGAAATCAGGGAAGAGGACCATCTCCGAGCAGGCGGAGCTTTCCTGTCGTGTGAACGTCAATCGAACCGGGCGGCCTTTTTGTACAACGATCACATCGGGTGTATAGCCGCCTTTCACTGTGATCGCAACTTCCTGTGCGCCAGACTCAGATACGGCAACACGTGTCTGCGCTTTGGGTGCGAACCAGAAATACCAGGCGATGAGAATTGTGAGGCTTAGCCCGAACAATACAACAGTGATTTGGGATGGGGACATTTTGAACTCCAGATTTTTGAATGATTAGACGATCTTACGATCTTGAGGAATATTGGACTTAATGAGCGGCGCCTTTCCCGATGCACTTTTGAGTATTTCAGCGACGTGCTGAACTTTTATCATCGGTATGATCGCGCCTTCCGATGTTAATTCTTTTCGGATCGCGTCGGACACCGCCTCATCGCGGATGCCATTACGCGCTCCACTCAATAATACGGTCAACGATGAATCGGTCTCCTGTACCACCTGCCAGCCACTGACAGGAAGAATATCCATAACTCGATTGAACACAAGGGGCTGAATTAAGAGTTGCCCGCCTTTTGCGGCTGGCATGGAGAGTGCATCTTCCACACGACCTTGAATGCCGTCTATATAAGCAAAGGGCAAACCACATATCGAACACGGCTCCGCGGACAATCGAATGCTGTCATTCATCTCGTAACGGATTAAAGGCTGGGTACGGCTAAAAAGCGTGGTGACAAGCAGTTTTGCACCAATTTCTCCGCGAGGCACGGGACGGTATTGTTGATCCACCACCTCCAATAACAACAGATCCTCAAAGATATGCATGTGTCGGCATGTTTTGTATTCGGCGGCGACATCGGCAGTTTCCGTTGCGCCATATTGATTGAAGGGTTCGTCGCCCCATGCCGCTTTCACGCGTCGGCGCGTCTCATCGGTCAACACTTCGGAACTGGTGAATACTTTCTCTGGTTTAATATGGAGTCGCCCTGCCAACTGTTCCTCCGCAAGAATGCGAGACATGGAAGCATACGCAATCAGCAAATCGGGTTGCAACGCATTGAGTTCCCCGACAATGTTCTCCAAAGGCAAACTAGCCGCGATTCGGATGGAAGGCGTTGAGGGAGTCTGCACAGTAACCGCAACCTGTGACGACATATGCCAGGGACTGATCGAAGCCACCGTAGCCATCTTCCGACGGCGCAGCAGATTCACCTTGGCACCCGACCATTCCTGCCCGCGAGCAAAAGAGGCGATGATCGCAATCCATTCAGATTCGTTGAAAAGGAAAAAGCCTGGATGACCACTGCTGCCGGATGTTGCGGTCACCCAGTAGCGGTCAAGATAACGCTGTTTATCCGCATCCCCAGCGGCGAATTCACGCACCTTCTCAAGTTTTATGGAAGGATCAGTTACCAATTCGTTGAAGTTTTCCATCAACATGGCTTTGGTAAGGATTGGCAATTCATTCAAAGGACGATCTGTAAGACCTTTATGAAACTTTTGATAGAAGGGCGAATGAGCGTAGGCATAGGCACGAAGTTGCTTCAAGCCATCTGCTTGACTCACTTCCAGTTGTGAGCGTGTCCAGCTTTCGTGCTTTCGCAACTGACCGATCATAGATAATAATTTTGGTATGATCTTTATGTTCATAATTACCTCACGCTAAACTTGGGCTTGAACCCGCGCAGACGATTGGCATTACCCACAACCGTGACGGACGAGAACGCCATTGCCGCGCCTGCAATCAGCGGACTGAGCAACAAGCCGAAGAAGGGAAAGAGCAATCCCATAGCGATGGGGAGACCCAACACATTATAGAAAAATGCTCCAACCAGGTTTTGGTAAATATTATTCATCGTGGCGCGGCTGACTTCGATGGCAGTGACAACCCCTTTGAGACTGCCTTTGATGAGCGTGATATCCGAAGCTTCGATGGCAACATCTGTGCCTGTGCCAATGGCGAGACCGACATCGGCTTGTGCGAGGGCGGGCGCATCATTGATGCCATCACCAACCATTGCAACTTTTTTGCCTTCCGCTTGTAGTTGTTGAACATTCTTTGCTTTGTCTTCGGGAAGCACTTCTGCAAGCACGCGTGTCACGCCAACCTTACGCGCAATCGCTTCGGCAGTGCGACGGTTGTCGCCAGTGATCATCACGACTTCGATGCCCAAACCTTGCAGGGCTTTGATGGCTTCGGCAGAATCTTCCTTGACTGTATCTGCCACTGCAATGATACCTGCGGCTTTGCCATCGAGGGCGATAAACATGGGAGTCTTGCCATCGTCAGCGAGTGATTTTGATTTTTCTTCCAGTGAACCAAGCGCGATGTTTTCGCGGTTCATTAACTTGAGATTGCCGATCAAAATGTTCTTGCCTTCAACTTTTGCCGAAACACCGTGACCAGGAATGGCTTCAAAGTCTTTTACTTCTGCCAATTCCAATTTACGCGCCTGTGCGCCTTCGACGATGGCTTGTGCCAGTGGATGTTCACTGACTTTTTCCACTGACGAGGCTAATCTCAATAACTCATCATCTTTCACAATTAGCTGATCGCTAATTATTATGTCAGTCAATTCAGGTTGACCTTTTGTAATCGTACCTGTCTTATCCAACACCACGATTTGAATCGCACGCGCAGTTTGCAGTGCCTCACCCGAGCGGATGAGAATTCCGTTCTCCGCACCTTTGCCGATGCCAACCATTAGGCTCATCGGCGTGGCGAGTCCCAACGCACATGGACAGGCGATGATGAGCACGGTCACACTTGTGACAAGTGCATAAACGAACTGTGGTTGCGGACCGAACACGAACCAGATAACGAAAGTCCACACGGCGAGAATCATCACAATCGGAACAAAATAGCCAGAGACGGTATCGGCGAGTCGCGCAATCGGCGCCTTGGAATTTTGCGCATCTTGCACCATCTTAACGATTTGCGCGAGCGCGGTATCTTTTCCAACTTTCGTGGCGCGAAACTTGAATGCACCTGTTTTGTTGATCGTCGCACCAATGACTTCGTCACCCATCTTTTTGGAGGCGGGCAACGACTCGCCTGTCAGCATGGACTCGTCTACGGCGGAACTGCCTTCGACGATGACACCATCCACTGGTATCTTCTCGCCAGGGCGGACCTGGATCACATCACCAACCAACACTTCTTCAACGGGTATGTCCATTTCTTTGCCGTCGCGGACGACACGCGCGGTTTTGGCTTGCAAACCGAGCAGTTTCTTGATCGCAGAACTGGATTGTCCTTTTGCACGTAATTCCAAAGCCTGTCCCAACACAACCAAGGCGATGACAACAGCAACCACATCAAAGAACGGCTCCGATGTTCCCTCAGGGAAAACGGATGGAAACAGAATCGCAAACGTCGAATACAACCACGCCGCGCCTGTCCCTAATGCAATCAATGTATTCATGTTTGCAGAGCGATGTTTGAACGCCGCCCACGCGCCTGTGAAGAAGTCACTGCCCGACCAGAACATAACGGGCAATGTCAGCAGCGCGGTCACGCCCCATAATAATCGCAGCGAGTCCATGCTCATATCGCGCAGGACAGGCACAACCTGATAATATGCCGTCGCCATCACAGGCACAGCGACCGCAGCCGCAAACCAAAACTTATTCATCAACTTGCGATATTCGCGCGCGTGCGCTTCTTCCTGTTTATCCACAGGCGCGTCGCTGGTTGCGGCGCGCGGCTTGTAGCCCCACGTTTCTATCGCCGCATTCAACTGTGAGAGTGTTGTATTTTGCGGTAGATAATCCACTGTTGCTTCCTGTGTGGCGATGTTGACGGTCGCATTCAAAACGCCCTGTGTGGATTTCAATTCATCTTCGATAAATTTCACACATGAAGCGCAGCGTAAATTCTCGATTCCGATTTTGACGTTGGTCCCGCCGACTTGAAAGCCAATGGATTTGACTGCGCTTACGAGCTTCACCACATCCACTTTCTGCGCGTCATACTGGACCTCAAGCCTGCCCGTCGTTACATTGACCTTTACTTCATCCACGCCATCCACGGCGCGCAGCGTTGACTCCAAGTGAGTCGCATGTTCCTTCAACGGCATGCCGCTTACGGGCAGTTCAATACGGGTCAGAGTCGCTTGAGGGTTGAAGCCTGTTGTCGCAGACGTCATCACATAATGATGAGGGTCTTTGTCAAATTGATCGACACAAGATTGAGAGCAAAAATAAAATGTCTGCCCAATATGTTCACGTTTAGCAAACGCGCTTTCGGATTCGATTTCCATTCCGCAAACCGGATCATGAGTTTTCATGGTTTTACCTACCTTATAAAGAGATACGAATAGTGTATGTCCATTTGATGACATGTGCGAGCGGATTTCAGCCTGATTCAATATAGGCAAAATTGCCTATATCATTTAGATGAGCCATTTTGTGGAGTAATGAACTTTATTCAGTTGCGATGCAGGCAAGCACTGGATTGCACTTCCGGTTCCATGGTGACACCAAGTCTGCGCAGTTCGAATGGGCGCCGGCCGGTGCTGGCAGTGCTTCGCGCGGTCGGTGGTGCTTCGTCAGGGCCGTTCATACGAAGCTGTCCCGATGAACGATCCCAACCGGCGCAATCGTCTTTCTGGTGAACGCGTCAACCGTGTGCAGTGTAGGATATGTTGCCATTGTTCTATCTCCTTTAAAATCGCGAATCCGAAGTAGTGCAGCACTTTCACTTTATCGCGTACGTCGCCTTTCGATATCAGGTTGAAAGTCCCCGTGCGCCTCACATAATCAAGGGCTCCCAGCCATCTTACATGTTCTTAATCCTGCCCGGCCAGATGCTCAGCACAATCACGAGCGCACCAGCTATAAGTTCATAAAGTTCGAATTTCAAAGGCCGCGAAACTGTTCAACCGTTGACCGTGCAATCTCCTGCTCTTCATCCGTCGGGATCACCCATATCTGTTTCTGATTGCCCTCTGCGCTAATCCGCATTGCGGCGTGCCCATTTGCCGTTTTGTTACGCGCCTCCTCCAAACGAAGTCCGAGAAATTCCAATCCTTGGCAGATTCGACTGCGCATCGAGGCCGAATGCTCACCGATGCCACCGGAGAAAGCGACTGCATCCAATCC
>JAYUGV010000288.1:0-8678 GCA_043767565.1 Anaerolineales bacterium
CAAAATGAAATATCGCTATCTCCCCTCTGCCAGAAGATATTTCAACGCCCATCCCGAGCACGCTTTTGCCACTCTTATTCGACTTTAAGAAAGCCCTGGTAGGTGCTACAGTTGCCGCACCCCGGCAGAAAATCTGACTTCGGCGCGGGCGGCGGGATTGTTATAATCAACATACTTCGCCGTGGAGGGCAGTTCTGATGCAACCAACATACGACTACGTTATCATCGGCTCTGGTTTCGGGGGCAGTGTCTCCGCCATGCGGCTGACCGAAAAAGGTTATTCCGTTCTCGTCCTTGAAAAAGGCAAACGCTTCAACGACAACGACTTCGCCAAATCCAACTGGCAGTATTGGAAATATCTCTGGTTGCCTGCGTTGCGCGCCTATGGCATTTTACAAATCAGCCTGCTCAAAGGCGTGATGGTTCTGCATGGCGCAGGCGTCGGTGGCGGGAGTCTGGGATACGCCAACGTGCTTGAAGTCCCAACTACTGAAACCTTCACTACCCCCGCCTGGAATCAAAAAGTGAAATGGGGCGAAGCCTTGCGTCCCCATTATGAAACGGCGAAGCGCATGCTCGGCGTGGCACGCAATCCTAAACTATGGAAAGCCGATCAGCTCCTCAAGCAAATGGCGGACGAGCGCGGCATGGGGCACACCTTCCGCGCTACCGATGTCGGTGCGTATTTCGGCGAGGCGGGCGTCACGGTCGCTGATCCATTTTTCGGCGGCGAGGGTCCTGCCCGTGCGGGTTGTCAACACTGCGGCGGATGCATGGTCGGCTGTCGTCACAACGCCAAGAACACGTTACCTAAAAATTATTTGTACTTTGCCGAAAAGTATGGTGCAACGGTCGTTCCAGAATCGGATGTGACCGACGTTCGACCTTCGACTTTAGACGGCTCCCGTTACGAGATTCATTATCGCCCCTCAACCTCCTTGATCAAACCACAAACAAAAGTTTATGCACGCAATGTCATCTTCTCTGCGGGCGTGATGGGGACTATGAAATTACTTCTCAACTTGCGCGACGTGAAGAAGTCCTTGCCCAAGCTATCGGGGAGACTCGGCACGATGGTCAGGACCAACTCAGAGGGTTTGTTGGGAAGCGTGGCACGCAAGTCCGATATCAACTATTCGGAGGGCGTGTCCATTTCATCTATCTACAATTACGATGAGATGACGCGCATCGAGCCAGTCCGTTATCCCGATGGTTCATCCTTGATGCGTTTTCTCGCTGCGCCGTTAATTGATACCGATGTCAGTGTGCCGATGCGCCTGTTGAGATTTTTAGGCTGGGCGCTCACGCATCCGCTTGATTTTTTGAAAGCATTATTTTTACCGGGCTGGGCGCACAACGTGACGATCCTGCTCGTGATGCAGCACGCCGATAACCGCATGCGCTTCCGCATCGGACGCAGCCTCTTCACGCTCTTCCGCACCGGCATGGTCGCGGACGAGGAACCTGGTTACAAGATCAACGCGCAGGTGGCAGGCTCGCACGAGATCACGCGCGAGTTTGCCAAACGCACCAACGGCGTGCCGCTCGGTTCGATCGGTGAAAATCTGTTGGGCTTACCCACCACTGCTCACATCCTCGGCGGCGCACCCATCGGACAGAATGCCGACGAAGGTGTGGTCAATGAAAATTTTGCAGTGCACAACTACGCAGGCATGTACATCATCGACGGCTCGATCATGCCCGCCAACCCCGGCGTCAACCCATCCTTGACGATCACCGCGCTGGCGGAGTATGCGATGAGCAAGATACAGAAAAAAACTTAGCCACAGAGACACAGAGTCGCTGAGTTTTTTAATTCTCTGTGTCTCCGTGACTCAGCGGCAAAAGGAAAATATGACAACCTTCTCCCCCTCCCTCGAGTTCGCCCACCACCTCGACTCCCAAGACCCCCTCGCCGCCTCCCGGGAGCAATTTGTCATCACCGACCTCGACCTCATCTACCTCGACGGCAACTCGCTTGGGCGCATGCCCAAAGCCGCCGCCGAGCGTGCCAAACAGATCGTGGATGAACAATGGGGCACTGACCTCATCCGCGGCTGGAATAAAGGCTGGTGGGACGCGCCAGCCCGGGTCGGCGATAAGATCGGTCAACTCATCGGCGCGGCGGCGGGACAAACCCTCGTCAACGATACGGTCTCGATCAATCTCTTCAAACTCGCCACAGCCGCGCTCACACTGCAACCAAACCGCAAACGTATCATCACCGACACCTTCAACTTCCCATCTGATCTATATATTCTTCAGGGAATCCAAAAATTACTTTCATACGGTGGTCGAGTAGACGGCGATGCTCTTCCGCCGTCGTATCGAGACCACGAGATCATCCACATCGGCTCAAGCGACAACGACATCACTCCCGACCTCGCCGCCCTCGAATCAGCCATCGATGAAAACACGTCACTCGTCACCTTATCACACGTCACCTTCAAGAGCGGCTACATCTACGATATGCAACGCATCACCGACCTTGCCCACCGCAAAGGCGCGCTCGTCCTCTGGGATCTAAGCCACTCCGCAGGTTCCGTCCCCGTCGAGCTCGATCAATGCAACGCCGACCTCGCCATCGGCTGCACCTACAAATATCTCAACGGTGGTCCCGGCGCGCCCGCGTTCCTCTACGTCAATAAAGCCATTCAAGAAAAACTAACCTCGCCCATCTGGGGTTGGTGGGGGCAAAAGCAACCCTTCAACTTCGGTCTCGATTACGAACCTGCCCCCGGCGCGCACAGATTTTTAGTAGGCACACAACCGATGATCTCTTTGTTGACAATGGAAGCATCCCTCGAGATTTTCCTCCAAACCGGCATGGACGCACTCCGCACCAAATCCATTTTGATGACAGACTACGCCTCTTTTCTGACCGATAGCCTGCTTGCCCCCTTTGGCTTTTCCCTAGGTTCCCCGCGGGATTCTGCTCAACGCGGCTCCCACATCTCCATCCGCCACACGGACGGCTACCGCATCAACCGTGCCCTCATCGAAGAAATGAACGTCATCCCCGACTTCCGCGAACCCGATAACATTCGCCTCGGTTTCGCACCGCTCTACACCTCTTTTGCTGAAGTCTGGGAAGGTTTCGACCGCATCAAACGCGTCATGGCAGAAAAACGCTTCGAGAAATACCCCAAACAAAAATTGACCGTGACCTAACTCTGGAGTCGGACAGCTTGCTGTCCGTAGGAAGTATTCGAGCAAGACCCCGACGGCAAGCCGTCGGACTCCAGAGGAAATACCCCAATATCCGCAATAAACTTAACAGTGACGTGACGCCCATTCTGGATTAACATTGGCAGAATTGACCCAAAAAGGTAACAGGCAATCAAACCAGCATGAGCCCCACCCCAGCCCAAACCCGCATTATCGAACATCCCTTTGCAGCTCTTGTGCAGGGCGGGCGTTTGGATTCATTCCACGAGAATGGGCGGGAACTCCACTTGACTGTGCAGGGACTTGAGATCACCGCATCCGAATTGTTCGAGCGCGATGGCAAATTATTTGAACGCGTTACCGGAAAGCATATTCCGCTGAAATTATCCTTCACAGGTGTCAAAGAGTTGAACCGCGTGGATTTTTTCACAGCGCTCGAAAACCAGCCCACCGATGATCCATCCCGTGTCATTGCCCAAATGCACTCATGGGTCATGCCCGGCATGACCGAGATCTTCCACATCTTCAACCTGCGCGGACCCGTCTTTGCTAATATGAACTTCTTCGCCAGTGATGCAACCCATGAACAGGAAACTGCCAGCGAGCCCTTCACCTTCGAACGTGATTGGTCTCCTGCCCCGCCGATGCCAGAGGGCTTGGTTCCACTGCCTATAGACTTGCATGATAATTTTGGCGGCGACCCCGTGACCGTCAAGATCGGCGATAAAGTTTTGGAAAACAGACTGTTCGTTGGCGGGCTTGAATATCAACCCGACCATCGTCCGCCGCAAATCGGTGCGGTACTCAATCTCGGCGAACGTCCCAGCGTATGGGCTAATGGAAAAGATCCCCATCCCAATGACCGTACCGTACAAAAAGGCGAAGGCTCACAAGGCATGTCAGTGGCTGAGATTCGCACCGAAGCAAACTGGGTGATCGAACGCTTGCAAAAAGATGAAAATGTCTTAGTCCATTGTGTGGCAGGGATGAATCGCTCAACCACAATTTGCTGCGCAGTCGTGATGTTACTTGAAGGTTTGAGTGCAGATGCTGCACTCAAACGTGTCCGTGAACAACATCCTTGGGCAAAACCGGATTCCTATCACTGGCTCGCGCTCCGCTGGCTGGAGAAGGATCGAAAAGAATCACACACGTAATGGAAAACAAATTCGTTCAATGCTGCAAAACCCCGTCGGGGTGTAATTTTTATAGATCATGAATATTGAATTTTCAAATCCCGAAGGGATGACAGAATAGTGGTTCTATGTCATCCCTTCGGGATTTATGATACAGACCTGCTTAATGCTAGAATCATCACATCCCTTCGGGATTATTGTTGAAAAGGAGAGTTCCTATGGATGTCAAACCCGACACAATCAAAATATCCGCATCGCAGCGCGAGGAGATCTCTGCCAACCGCGCCGATCTATTCGTAACGGTCAGAGGTTCATCGGTGGTCAGCGGCGACCAGGCGTTGAAAAAAGCCAAAGAGGTGAACCAGCTTGTCGAAGCATTGACCAGACCTGCCCTGAGCGGAGACGAAGGGTTTGGGCTGAGTCCCGAGGCGGTGCAGTTGATGGGTATCCACATCGAGACGGCGAGCGGCGTGTTATTGAAGTCATCCAGCGCGATGTATCGTCTCAAAATCAAGTGTGAAAAATTGGATCAGATCCCCGAACTGCTGGATATCATCGCATCGCAAAAGAATACCGCGCTCGAACGCATTGAATGGAAATACCCAGAAGACGAAGCACGTGAACACGGCATGGAAGCCGCGCTGTCGAAGGCAAGATCAAAAGCCGATAAGGTGGCGAAATCTTTGGGCGTGAAATTGTTGGGCGTATACGATCTGATCGAAAATGTTTACGATGAAGAAATGCCCTATCCCCAATTTGCGGCGCAGGCAATGCCGATGAGATCAATGGCAAAAGCGGCACCGGAACCCAGCCTGGGTATGGATATTCAACACAGCAAGACAGTCATTGTAAGTGTAGATATTTGGTATCGGGTTTCAGAGTTCTAACGCAAAAGCGCCAGAGATGTGAGGTCTCTGGCGCTTTATTTTTCATGTCAGTTTATTTGCGTGCCAACACGATCATCGAATTACCATCTGCGGAAGTGATGGTCAGGTTGTCACTATCCAGCACAAACTTCGCGGACTCTTTCAGCACGGCAAGGCTCCCCATTTCCTGATCGCCAACCGGACCCTCGCAGAACATCATCGTGGACATGACCGGTCCGAGGGTGAGCGTATCACCTTTTACATCGTAATCGCCGCCGAATCCATTACAGCCGACATTACCGCTTAACTTCCCATCCAAAAACTCAATGGATGTATCCACATCCGCCACAGCGGGCGTCTGACTGGATGCCGAGCCATACGAAACGAGCTTCCACTGTCCCTTGATCGAAGCGGACGTGCCACCTGCGCAGGCGGCTAATACGAACAGAACCAACAAACCAATGACTAACTTTTTCATCTTTTTCTCCAAATTGTAGTTTTGATATATAGACGACAGGTCATCCAAAATGTTCCCCGGCTGAACGAACTTGCGAAACTCTAGCACTTTTGTTCTACAAATGATAAAATCTTTTTTTCCACAGGAGAGATTTTATGTCCCTTACCATTAAAGTAGAGAAGATAAGCAAAACTTATCAAGTGCCTGAACGCGAAGGCGGATTCGGCGCGGCGTTCCGCAGTTTCTTCAAACGCAAATATAAAGATGTAAAAGCCGTGCAGGAAGTCAGCTTCCAGATCGCGCAGGGCGAGGTGGTCGGCTTTCTGGGCCCGAACGGCGCAGGGAAAACCACCACGCTCAAAATGCTTTCAGGATTGCTCCATCCCACCGGCGGGACTGCCAACGTGCTGGGCTTCACGCCCTGGGAACTGAAACAGGAATATCTGCGGTCCATGACCCTCGTGATGGGACAGCGCAACCGCCTCTCATGGGACATCCCCGCCGCGGACTCATTCATGCTCAATCAGGCTATCTATCGCATCCCCGACGATCAATACAAGCAGACGTATAAAGAACTCGATGATATGCTCGAACTCGAGCCTCTGATGAAAAAACCGGTCCGTAATCTTTCACTCGGCGAGCGCATGAAATGCGAGATCGCAGTTGGATTGTTGCACCGTCCCAAAGTGTTGTTCCTTGACGAGCCCACCATCGGACTCGATATCACCGGTCAGGTGCGCATCCGCGAGTTCCTGCGCGAATACAACAAGCGTACCGGTGCGACCATTCTGCTCACCAGCCACTACATGGCGGATGTGACTGCCTTGTGCGAGCGCATCATCATCATTCATCACGGACAGCTCAAATATGACGGCGGCATCAACGATCTTTCGCGCCGCATCGCACCGTTCAAATTGATCGGTGTTCGGCTGGCAGAAGAGGCAAAAGCGTATGAGCTGTCTCAGTACGGCGAACCAGTTCAAAATGAGGAAGATGCGGAGAAGCGCTACATCCGGGTCAAAGCGGAGGATGTGACTAGCGTCACATCCAGGCTGTTGGCTGATCTGCCCATCCACGATATCACCATCACCGATCCCCCGATCGAAGATGTCATTGAGCGCGCGTTTAATGAGTAGCACTCGCCTGGCGGCTCGCTCCGCTCAGCGCGAATAGTGAGGAGTTTTTATGTTCATGATCTTTCGACGACTCTGGCAAGTGAACTGGGCGGAGCAGTGGCAATACCGCGCCAACCTGCTCATGTACCTGCTGTACTGGCTGGTCTCCCCCATTATCTATCTCGCCGTGTGGACCAGCATCGCCAACGCCAAAGGCAGTGTCAACGGCTTTACTGCCAATGATTTCATCACCTACTATATGACCCTGTTGATCGTGGACCAGATCACCAGCAACATCGTCATCCACACTTTTGGATATAAGATCCAAGACGGGTCACTCTCCGGCGAGTTGATCCGTCCTATTCATCCGATGCTGACGAATGCATTGGTCAACAACATCGCTTTCAAAGTTCTGACGATCATGGGCTTGATTCCGGTGTGGATCGTTTTGTTCTTTTTGTTCAAACCCGATTTTAGTCATGTGGCGCTGACGGGCATTTTGATCGCCGCGCCTGCCATGATCATGGGTTTCTTTATCAGCTTCCTGCTTTCGGCGGCGATCACCGCCCTCGCCTTTTGGACGACCCGCGTTTATTCAATCCACGAATTTTATTTCGCATTGATCCTATTGTTCTCCGGTCAATTTGTGCCGCTGACATTGATGCCAAAGCTCGTACAGCAGATCGCCCAATATCTGCCTTTCCAACTTTTCATCTATTTTCCGATCCAAGTAATTCTGGGAAAACTATCCAGTGCGCAGATCATACAGGGCTATATGATGGCGGGCATCTGGCTGGTCCTGGCTTTTGTATTTTTCAACTGGGTCTGGCGTAATGGCGTGAAACGCTATTCGGCAGTGGGCGCATAACATGCAAACTTTCAAATTGCTCTCTGCTTTCTTCAAGGTCAATGTGCAAATGGCGCTGGCGTATCGCGCCGACACCATCGTCAATATCCTGCTCAATATTATGTGGCTGGGTTGGGAACTGCTCAGCCTGAGCATCATCTTCAGTAACACCACCACGTTGGGCGGTTGGGGACTGGCTGAATTGATCGCATTGCTCGGCGTCTTCCGGCTCGTCAACACTTTAATGATCGCACTCATCTGGCCCAACACTGAAAAGTTCAACCAAAGCATCCGCGACGGCTCGATGGATTACACCATCCTGCAGCCCGTCAACAGCATGTTCCTCGTCACGTTCTCGCGCATCACCGTCTGGCGGATCTGGGATCTGGTTCTCGCCATCACTTTGATCGTGGTCGGCATCAACATGACCGGCGACTCAACCACTGCGCTTCAAATCCTGACCTTTATCCTGCTCGCCATCTCAGGCATGCTCATCATCTACAGCCTTTGGATCGTCTTGATCTCTCTCACTTTCTGGTTCACCAAATTTGACAACAACGTCACCATCCTGCAAGCCCTGCTTGATTCAGGGCGCTATCCCGCCACCGTCTACCCTGCCTGGCTGCGGATCATCGTGACCTTCGTCATTCCCATCGCCGTGGCAACCACCATTCCCCTCCAGGCTTTACGCGGCGATCTGAATTTGAATCAGGTTGTTATCTTCCTTTTCATCGGAGCGCTAAGTTTCTGGGTTGCATCCAGGGTGTGGAAAACAGGGCTAAAACAATATAGCGGCGCAAGTAGTTAAATTCTCATTGAGATATATGTCAAAGACCACAGAGATATTTAGCCTCTGTGGTCTTTTTATAATGCTACAATTCAAGCCATGGATATTCTTCGTATCGACGAACATATCATTGTTCTCAACAAAGATTCACCATAGGATAAACAAAAGTTTCAATGTAAAATTGAATTGTTTCAGTGGACATAAATAACCCAAGTTGCCACCTTGATCATTGATGATCCCCTCACCCCGTTTAAGACGGTTTTTAATCAGGACGGTTTCCCCCTCTCCCGGTGGGAGAGGGC
>JAYUGV010000289.1:0-8671 GCA_043767565.1 Anaerolineales bacterium
GAATTGCGAAAGGTAGCAAGCGTGAAGGCGAGAATCGCGAAACAGAATGAGGATTGGGAAGCTGTTGTAAAGTACTTGCAGGGCTATAACGAATATGCTACTAAATGGTCAGGCTATCTAAATCAAGAATCCCCATCACATACTGTAAGTGATAGTAAGCTGTTGCAGGAAGCAAAACTAAAACTTGCTGCTAAATAAAATGTACATCTCTTGATCTTTGAGCGGAACCGTCGCACTCTTTGCATTGTTCATCACCCTTGACGCATTCTCGTCACTGGCATAGAATTGCGCCCAATATGCTTAAGTCCACTCGCTGGTTTGCGTTTTATTATTATTTTACGGCTCCCGTTCGGTTGCCGTTGGTGGCGCTTAAGTAGACAGGAACTAACTCTGTATGCAAAAGAGCGAGACCACACGGTCTCGCTCTTTTTATTTTATCTTCCCTCACCCCGCTTCGTCTGCGCTATCGCTCCGCTCAGCGCGAATGGGAGAGGGGACATCAGGAGCAATTTATGCCAATCCGTGGAATCCGCGGCGCGACCACCGTCACAGCCGATGAACCAGATTTGATTCTCGAAGCCACACGGGAATTACTCGAAGCGATTCTGGATGTAAACGAATCTATGAAACCCGAAGACGTGGGCAGTGCCCTCTTCACTGTGACCGACGATCTCGCCTCTACCTTCCCTGCGCAGGGAGCCCGTCAAATGGGTTGGGGACTGGTCCCGATGATGTGCGCGCGTGAGATCCCCGTGCCGGGCAGTTTGCGGAGGGTCATCCGTGTGTTGGTGCATTGGAATACGGATATGCCGCAGAACAAGATTACCCACGTCTATTTGCGGGATGCTGTGAAGCTGAGACCCGATCTGGTTGCGGCGCAATAGCCAGGTCGAAAGTCAAAGGTCAAAAGTCAATCCATGACCTTCGACTTTTGACCTTTGACCATCAACAGAAAAAAAACAGGAGAAGAACCTATGATGATCATAATGAAAGCCAACGCGACGCCGCAGGAAGTGGAAGCGGTGATTGCACAGATCAAATCCATGGGACTGGCTGTTCACTTATCGCAGGGGGTCGAAGCGACGATCATCGGCGCGATCGGTGAGACGCACAGCATTCCCACCGATCGCTTCGAGGGCTTGGATGGCGTTGAGACTGTCCAACGTATTACACAGCCATACAAGCTTGCCTCGCGGCAATTCCACCCTGATGATTCGGTCGTTCCGCTGGAAGGTTTAGCGGTTGGCGGGAATGAGATCGCCATCATTGCGGGACCGTGTTCAGTGGAGAGCCGCTCCCAGATCATTGAGACAGCTTTGGCTGTGAAAGAGGCGGGCGCGTCCGCGCTTCGCGGCGGAGTCTTCAAGCCGCGCACGTCGCCTTATGCATTCCAGGGACTGGGCGAAGAAGGTCTCGAACTGCTCGCCGAAGCACGCGAGAGAACGGGACTGCCCATCGTGGTCGAGATCATGTCGCAAGTCCAAATGGATGTGATGGTCAAGTATGTGGACGTGCTGCAGGTGGGCGCGCGCAACATGCAGAACTTCAATCTGCTGCGTGCGATCGGTGAAACGCGCACGGCGGTTCTGCTCAAGCGCGGACTCTCTGCCACCGTCGAAGAACTGCTTATGTCTGCCGAATATATTCTGGCTGGGGGCAACCAGCGGGTGATGTTATGCGAGCGCGGTATCCGTACGTTTGAAACATCCACACGCAATACAACTGATATTAATGCGATCCCTGTTTTGAAAAATCTGACCCACTTGCCTGTGATCCTTGACCCATCGCACTCAACGGGTCATGCGGACTATGTCGCCGCGATCGCGCGCGCTGGCATTGCCGCCGGTGCCGATGGACTCATTATCGAAGTTCATCCCGATCCGGCGAAGGCGGTCTCGGATGGCAAGCAGTCCTTGAAGCCCGAAAAATTTGCCGAGATGGTCAAACAAGTCGGGCAGATCGCGCAGATCATGGGACGCCGCATCGCCTCCGTGCAGGGCGAGACCGTGAAGCAGGGCTGGGCGTGAGAGAAGCCCGGTGGTCGAGTAGCCCCGTGTTCGTCGGGGCGTATCGAGACCACCACTAACCAGAATAATTTTGCTTACATGGTGGTCTCGATACGTTCCTCGCTGTCGCTCGGAACTACTCGACCACCGAACATAAATCGAAAACACCAAAGGAAAAACCATTATGATGATCATCATGCACCCCGGTGCAACCAGGGAACAGATCGACGCAGTCATTGCCGAGATCGAGAAACAGAAATTATCTTCACATCCCATCTTCGGCGTCGAACAGACCATCATTGGCGCGGTCGGTGACGGGCATTATGTTGCCAAGGAAATTTTCGAAGCGCTGCCCGGCGTGATGGAAGTCCAGCGCATTTCCAAACCATACAAACTGGCTTCACGTCAATTCCATGAACAGGATTCTGTTTTTGAATTCGACGGCTTTTCCGTCGGCGGTGTGGAAATGCCCATCATCGCAGGTCCGTGTTCGGTTGAATCACGCGAACAGATCATTGAGATCGCGCAGGCAGTCGAGGAAGCGGGCGCGAATGCTTTGCGTGGTGGCGTCTACAAACCGCGTACTTCACCGTATGCCTTTCAAGGACTCGGTGAAGAAGGGCTCGAATACATGGCAGAAGCCCGCGAGAAAACCGGCTTGCCCATCGTCGTTGAAGTGATGGCAGTTTCGCAGATCGAAATGATGACCAAATATGTGGACGTGTTCCAGCTCGGTGCGCGCAACATGCAGAACTTCAATTTACTGCGTGCGCTCGGCGAAACCCGCACGCCGGTGCTCTTCAAGCGCGGCATGTCTGCCACCATTGAAGAGATGCTCATGGCAAGCGAATACATCCTCAGCGGCGGCAACACCCGCGTCATCCTTTGCGAGCGCGGCATCCGCACCTTTGAAACATCCACGCGCAACACCACCGATATCAATGCCTTTCCTGTTCTGAAAAAATTAACGCACCTGCCTGTCATCATTGACCCAAGTCATTCCACGGGCGACTCCGCTTATGTTTCTGCGATCGCAAAAGCTGGCGTTGCCGCGGGCGCCGACGGCGTCATCGTTGAAGTGCATACCGATCCCGCGCACGCGATCTCCGATGGCAAGCAGTCGCTCACGCCCGAAGCCTTTGCCAAAATGGTGAAGCAGGTCAAGGCCGTGGCTGAAGCGGTGGATCGTCGCCTTGTGTCCCCTCTCCCTTTCGCGCTGAGCGGAGCGCTAGCGCAGTCGAAGCGGGGAGAGGGCTAGGGTGAGGGTTGATGTTTAATCTCGCCGAGTCCAAGATCGCCATCATCGGATTGGGATTGATGGGCGGCTCGCTTGCCTTGGGACTGCGCGGCAAGTGTGCTGCGCTTTATGGATGTGACCCGCATCTTCCCACGCTTGAGTTGGCTCTGTCTCAACACATCGTGGACTACGCTGACAGCGACACTGCCACCCTGCTCCCCGAAGTTGATCTTGTCATCTTGTCCGCACCCGTCCCCGCGATTCTGACTCTGCTTGAACAGTTACCTTCATATACATCCAAACCCTGCATCGTCATGGACTTGGGCTCAACGAAAAAATTGATCGCTGACGCCATGTCACAACTGCCCGAACGCTTCGACCCCATCGGCGGACATCCCATCTGCGGCAAAGAGAAACTCTCCCTCGCCAACGCTGAACGGACTCTCTACTACGCCGCGCCATTTTTACTGACGCCGTTGGAGCGCACCTCACCGCGAGCACTCTCTGCCGCGCATCAAATCATCGAAGCCCTCGGCGCAAAAGCGACTGTCCTTGACGCGGTTGAACATGACCGCATCTTGGCATCCACAAGTCATCTGCCGTTCCTGCTTTCATCCGCCTTGGCTTTGGCAGCGCCCGATGATGTCGCTTCATTTGTTGGACCCGGCTTCAAATCCGTAAGCCGTTTGGCTGGCACTCCCTCTTCTATGATGCTGGGTGTTCTGCAATCAAACCGTAAAAATGTGTTGAACGCACTGCATGGAATGCAGAGTCAATTGACTGAAATTGAATCCGCGCTGACGGCAGAAGACTTTACTAAACTAGAATCCTTGCTAAACGAAGCACAAGCAAAGTATCAATCCTTTACTCAATGAACATTCATCATTCATCATTCCGCATTCTTCCTTTATCTCATTCTCTCTCCGCCACTGTCCGAGTCCCTGGCTCCAAGTCGCTGACCAACCGTGCCTTGCTCATCGCCGCACTTGCCAATGGAACCACGCGCCTCACCAACGCCCTCTTCTCCGACGACTCGCGCTACTTCGCCAAAGCCCTGCAGACCCTCGGCTTCGATATCCAGCTTGATGAAGTCAACCACGCGATGACCGTCACGGGTCTCGGCGGAAAAATCCTCGCAACCAAAGCCGAACTCTTCATCGGTAACGCAGGCACTGCCGCAAGATTTCTTTCCGCGTTTCTCACACTCGGCAACGGCGAATACATCCTTGATGGCGAACCGCGCATGCGCGAACGTCCCATCGGAGACCTTGTAAATTCTCTGACGCAACTTGGCGCAACAATAAGTCCCCTCTCCCGCTGGGAGAGGGCGGAGGGTGAGGGAGAAGCTGCTCCAATTTGTCCGCCTGTGAAAATCCGTGCTTCTGGTCTGCCTGGCGGTAAAACCAAAATCACTGGTGATATTTCGAGTCAATTCCTTTCCGCCCTCCTCATGGTTGCCCCGTATGCTCAATCTCCCATCGAGATCGAACTCACCACCGACCTCAACTCCAAACCCTATGTAGATATGACCATCGCCATCATGAAGGATTTCGGTATTGATATTGAACGCCAAGGCTACGAACGCTTCATCATTCGCCTTGCCTCCTACTTACCAATTACCAATTATCCAATCGAATCCGACGCCTCCGCCGCGTCCTACTTCTTCGCTGCTCCCGCCATCTGCGGCGGAAGGGTCAAAGTGGAAAACATCTCTCGCAAATCCGTTCAAGGTGATATTGCTTTTCTTGATGTGCTCAAGCAAATGAGATGCACGATCGAAGAAACGGATAATGCCATACTGGTCACCCGTCACTCGTCGCTCGCCGGTCTTGACGTAGACATGCGCGACATCCCCGACACCGCTCAAACTCTCGCCGTCATCGCCCCCTTTGCTGATTCGCCGACAAGAATCCGCGGCATCGCCTCTGCTCGTGTCAAAGAGACCGACCGCGTCCATGCAACCTGCACTGAATTAGCGCGGTTAGGCGTCCGCGTGGAAGAACATGCAGATGGCATGACCATTCATCCCTGCGCAGAGATGCGTCCCGCTGTCATCCAAACCTACAACGACCACCGCATGGCAATGGCATTCTCGCTCATCGGCTTGCGTTTCGATGGCGTAACGATCGAGAATCCAGCCTGTGTTTCCAAAACCTTTCCTAATTATTTTGAGGTGATTGACTCCCTCGCCCCTCGGGAGAGGGCGGGGTGAGGGAGAGATCATGACCATCTTCCGTTTAGGTCTTATCGGTTATCCTGTGAGTCACAGTCTTTCCCCAAAGATTCAAAATGCCGCTCTCAAGGCTTGCAGCTTGGAAGGCGGCTATTCGTTATTTCCGATTGCGCCCGATGACATGCAGGCTTTGAAGGATCTGTTGGATCGAGTCCGCTCGGGCGAGATGACCGGATTTAATGTCACCATCCCGCATAAACAGAATGTGATCCAATTTATGGATGAACTCACGCCAACTGCCAAAGCCATCGGGTCGGTCAATATTATTTATTTGCGAGACGATAAACTGATCGGAGACAACACCGACGCGCAAGGATTTCTCACGGATGTGAATAAATTTCTTGCCAGTCATCAATCCAAAATCGCAAATCGTAAATCGGCAATTGTCTTGGGTGCTGGCGGTTCTGCGCGTTCGGTCGTGTATGCCCTCCTCAACGACGGCTGGAATGTCACCATCGCCGCGCGCCGAATAGAACAAGCCGAAGGACTCGCTCAATCATTTCAGAATTACCAGTTACTAATTACCACTTTCAACGACCTTCAACCTTCAACCTGCGACCTGCTCGTCAACACGACGCCGCTTGGCATGACGCCAAATATCGACACATCCCCGCTTCCTGAAAATATTATTTTGCCTGCCCATATCAGTGTTTATGATCTGGTCTACAATCCGCGCGAGACGAAGCTTGTACGTGATGCCCGCGCACAAGGATTATCTGCATCTACTGGGCTCGGTATGCTCATCGAACAAGCCGCACTTGGCTTTGAATTGTGGACTGGACGCAAACTTTCAAGTGACGTTTTTTGGAACGCAGTCGATAACTGATCACTGATCACTGAATACTGGAGACAATAATGACCTTACGCTTCCTCACCGCAGGCGAATCACACGGACCATCCCTCACTGCAATATTAGACGGCATGCCCGCTGGCTTATCTATCACGCCGGAGATCATCAATAAGGAACTAACCCGTCGTCAACAAGGCTATGGCTCAGGTGGACGTATGAAGATTGAAAAGGACACCGTGCAGATCCTTGGCGGAGTCATGGCTGGTGAAACGACTGGTGCGCCGATTGCTCTAGTTGTGCAAAACGATGACCATGTCAAATGGAAGGGCAAAGCTGTCGAGCCGATGACCGCCCCGCGCCCAGGTCATGCAGACTTAACCGGTGCGGTGAAATACGGCTACAAGGATCTACGTCCCGCGCTCGAACGTGCTTCTGCGCGTGAAACGACCATGCGTGTTGCGGTGGGTGCGGTGTGCAAGCACTTCCTTGCCCAATTTGGAATCATCGTAGGTGGGTATGTTTCATCCATCGGCGAGATCCAAGCTGACTTTAGCGATATGCCTTATGAAGAACGCTTCACCCGCGCCGAGGGATCGGATGTGCGCTGTCCGATCGATTCGTCCGCGCAGAAGATGCGAGATGAGATCGAAAAGACCATTCATGGCAAGAACACGCTTGGTGGGATTCTTGAGGTCGTTGCGCTCAATGTCCCTGTTGGACTTGGCAGTTTCGTGCAGTGGGATAAACGCCTCGAAGCCAAACTGGCGCTGGCGGTCATGTCCGTGCAAGCCATCAAAGGAGTCGAAGTGGGCGATGCCTTCGAGAATGCAAAACGAATCGGCACCCAAGCTCACGACCCAATCAATATACGACCTGCGACCTTCGACCTTCGACGTTCGACAAATAGAGCAGGCGGCACCGAAGGCGGTATCTCGAATGGACAGCCCATCATTATCCGCGCGGCGATGAAACCCATTGCGACAACTTTAACTCCGCAACAGACCGTTGACCTTGCTCTTGGCGAAAACGCACCCACTAAATATGAACGCTCCGATTTCTGCCCTGTTCCGCGCGCGGTTCCGATTTTGGAAGCAATGGTCGCCTTTGTATTGGCAGATGCGCTCATTGAAAAACTTGGCGGTGACTCGCTGAATGAGATGAAGCCGCGCTTTGAGTCCTTACGCAAAGTCACGCTGGAAGATTTGCCGATGGATAATATCCCGCACGTGTTTTGGGAATAGATGCCATGATGATCTATTTTGGTTGGGCACATATATATGCAGGGCTTGCTGCTCTGGCAGTTATCTTGATCGTGTTATGGAAACGAAACAAGAATCTTTCGTACTTGTTCTTCTTTTCCATATTTTGGATATATCTGATGGGTGCTGCTAGAGTGGTTGCTTTCCCGTTTCCAATTGATCTTTCCAATCCGAATTTCAAGCCAGATCTAAATCTCATTCCTTTTGACTTTGGATATTGTCATCCTGAAATGTTATCTCAGTGTATTCAGAATCTCTATGAAAACATACTGCTGACAATTCCCTTTGGTTTGGGGATTAGTTTCATCACCCGTATAAAACCCAATGATAGTCTCTGGCTGGCACTGGCTGTGGGATTTACCTTTGAGTTTGTTCAATTCGTTATCTCTTTGGCAGTACGATCATCATTCCGTGTCGTGGACATCAACGACGTTATCCTCAACGCCACCGGCGTCCTGCTCGGATATGGACTCTTCAATATCTTCGGTTGGCTGTACCTATTCGTTATACAAAAACTCAACCTGCAACCAAAATATATCTTCGCTTACTTCCACAATGTCCTACTCCCGCACTTCAACAACTGATAACTGTTCACTGATCACTATCTTTCACTTTCATCCTTATGACACAACACATCTTCCTCTACGGTCCCCCAGGCACAGGCAAATCATCCATCGGGAAAACCATTGCCCGCAGCCTCAAACTCGCGTTCATTGACCTCGACCGCGTCATCGAAACGAACGCAGGCATGTCCATTCCGCAGATCATGGAAGAGCAGGGCGAATCCGCCTTTCGTGAGCTTGAGACCAGCGCGCTGAAAGAAACCGTAGGTCACGTCTCTGACGTGACGAACTCGCTAGGCAGAGTCATCGCGCTTGGCGGCGGAGCGCTGCTGCGCGCAGAGAACCGCTCGTTTGCAGAAAGTCACGGCAAAGTTGTTTTACTAATGGCAGATATTGAGACACTGTTTCAACGCCTCAATGAAAGTCCCAATAAGCGTCCACTGTTGGCGGGTGATGTGCGCGAGAAATTGACTTCTCTGTTGGCGAAACGCGGCGAGCACTACAACTCTTTTGACCTGCAGGTTCACGTGGACGGCAGATCCGTGGAGCAGAACGCTCACAAAGTTCAAGCCGCATTGGGACG
>JAYUGV010000290.1:0-8650 GCA_043767565.1 Anaerolineales bacterium
AATATGAAGCCCGTAGCTCAACGGCAGAGCGTTACACTGTGGCTGTAGCGTTCATTATGGTGGGCGTAGCTCAATCGGCAGAGCGCATCCCTGTGGAGGATGAGGTTGCGGGATCGTTCCCCGTCGCCCACCCTTGAAAATAGTACTTTCCACGAATCGAAACCATCTTCGTTTTTTTAACGAAGATGGTTTCGATTTTAAAATCACATCGGCAAACTAAGCCTCCGAGTTCTTTAAGAACTCGGAGGTCTTTCAGGACTTTCGCTCGCAGGCGGTCTGTGACCGCCGTGTTCACCATAAAAGCGACGGTCACAGACCGTCTTGGAGCAAGGAAAGCGAAAGTCCTGTCTTTATTATCTATTGCCCTTTCGAATACCAGATCGAACCCGGCGAGTCGTAGCTATAGCCTTCACCCCAAATGAGATGGGATGTGCCCTGCTCGTCGATATCCATCTCGAAGTAATCGCCGAACGGGTAGCGGAAACCGTCCGTAAAGATGTACGTGGAACCTGCCACGTAGGTGGAGAGGTCGGTTTCATTTGACCAAGTTGAGCCGCCGTTGGTGGAGCGGCGATAGTAGACGTTCCACTTATCCATGCCGCCATTTGCAGAGCGGGCATCCATCCATGAAATGCGGACGTCGCCATTTCCGGTCGCGGCGATCGCAGGGAAGGCATGATGCGTGCCAGCGGGGGCTGTGGACACATCCACTTTGGTAGACCAGGTATTGCCGCCGTCAGTGGATTTGGCGAAGTAGATGCGTTCAGGTCCTTTCGCGATGGAGCCTGCATTCCATAACGCGTATAGGTTGCCTGACGAATCCGATGTCATTACCATTTGTGCGCCGAGATATGCCCAACCGCACAGATAGGCAGAACAATCTGGGGGAGATTTCGAAACGTCAATGAGTTTGGTGGTCCAGGTTGTGCCGCCGTCAGCAGATTTGCTAACGTACAAATTGACATTGCCTTTTGCGCCGCCGCTGCCTTCGTAACCAGCCCAGGCAAAGAAGACGCTTCCGTTCGGCGCAACTGTGCCGCCGCCGCCGAGTGACCAGCCGAGTTTGGCGTTTTGGTTTACCTTGATCTCAGTAAACGAGGCGCCGCCGTTGTGCGATACAGCCACGTACGCGGTTTGCGTGTGGTCATATGAAACGTATACGTCCTGTCCGCGCACAGTCAGGATCGGCTTATCGGTGCTGGCATTGGTTGAATCGGCTGTGACGAATGTCCATGTTGCGCCGTAGTCAGTAGATTTGGCGACGATGATATCGCTTTTGTTGTTTTGCATGAACGAGGCGTACACGGTCTTGCCATCAACTGGGTCAACGGAGATCTGCGAGTCCCACTGTCCGCCAGTGGTGGAGCCGCCCGTGTAGAAAATGCTGGGTGAGCCCCAATTTGCGCCGTGATCACTGCTGATCTGCAGGATCTGGGTCGGGTTGGCGCACGTTGGGCAGCCGGGCACGCCGCCATATTGCGGATACAACACATACACATGACCAAAGCGGTCAGAAGCGATGGCGGGCTCCCATTCATTATCCACGGTGAAGCCCATGCGGGTCTGTGGAGTGAATCCGGTTGGACCTGCGGGCTGAACGGAAACCGGTCGGATCGGGGACAGGTTGATCGCCGCTTGACTCACCTGCCCTTCGCGGTTCTTTGCCTTACCTTCGAACTTTGCTTCCCGCATCTCTGCCAGGATGGCGGGTAGGCTGGCGAGGACTGCAAGCGCCAGCAAGGCGAACAGGAACACTTTCATTGAACGAGACGACTGACTTAGTACTTTCATAGCTCCTCCATTGGGTTGTGGTTTGACCTGCGATTGATATAACAATTGACAAGTCATTTCGTGACGACCAATAAGTTACAGTTATTCAAAGATTGGGACTATTAGGTCTCTTGAAAACGAGTAAAATTGCATACATGTCTCAGACCATCAATGTACTTTTCCTTGCGGCGGAAGCCGAACCGTTTGTCAAAGTGGGGGGCTTGGGTGATGTAGCGGGAACCCTGCCGCGAGCCCTGCGCGCCCTTTCCAATGACGAAACGAAAATTGACGTGCGCCTTGTTCTGCCGATGCACACCGTCATCAAAGCAGAGTCGCTCAAGCCAGTAGCCATCTATTCGATTCCGCGCGGCAAGACCGAGGTCCAGGTGGAAGCGTTGGAAGGCTCGCTCGACGGCATGCCCGTCTACTTCATCAACGGCGAACCCATCCGCGCCAGCGGTTCTGTCTATTCATCCAACAACAAACTTGATGCTGAGAAGTATGTCTTCTTTGCGTTAGCCGCGCTTGAACTGCCGCATCAGCTCAATTGGAATCCGAACATCATTCATGCCAACGACTGGCATACCGCACTCGCCGCATACGGCAATCTTGTCAAGCGTTGGGAGGATAAAAAGAATCGTATCGCCTCGGTCATCACGATTCACAACCTGCCGTTTCTCGGACCCGATGTCAAAGAGATCCTCGAATCATATAACCTGCCGCTCGCAAATACTGACCTGCCTGATTGGGCGCGCGTGATGCCGATGCCGTTGGGATTATGGGCGTCTGATGCGATGGTCGCGGTCTCGCCGACCTACGCGGAGGAAATTTCACACGATGAAGTTTTCGGTTCGGGCTTACAGGACTTTTTCAAGACTCGCAGTGACACGTTGAGCGGAATACTCAACGGACTCGACCTCGCCTCCTACGACCCGAAAACTGATGCGGTCATCGAAAAACATTTCTCCGCTGACGATCTCTCCGCTCGCAAAAAGAACAAGATCGCTCTTCAGGAAAGACTCGCGTTACCTGTTCTGCCCGATGTACCGCTGCTCGGTATGGTCACACGCATGGACCAAGCCAAAGGTATCGACATTGCCCTTAAAGGTTTGAAGATGCTGGGCAAACAATCATGGCAGTTGGTTATTTTAGGAGCGGGTCAACCCAAGATCGAAGAGCAGGCAAAGAAATTACAGGCAGCCATGCCAGACCGTGTGCGAGTTGAGACACGCTTCGACGCGAAACTCGCGCGCCAGATCTATGCGGGTTCAGATATGTTCCTAATGCCCTCACGTTATGAACCCTGCGGCATCTCGCAAATGATCGCCATGCGTTACGGCAGTGTTCCCGTTGTCCGCGCGGTGGGCGGACTGCACGACACCGTCACCGACAGTGAAACCGGTTTTGTGTTTGTCGATACGAAAATCAAATCCTTCAACGACGCGGTGCGGCGTGCGCTTGAGTTGTATCCCTATCATTCCCGCTGGGCAAATTTACAAAAGGCAGGCATGGCATTGGATTTCGCCTGGAAAAATTCCGCACAAAAATATGTGGACTTGTATAAGAAGCTGATCGAAAGCAACACCACCTCCGAAACCTATCTGAACAGACCCGTCGCTCCAGCCCGCAAGATTAGAGAAGAAAAATCGGAAGCAACGAATGGTAATGGAAATGGAAAAACGTAGCATGACCGCTGACCGCCGACGACAGACGGCGGTCAGACAATTTCAAAAAGATTAGCGTCGATTAGCGAAGATTAGTGGATAATCTCAGCAAAGGAAACCACCCATGAAAACACGCGCAGTCATCTTAGCAGGCGGCGAAGGCTCACGGCTCGGAGTCCTAACAGCCAAACGTGCCAAGCCCGCTGTCCCATTTGCAGGCAAATACCGTATCATTGATTTTCCGCTTTCGAACTGCGTCAACTCAGGCATCTTTGATGTGATGATCCTTGCTCAATATCGTCCGCAATCTTTGATCGAGCATGTCGGTTCCGGCGCACCCTGGGACCTGAACCGCGATTTCACTGGCGGTGTCAAGATCCTTTCCCCGTACAAAGCCCGCAACGACTCCGATTGGTTCGCAGGGACAGCGGATGCCGTCCAGCAGACCTTTACCTTCATCAAGAAGGATAATCCCGACCTGATCCTCATCCTCTCTGGCGACCACATCTACACCATGGACTTTGATCCGATGATCACCTTCCACATGGATCATCAAGCTGACTTGACGATGGCGACGATCAGCGTTCCTATAGAAGAAGCCTCGCGCTTCGGCATCTTAAAGGTAAACAAAAAATCTGAGATAACTGCGTTCGTTGAAAAACCTACCAACCCGCCCTCGAACCTTGCGAACATGGGTGTCTATCTATTCAACCGTCAGACACTCGACAAGGCTTTGTGGGACGATCATCTGGATCCGGCTTCCTCTCACGATTTTGGTAAAGACGTTATTCCTAAGCTTGTAAAGTCCAATGCCCGAGTATTTGCCTTCCCTTACACCGGTTACTGGATGGATGTAGGGACGGTCAACTCCTATTGGCAATCACATATGGATATGCTCGCGCCCCAGCCAAATTTGAAACTCTATAACCGCAGTTGGATCATTCATACCCGTACTGAAGAACGTCCACCCGCGCGCCTACCGGCTGGCGCGCATGTACATGCCAGTATGCTCTGTGATGGCTGCTTTATCGAATCCGGCGCACATGTGGAAAGCAGTGTGCTTTCGCCGGGTGTCATTGTGCGCCCCGGTGCCGTGGTGCGCGAGTCGATCATTTCAACCGATTGTGTGATCGAAAGTGGCGCAATTATTGAGCGCGCTGTCCTCGATAAAAGTGTGCATGTTGAAAAGGATGCCCGTGTCGGTTGGGGCATTGCCGATCAGATCATCAAGATCGCCATGGTGGGCAAGCACAGCACCGTCCCCGCCGGTTATGTTATTGAACCGGAAGGCGAAGTGGGCACGGACGTAGTCGCCTCCGATTACGATGAGCCAATTGTGCGTGCGGGACAATTAATTCAAACCCGGAGAAAAGCCAATGAAATTTAAGCGTTCCAGCGGCATCCTTTTGCATCCCACCAGTCTGCCCGGTCCGTACGGCATCGGCGATCTCGGTCCGCAAGCTTATCGGTTTATCGATTGGCTTCAATCTACTGGTTGTAAATTGTGGCAGGTGCTGCCGCTCGGACCCACTGGCTATGGCGATTCGCCGTATCAATGCTTTTCCGCCTTCGCTGGCAATCCCTATTTGATCAGCCCAGACTTACTTATCAAAGATGGATTATTGACTCAAGCTGATCTAAGCAACATACCCGACTTCAACGCCTCACGCGTCGACTTCGGTCTGCTCATCCCGTGGAAGCTGAATCTTCTGCTGAAAGCTTTCTCCCGCTTCTCCCTCGCGCTCCCGAAAAAACGTCGGGACGATGTGAGCGGAGCGAGCCGACAGAGGAGCGTAGACGAAGCGCTGGTCAAAGAATTCAATCACTTCTGCGCTGAGAATGCCGCCTGGCTCGATGACTACGCCTTGTTCATGTCTATCAAAGAAGCCAACGGCGATGGATCGTGGAACGCGTGGGACAAAGCCATCCGCACCCGCAAGAAGACCGCGATGGATAAAGCCCGCAAGGAATATGCAGAAAGCGTTCAGCGTTATTCGTTCTATCAATTCTTGTTCTTCCGTCAGTGGAACAATGTCCATGCCTATGCTAAAAAACGGAACATTCAGATCGTCGGCGATATTCCCATCTTCATTGCGTACGATAGCGCGGACGCGTGGGCGAATCCCGATTTGTTCTTCCTCGATAAAGACAGTTTGCCAACTGTTGTAGCAGGCGTCCCACCGGATTATTTCTCGCCGACGGGTCAACTCTGGGGCAATCCGCTCTATCGTTGGGATGTCCATAAAGAGACTGGCTACGTCTGGTGGATCGAACGTTTCCGTGCGGTGCTTAAGCTCGTAGACATCGTCCGTCTCGATCACTTCCGCGGCTTCGCGGGTTATTACGAGATTCCCTTCGGCGCAAAGACTGCCGAAACCGGGCGCTGGGTTCCAGGCCCCGGTAAAGGTTTCTTCAAAGTGTTAGATAAAAAACTCAGCGATGCCCGCACAGAAGAGATCGAACTGCCCATCATTGCTGAAGATCTGGGTGTTATCACCCCAGATGTAGAAGCACTGCGCGATGGCTTCAAACTGCCCGGTATGAAGATCATGCAGTTCGGTTTTGATGGCGCAAAGAATCCCTTCCTGCCGCATAACTATCCAGCTCATTGTGTGGCATATACTGGCACACACGATAACGACACCGCGCGCGGCTGGTTCGACTCCGCGCCGGAGCATGAACGCAATTTTGCCCTGCGCTACTTACATACCGACGCTGATCATTTCGTCTGGGAAATGATGCGCAGTGTCTGGTCCTCTGTGGCGGTCTATGCCATTGCCCCCATGCAGGATGCACTCAACCTAGGCGGCTATGCCCGCATGAACTTCCCGTCCAAGCTGGGCGGTAATTGGGAATGGCGCATTAGCGAAGCAGATATGAACGATCATCTTGCGGGTGGGCTGCGAGATTTGAATGGGTTGTATTTGCGCTGAGTTTATTTTCGGCACATTGAAAACAAAATAGAACGGAACACGACGCATTCTAATTCGCCTTATATCAATCACATTCAAGCATGCCCGAAATGCTAATGAAAAAACCTGTCAGTGACGACAGGTTTTTTGGTTTAAGAATCAAATACCGGCTAGGGCAGAGGCGGAAGTGCGTCCCGTCTGGTTATTTTTTCGTACTTAAATTCATATCCTTGAAAAGGGATTGGTATTCGCCGTAGCCTTCTTCTTCCAGTTTTTCAAATGGCACGAACAATAATGAGGCAGAGTTCATACAGTAGCGCAAACCTGTGGGCGCGGGACCGTCATCGAAGACGTGCCCCAGATGGGAACTGGCGTGCTTTGAGCGCACTTCAGTGCGTGCCATAAAGAGTTTGTAATCGGTGTGGGAGACAATATTCTCCGCGTTGAGCGGCTTGGTGAAGCTGGGCCAGCCCGTGCCGGAATCATATTTATCGAGCGAGCTGAACAACGGTTCGCCTGAAACAATATCCACATAGATCCCCGGACGTTTATTGTTCCAATAAGCGTTGGAGAAGGGCGGCTCAGTGCCTTCCCGCTGTGTGACTTGATATTGCTCGGAGGTCAACTTCATACGCAGTTCCTGGTCAGATGGTTTTGTAAATTCTTTCATCGAGGACTCCTTTGGATGATTGTCTGTAATGAGTAGACGCGCATACCATCTCAAAGTATTACCGTCCAAAGTATTACGAATTTCTTACGTGATTACCGGTTTATCCCTGTCCGTCAGATTGACCACGATCGCATTGCTGGCTGTGATCAAATTTTCCGGCGTAATCATGATCTCTTCGCCCCATTGTCCCGCGCCTGTGCCGAGCATGGGTTCATTGAGGAGACTCGCTTCCAGAAAGGATCGAAATCTGGATGGCTGCCAGTGAAAGGCTGGGATGGAGCCGATGATGTATCCGGTCGTTTCTTTGACCGCGTCTGGTTCAGCCATCCGAATATTTCTCGACCCGATGGCTTTTTTTAAATTTCCTGAGATTGCGTTTTGATCGCCGCCGAGCATCACCAGCACGCGCTCACCGGTTTCCACTTGAAAGATCAGAGTCTTCACGGCTTGACGTTCAGAGAAGCCCAGTGCATGTGCGACATTTGCCGCGCCTTTTTCGGTCTCTGGTGAAAAACTTTTTGCTTCATAGGGAATGTTGCGTTCTTCAAGATAAATGTGCGGGGGAAGTTTCATAGTTACCTTTATTCGCTCTCTGCGCCGTCCTCGGCGCAGGTATTATCTGTTGGATACGCCGCCGAGGACGGCGGCTGAGCAGAAATGACTACCTCAAAATAAAACCATCTTTCAACGGATCGTTGGGATTGATCCACAATTCATTACGCCCGACAATATGCGCCTCACCCGTCACCTCCGGGATGATCGCCGCATACGGACCGAAGGTCGTCTCTGCGACCACCCTGCCAGTGAACTTACTGCCGATGATACTCTCGATCACGATGGGTTGATTGATTTCGATCTCGCCGCGCTGATGATGGATTGCCAGTCGTCCGCTCACGCCTGTGCCGGTGGGACTGCGGTCCACCTCGCCTTCTGCAAAGATGCAAACATTTTGACTCTGTGAACCTGCCTGCGCAGGCGGACCGACAAAGATCGTGCCATATAAAAATCCCAAGTCCTTCTCAAATGGATGGACAATTTCTTTGCTCTGCATCACCGCGCGTTTGATCGCCATGCCTTTCTCGATCAGCGGACGGTAATCACTTGGCGAACAGGTGACACCTGCATCCTCGGCATTGACATACGCATAGAACGCGCCGCCGAACGCCAGGTCATAACGGATCTTTCCGAGCCCCGGCACATCGATAATTTCATCCGGCGCAGCGACGAACGAAGGGACATTGTGAAACGAGACATCCTTCACATGTCCATTTTCGATGTGAGCATAGGCAGTGATCAACCCGGCGGGACTGTCGATCTTTATTTTGGTAGTTGGGGAATTCATAGGCAGCATGCCGGTTTCAAGTACCACCGTTGTAATGCCGATGATGCCATGTCCGCACATGGTGCTGAAGCCTTCGTTGTGAATGAACAGGATTCCAAAGTTAGCATCGGGTGTGACCGATGGGGTCAGAATACAGCCGTACATGTCGGCATGTCCGCGGGGTTCCCACATTAAGGCGGTACGCAGATGGTCGTAATGTTCTTTGGCGTAACGTCTGCGTTCAAGAATTGAGTTACCTTCGAGTTTGGGAAAACCATCCACGATCACGCGAAACGGCTCGCCGCCGGTGTGT
>JAYUGV010000291.1:0-8550 GCA_043767565.1 Anaerolineales bacterium
GGTTACCGCTGCAATGGAAGCCGTTATTGCGGGTGTGCGCGGCATCGCCGTTTCACTTGATTCGCCGGAAGGATTCAAAGGTCCGTTGGATTATTCCACAGCCGCAATCGTAGGCAGACGCGTGGCAGAGCAAGTCATCGCGGACGGATTACCCGAGGGTGTTGTGGTGAATGTCAATATCCCGTATTTGAAAGAGAGTGAACTCAAAGGTTATATGATCACGCGTCAGGGATTGCGTGTTTATCGCGATGCGTTGGATGCGCGTCTCGACCCGCGCGGCAAACCGTATTATTGGATCGGCGGCGACTTCCCCACCGGCGTAGATGAACCCGGCACCGATTTCGGCGCGCTGCGTGCAGGCTATGTGTCCATCACGCCGCTGCAATTGGACTTGACGAATTACAAGGCAATGGATGTGTTGAAGAAATGGAAATTTTCATAGACCGCTGACCGTAGACACCAGACCACAAACCTACAAACCATGACTATAGAAATCATTGAAACCTACTGGCAAAAATTCCTCTCCGCGCTTCCTTCGGATTCGCCTTATCGTTCAAAGAGTTATATTTCCGAAGGCTGGGGCGATGGTCCCGAAATGGCGAATGAACTCGGCGCGTTGATCGCACAGGGACTCAAAACCGGCACCTGCTCCGCGCTGTGGGAATGGGAAGCGGAAGGGAAAACGCCGACGCAAGTCGGCGAGATCACGGTTGCGCTGGATGGTCGTGGTGAGCCGTTATGCATCGTCGAAACTGTGGATGTATCGATCCGAAAATATAATGAAGTAGATGCCGATTTTGCCCGCGCCGAAGGTGAAGGCGATCTGTCTTTAGAGTATTGGCGCAAGGCGCACAAAAATTTCTTTACCCGTGTCCTTGCCAAATTTGACAGGGAATTTTCAGAAGACATGCCGTTAGTATGTGAGCGGTTTCGGGTGATTTATAAATAAATAGTTCGTTGGTTGAGTAGCCCCGCGATGCTTCGTCTTCGTGGCGCGTGATGCTTCGTCTTCGTGGCGCGTGATGTATCGAGACCAACAAGGTACATGCAAACAAAAGTTTATTTGAAAACGTGTGGTCTCGATACGTCCCTCGCTAGCGCTCGGAACTACTCGACCACCGATATCTAACAATAAGGAAAACATAAATGCCCTACCTCGCCTCAGACACTCGTTACAACTCCATGCTCTACAACCGCACCGGCAAAAGCGGACTCAAACTACCCGCCATTTCACTGGGCTGGTGGTACAACTTCGGCGGGCGCGACATCCTCGAAAACATGCGTGCCATCGCGCGCCGCGCCTTCGACATGGGCGTCACGCACTTTGATCTCGCCAACAACTACGGTCCTCCGCCGGGAAGCGCCGAAATAAATTTCGGCTTACTTTATAAACAGGATTTTCATCCGTATCGCGATGAGCTCATCATCTCCACCAAGGCGGGCTATGATATGTGGCTCGGTCCGTATGGCGAATGGGGGTCGCGCAAATACATGCTCGCCAGCCTCGACCAGTCCCTCAAGCGCATGGGGCTCGACTACGTGGACATCTTCTACAGCCACCGCTTCGATCCCGAGACGCCGCTCGAAGAGACCATGGGCGCGCTCGATACCGCTGTCCGCCAGGGCAAAGCTTTATATGTTGGCGTATCCAATTACAATCCAGAGCAGACGCGCGAAGCGTCCCGCATTTTGCGTGAGTTGGGGACTCCCTGTCTCATCCATCAACCACGTTACAACATGTTCGATAGATGGATCGAAGACGGGCTACTGGATGTGCTGTCCGAGGAAGGTATCGGCAGCATCGTCTTCTCGCCTCTGGCGCAGGGACAGCTGACTCAGCGATACTTGAACGGAATCCCCGCTGGAGCCCGCGCCACGAAAACCGAGCGCGTCTGGCTCACGCCCGATGATGTGAAGGCGAATCTGCCGAAAGCCGAAAATCTGAATGAGCTTGCGAAACAACGCGGACAGTCGCTCGCGCAGATGGCGATCGCGTGGGTTCTGCGCAAACCTGCCGTCACATCCGCATTGATCGGCGCGAGCAGTGTCGCACAACTTGAAGACAGCCTCACCGCGTTGAACAATTTGAAGTTCAGTGATGATGAGTTGAATAAGATAGAAGCGCTTCTAAAATAATAGAACTATGTCACTCTGAGCGGAGCGAAGAGTCTCTCTTGTTGAATGAGAGATCCTTCGTTTCGCTCAGGATGACGGGATGATAAACATGGGCTTTCTTAAAAATCTCTTCGGCGGCACTCCTGCCAAACCTGAAAAACATTATTACACCTTCAAGGTCAAATGCAATCGCTGCGGCGAGATCATCGAAGGCCGCGTGGACTTAGACAACGATCTGAGCGTTGAATACGAAGATAACCGCGAAGTCTTTTACGTCCATAAGGGCTTACTGGGCAGCGGGCGCTGCTTCCAGCAGATCGAAGTGGATATCAAGTTCTCATCCACAAAAGCGGTGATCGAGGAATCCGCGCAGGGTGGGACGATCGTGGAATAATGCCCCTCACCCTGCCCTCTCCCACAGGGAGAGGGGAAAGGACAATCATGCGCTACACAACTCCCCCCAACCAACAAGCCTATTACGAACAAGTCTGGGAACTCGTGCGTCAGATTCCAAAAGGTACAGTGGCACCCTACGGACAGATCGCGCTGATGCTGCCTCCGCCAAATGGCGTGGCATTTGAGGCGTACAAAGCTTTCGGTCCGCGTTGGGTGGGTGGCGCGATGGCGGCATGTCCCGATGATGTGCCGTGGCAGCGTGTCATTAATTCGCAGGGCAAGATCAGCGAACGCGCCGGTGCAGAGAGGCAACGCCTGCTGCTTGAAGAAGAAGGCATCGTTTTTGTGAAAGATAAAATTGATCTGAAGAAATATGGGTGGAGGGGCTTGGGCGAGGAAGATGAGGCGAGGCAGGAAACATTATTCTGATTTTGTATACGCGAGATAATATCTCGCGCTACTTTGTTAACTCAACCACCAGTGTATCCAAAGCCAGATCCAATGTGAGCTGGCTTGTTTTGACCCCCTCATCGATCTTTAGCAATCGGCGGTAAATACTTTCAAGTGATTCGATTGTAAAGCGCGCGGCTTGTTGGGTGGTCTTCTCTGCCACGAACGGATGCACACCCAGCGCGCGCGCCACATCATCCTTATTGCCGCGGCCATCTAATATTTCGCGCGCTTGAATCAACAAACGGAATTGTCTCACCACCATCCCCCACAGCGAGAACAAATCTTCTGTTTCAAACAAACGATGCAAGAGATGCTGCGCAGACTTGCCATTGCCATTGGATAACGCATCGACAAAATCGAACACCGATTGCTGTGATGTGACAATACAAACCGCTTCGACATCCTGACTGTTAATCGGTCGCGCCCAATTGACGTATGCCAGCAACTTGGCAATTTCCATCCCTGCCTGACGAGTATCGACACCGACCATATCCTTGAGCATCTCAGCTGCGCGCGGTTCGATCTGCCCCTCCTGCTTCTTGGTTTCGTTGACGATCCAGCCAGTCATCTCTTTGAGGCGCGGAAGCATGAAGGCTTTGGTCTGGATCAACTTCTCGTTCTTCTCCGCCCATTTATTGAGCCAGTGCTTTTCGGCTTCCTTCGGTTCGACAGATTCATACATCACAAGCCGCGTAGTATCGGGCGCTTTCTCGATATATTCAAAAAACTTTTTACGCGTAGACGCGTTGTTATATTTCGTGGAGGGATTTGCCAGATACACCAACCGTCGCTTTGCAAGGAACGGCATGGCATTAACCGCGTTGTTTAAGTCGGTGTCGCTCATCGTCCGTGCATCGAGACGTGCCGTGTTCATGTCCGCGCTGGTGGGATCGGTAAAGTCCGACCCAAAGTCCTTGAGTTTGCGAGTGATGGCGAATTCGTCGCTGCCGAAGAGGAAGTATATATTGGGCATAATGCTTTTTAACCACAAAGGGCACAAAGAGCACTAAGGTTGGAAGCCTTAAAAACTTTGTGTCCTTCGTGTCCTTTGTGTTAAATCATTTTGTGATTATACGGTGAAGACCTTTGCGGACGAAGCGGATATCCGTGATCTGCATGTTCCCCATGTCTGCTTCGGTCGTGATGTATTTTTGCAGCCAGGGACCCAGCGGCTTGCTGAGCCAGTATCCGAAGGCAGCAAAGGCAACAGCCAGGGGAATGAGCAGGAGTCGCCAACGGGTAGATTTGGCGCCTTGCAGCGGCGCCCAGGCAAAAGTCCCGGCAAGAGCCACAGTGGTCGCCAGGTTCGTGCCGCAACCTTCATGGACAGCCAGTCCGCTTTCACCGGCATTGAGTCGAGTTAGGGCTTCCGTGGAGGCGGCCGCTATCTCTTCAAGCTGCAGATCACCGAGCAGAAAAAAGCCGGTCGGGTTGGAATGTCCAGCCATGGAAATTTTATGCGTGCGTGCCAGCACATGCAACGTGGCATGTTCAAGCGCGTGATTACGCCGGGTTTCAAGGATGAGGGGGAGATCGAGTAGCATGTGATGATTATACCTTGCCGTCATTGATTGGCATTTTCCAATTTCTGATACGTCTCCAAAAGACTGATCAAAATCTCGTCGGTGAAGGTGTGCATTTTCGTGTACATCGCTGTCGCGCGTTTTGCCGGGATGTTGGCTTCGCCATACACTTTGCTAACCGACTCGACCAGCGTATCACGAAAAAACAAAAACGCCTTCGCGGCATCCACATAGCTCAAGTTATACCGGCGGGCTCGGGAAGCATATTCGTAACCGATCGCATACGCCTCACTGGCGGCTTCCTCCCCATTGGTGGCGATGTAATTCATCAGACCCTGGAACAACGAACGCGAACTCATGCGATATTGCCTGCGGGCTTCCTCATCCAATTTTTGATACCAGGATTCAGCTTCGAGACGTCCCTCCGAAATTTGCATGCGGACGTTCTTCACAACTTCATTCAGCATGCCTTCAGGCTCAAGCGCATCTTCCTTCGACCTGGAGTTGGTCTCTGCCCAAAGGAGGATTTCTCCACGCTTATAGCGGCGATGTCCGCCCTGCGTCTTGTGGACCGGTAGCACGCCCTTATCAGACCAAAGCCGCACCGTGCTGGGATGTACTCCAAGCAGTTTTGCCGCATCGCTGAGGGAAAGCCATTCGTCGGTCATAATGCTGGAAGTATAAACGCAATTAGAGTGAATGCCAGCGCAGCCCAAAACGCTTTGCGGATCACGCGTTGTGCCTGCTGTTGAATCTGTTTTAATTCAGCGGCATCTTCGATTTTTTCTTCCGTTTCGTTGATGTTGCGCAGACCGCGCGACGTAAGACCTACTCAGGTTTTATCTTTGGCTTGGAAGTAGCCCACTGCCGAAGCCCAGAATAGAAATAGGAGCGGTAAACGCCAGAAATGGTTTATACCAAAAAAGATCAACGCGCCCAATATAACAAGCGTGATCACAAATTGCTGAATACCAAACTTCAAGCGCTTCTGCCGTTCAATGGGACTAATGTTGGTGATACACACCTCACCGATCTCTGCCTCTTGTTGATCGGATGAATCAGAACTGGATTTTGCGAAATATGCTGAATTATTGATCGTCATTTCTTGTTCCTCTGAAGCCTGATGGCAAACGAGCGTGAGCAAGCTCCACGATTCCAGAACTAATCTGCGGCGAGTGCGACTTTTTCGGTAAAGGATGGGTCGTGCGCTTTTTTCTGGAAGGCGCCAACATCAATGCGGTACAGCATGACCGCAGCGGCTAACATCATCAACGCTTCGATGCTGAATACGACGAGATATCCGCTCAACGCATTACCTGTGAGTTTTGTGGCGAGGTCAGCAACGACACCAGCCATGAGCAAGCCGACGAGGCGGGAGAGTCCGTTTGAGAAGCCCCAAGCGCCGATGTAGAGTCCGACCTTTTCGGGGACGGTGAGGTCGAACATCAACGAGAGGTTGGCGATGGTGGAAAGACCGGTGCCGAGTCCAAGCAATGTGATGCCGATATAGAAAGTGCTTTGACTGGCGATCAAACCGCTGACGACAATGATAACGAAGCCAATGAGCACGCCGAGGTTCCCGATCTGCGCGACATATTTCTTTTTGATGCGTCCATCCAGAAAGCCCGCGATCATGAAAGCGATCAGTGTGAAGGTGTTCATGATGGATACGATGCGCGAAGTCTGTTTGAGGGTCATGCCGAAGGCTTGGGCGCCGAAGGGTTCGAGGAGAACATCCTGACTCAGAATAGCAGCGAGGAGGAGTAGCAAATAGACGAAGAAAATCTTGGCAACGGGATTCTCAGTGATGGCGGCAGTCATCTCGCGGATGGTGTAGGTTTCGGATTTCGTGGTTGAGGAAGAATGGACAAAGCGGGGTTCAAGCTTGATGAGGCCGAGCAATCCCAAGGTCAGAGCTGAGGCGGCGACGATGATGAAAGCACGTGAGAGAGTCGCAGGGTCATACGTCGGCACCATCCGGCTTAAGGAGATCCCCGTCGCTATTAATCCGATGACCATGATCGTGAACATGGTCGCTATTGTTTTGCCGCGCTCCTTTTCGCCGGAAAGTTCAGAGGCGAGGGAGAGATACGAAACCGCGGAGAGGTTATAACCCATGCCCCACAATCCGAAGGCGATAACACCTGCGATGATACCAAGCGTGAAGTTATGGCTGATAAGGAGTGCAACTTGCGGTGAGACAGCCACACCCAGCACGCAGAGGATCAAACCCACAAAAATATATGGCGAACGTCGATACCCGAAAATGGGATGACGGTCTGAGAATGACCCAATGGCAACTTGAATGGGCGCAAGCAGGTATGGGAAGATGGCAAGCAGAGTGAAGAGGGTTTTGGATACGCCGAGGTCGTAGATCATAACGCGATTGAGCGTGCTGTTGATCGGCACGAGGGTCATGGCGACGGCGGTGTGGATGAGGGCGAGTTGGAGGCGTTTGAGGAACATTGGCAGAAAGGGTGAAGGATGAATGATGAATGATGAATGATGAATTTTTAATCGTGAAGGTAAAGAGAACCTGAAGAGGAAAGAGGAAAGAATCTTTGTGGACTTTGGGTCACTTCCCAGTTCATTTTAAAAACAGCGAGGGCGTTTGGTGCACCCTCATCTTTGAGTAATTGAATTTTACTTTGTGAGGCGAAAACGTCAATGTAGATTTAGGTAGGATTTTACTAGAGATTGCTAAGAACCTATCCGAAAAATAACGATGTCGTTGCGAGGAGGGTGCTCTCCCCGACCAAGCAATCTCCTAACAACTAAATTTTGCTTGGTCGAAAAAGAGATTGCTTCACCGCCAAAGAGCAAAAGCGGCGGTTCGCAACGACATGACCAGCGAGATTATTGAATTTTAGGATAGTCTCTAAGTATTATGTAGGTTTTAGGAAGCTGGAAATACCATCCCCAAGAGGTGTAGTGTAGAGTCAAAAGTGGCGTAGAATCAAAACGTTATCTATTTTCAAGGAGGCAGACATGCGTTACAAACTACTGGGCAAAAGCGGATTGCGCGTTTCGGAACTATGTCTCGGCACGATGACATTCGGTGAAACATGGGGCTGGGGCGCATCGAAAGTTGAAAGCAAGAAGATGTTCGACATGTTCGCAAAGGCGGGCCGCAACTTTATTGATACATCCATCAATTACACGGACGGTACCGCCGAGGAATTCCTCGGTGATTTCCTCAAGACGGACCGCGATCATTTTGTGGTCGCCACCAAGTACACGCTCACTACGTCGGATAACACTGATCCCAACGGCGGCGGCAACAGCCGTAAGAATATGATGAAATCGGTCGAGCGCAGTTTGAAGCGCCTCAAGACCGATCACATTGATATCTACTATCTGCACATGTGGGATTCGATGACGCCGGTCGAAGAAGTGGTACGCGGCATGGATGATCTTGTCCGACAGGGCAAAGTCCACTATGTGGCTTTTTCTGACACCCCTGACTATATCGTCGCGGAAGCCAACGTTCGCGCGGACCTCATGGGCTGGTCCCGTTTTATCGGCATGCAAATACCCTACTCCCTGCTTGACCGCGCCGTGGAGCGCTCCATTATCCCGATGGCAAAACATTGGGATATGGCTGTCCTGCCGTGGGGTCTGCTTGAGGCGGGAATCCTCACGGGCAAGTTCTTGAAAGAAGTCAAAGACGCGACGCGCATCAATCAGAAAGAATTGAAGTTGAGAGAAAAGTCAATGAACATCGTGAAGGAAGTGCAGAAGATTTCAGAAGAGGTCGGCAAGCCGATGTCGCAGGTAGCTATCAATTGGGTGAAACAACAACCTAAAGCGCAGATGATTCCCATTCTGGGTGCGCGGAGTGTTAAACAACTCAAAGACAACCTGGGCGTGCTCGATTGGAAACTGACCGACGAGCAATGGAAGCGACTCGACGAAGTCAGCGCGATTGACCTAGGCTTCCCGCATGGATTTTTGGAAGGCAATCAATACGTCTATGGTGCGACGTGGGATAAGATCGATAATCATCGGGTGTAAAAAGAAACCCACTTCAAACCAATTGAGGTGGGTTTCTTTTGTGAAGATG
>JAYUGV010000292.1:0-3456 GCA_043767565.1 Anaerolineales bacterium
CGCCAATGGTTTCATTTGAGTTGCCTAGCTTTGTGCTCTTCCACTTCTCATCGTTTTGATAAAGATTCTGTGTCTTGAACATTGCCGACCTCCAAACTAGTGTGTTTATTGAATTGTAATTACAAGTGGGACTTGAGTACTAAACCCGATTTTACTCCACTTTTGACGCCGCCCGAATATTATTTTTGCAGAGTGGACGTTCCTTCGACTACGCTCAGGACGCTTCCTTCCCAGCCTGAGCCTGCTTCTGTTTCCTCAGCCTTTGTAATCCTCTTGAGCATTTCCAACATCCCACCAGCGTGAGATCTGGTGCTGCGGGCGGTGCGGATGATCGGCATAGTGCGAAATATCGTTGAACAACATCAATCGCGCGCGGACTGAATCTTTGAAATCCAAAATATTCAAACACGCAGGCGCCTGGTCGAGCCGGTCACGATAGCCGCGCACATCGAATCCCAAGATACTACTAATGATGATGCGTAACGTGGCTTTGTGTGAAACGACCATGATGTTCTTGTCTTTGTGATTCACCACCACTTCGCGGATCACTGGCAGGGCGCGCGCCAGAACGGTAATGCCTGATTCGCCGCCCTCTGGTGCGAAGGTGAATGGGTCTGATTCCCAGGTCGCATACTCTTCGGGGAATTGTTTTTCCACTTCCTTACGCGATAAGCCCTCCCAGCGGCCGTGACTGGCTTCCCGAAAGCCATCCCTCTTAATTGGGATGATATGATGCGGCTTGGCGATGATGTTGGCGGTCTCAATGGTACGGTCCAGCGGACTGCAATAGATGGCGTCGATCACGTCATCCTTCAAGCGTTTCGAAAGCCTTGCCGCCTGCGCACGGCCCTCCTCCGAAAGCTGAACATTCTCCGAACCAGCGAAGCGGTCTTCGGCAGAAAGAGGTGTAGCTCCGTGGCGGACAAGATAGAGGCGGGTTGTCATTGTTTTGTTTTCCCTTTGTTGGATTATTTCAAAAACCTGTCAAAGAATTCGATGGTACGCTGCATCGCAATGCTGAAGTTATTTGAAATGTTGTGATTGTCACCGTCGTATTTGTATAACTCGACGTATTGACCCGCATCGAGCATTTGGAAGTAAAGCGATTCGGAAAATTCGAGCGGCACATCTTCGTCTGCTGTGCCGTGATGGAGTTGGATGGGGCCTGATAGATCGCTCAAATAGGTGTTGGCTGAAATGGAGTTCCAGAACGCGGGGTTCTCTTCGGGTGACCCGTATTGTTCCACAAACGTTGTACGCCATGAGCCGGGGCGCGGTGATGAATCCGGCGAGGCGGCTGGTCCACGCCGCCAGTTGTATAACAAGTCTGGATAGGAGCCAACGACTCCCGCCCAGATGACGCCCGCTTTGATATCTTTTGAGATGACCATTGAACGCAGCGTGATATAGCCGCCCATCGAATGTCCCCACATGCCGATGCGGTTTGGGTCAGCATCTGGATATTTTTTCATGGAGGCAACCGCGTTGAGAATATCAATGGTGTAATCAGGATTGCTATAGGCGCCGCGAGCTATACCTTCGGAATTATCATGTCCGCGATAATCAGAGCGGAATACGATGTAGCCGCTGCGCGCGATCAGGTCAACATAAGCAATATATCTTTCGGTTGTCTTGTATACCTCTGGAGCAATGTAGCCGTGATTGAAGATAATGACGGGCCAGCCGGTGGCTGGCTTTTCTCTATTGGGAACGGTCATCAAGGCGTATATTTTCAAGCCTTCGGAGAGATAGGAAACGTAATAGCGGCTGTAATTTACACCGGGGTCGAGAACCTTTTCGATGACAATGTCGCTGCCGGGGTAATCGCGCGCGCGCAGCGCGCTGATCTCAAGCGGATGCAAGATTGGTGTGGCTGTGGAAATGGCTGTCGATGTGGAGGTCGGTGCGGGAGTAAGGGCGGGGATTGGGGTAAAGGTTTGGGTTGTTGGTGCAGTTGGTGATGAAAGATGCGAAGCGGAGTTTGTCCCTCCGCAAGCGGAGAGGATGAGAACAGTTATCCATAGAATGCCGATAAATTTTGTCTTCACCATACGGATGTTTTACGAGTTCTTCTTTGGTACATTTTTTACGGAGGCTGTAATGAGTTTATTTAATATCTTGATATCCACATCTTCAAGTTTTTTGATATAGATACAGCCTTTGCCGGTGGAGTATTTGCCAAGTTTGCCAAGCAGTTCCTTTTTGCTTTCCATTCCACCCATGAGATAGAGAGTCAGGTTTTGTTTGCGCGGCGAAAAGCCGATCGGGAACCAATCGAGTTCGCGCCCACTTTCATATTTGAGGTGGATGCTGCCAAACCCAATGATGCTCTTGCCCCACATTTTGGGCTCAGCCTTGGCGGCTTTCTGCATGAGCTCTATGATCTGATAACAATCTGCGCGGGTTTGTTCATCTTTGACCCCTTTGAGAAATTTAGCCACGCTGGCATCGTTGAGTTTTGTTTTTAATTCAGCCATGTTGATCTCCTGTTATTGATAAAGTGTTCAGGATTATTTGGCGGAGTATAACATGCAGCTTACCACGCCTCGTAATGGACATAGTCCTGGTCGGGTTTGCGCCCGCGCTTCAGGGATAGCGAAGGGACATCTGCGGCGCGATAGCCCACAGCGATGACTCCGACCGGGGTGACCTCGGCAGGTATGTTCAAGAGCGAGCGCAGTGTGTCCAGATCTTTCGAGCCGACAAAGGCTGTGACCAGTCCATCATCCAGCGCGGCGAGTAGGGCGATCATCACGGCGCAACCGATATCTATGAACCAGTAGGGGACGGGCCAGATGATCTCGGAGCCATCGTCATTAACTTTATCAGCTTCCTGATAACGGCGATGGTAAGCCAACTCACTCGTGCAGGGGATCAGTAACACGGGCGCTTTTGAAATGAATGGAGCGAAACCGCCTTTGACATATTCTTTTTCTTGACAGGTATCTGCAATCGCTTTTCTTAATTCGGGTTGGGTGACCACGATGAAAGATTGTCCCTGTGTGAAGCCTGCGCTGGGTGCGTGACGGGTCAGGTCAACGATGCGTTCGATGATCTCTGGTGTTACGGGCTTATCGGCAAAGTTGCGAACCATGCGACGTTTGAGAACTGTGTCTTTGAATTCCATTGTGTCTCCTCGTTGAGTGAAGAATAGAATTGGATGAAGATAGTATAACCTTTGGAACGAAAAATTAGCCACAGAGAACACAGCGATTCATGAGAAATACTCATTTGCTCTGCGTTCCTTGTGGCTTCAAGATTTTCTTAAGCGGCTTACTTTGTTTATAGTAATGGGTGTTTATAAATTGCCATCAACGCAATCACTGCGCCGAGCATCAAGATCCCTGGCGCGAGGACGGGGTTCGCACCCTCGAAAGTCGCCTTGATCAAATCCCAGATAGTGGCGTTGGGTTTGATCTCCAGCCAAAAGGCATAGTTATTAACCATGTGTTCGTA
>JAYUGV010000293.1:0-8514 GCA_043767565.1 Anaerolineales bacterium
GTGGCAAAGTAGATATCGCGATTGCCATCGGCATCTGTACTTTCGAAAACGATCCATAAACCATCGGGAGAAAATTGGACATCTTCGATCGGCGATGGGAAATCAAGCTTGACCGGTTGTTTTTTATCACGGTCTTCATAACGGATACTCATCAGCCACGGACGACCCGGACCCAGGTTCCGCTGGTTGAACAAGATCGTTTCGCCATCGGGTCCCCAAACGGGCAGGTAATCCCAAAGCTGTTGACCGCTGCGGGCGATCTGCACATTGCTTTGACCAGTATCCGACATTACCCAAACTTGATACGCACCAAAACGTTTTACAGTATAGGCGATCTGATTACTAAAGGGCGACCAGGAAGGTTGACTGTTCTCAATATCGCCAGTGGAGGTTGTTGTCAGCCGGGTTACAGTACCAGAATCCACCGCCAGCATATAGATATCCTTGCGCCCATCGCGCACGGACGTGAAAGCGATGCGCGTGCCATCTGGTGACCAGGCCGGGTCGTAATCAGAACCTGGAATGGTTGTCAGTGTTTTTTGATCCGTGCCATCGGCATTGATCATATAGAGGCTGGAGTCGTTATACGTATTTTCAAAGAACTCACCGCGCGCGCGGCATGGGGAAATAAAAACAAGCTGCGCCCCATCTGGCGACCAGGAGGGTTGACAGGCGCCATTCTCCATGGATGTGACTAATTGCAAACCAGTACCATCTGTATTTATTAAATAGATCTGCGGAATACCCGAACGCGCCGAAGCAAATGCGATCTGACCGAAACCACCGCCCACTTGTGTAGGACTCGGAATGGCTGTAGTATCAGGTTCTTTCGTAACTTCCACTACAGGCGGCAAGGTCTTGGTTGGAACAACTGTAGACGTATTTGTAGGAGGAACTACTGTTTCTGTACTTACTGGCGTTTCAGTCGCTATGGTAGTTTCGACTGGTGTAGCAGTGGCCTCTACCACCGGCACAATTGTTGGAGCTTGTGTCGGTGCAAACAGGATGAGTGGAACATATTGCTTCAGATCAGGTGATATAAGATTTGGAGCAAAGCGTACCACGCCAACGATGCCTGCCGCGAGCAATAGCAGCACCCACAAGAGAATTGGAAGGATGCGGATCTTCCTGCGTTTCTTGCGTGGTTTAAATTCCTGCTCTTCCTGGTGTTGTGTTTGTGGAGGGTTACCATCTTTGCCAAAAGAAGATAATGGCTGGGACGCCTTTTCGATTGCGGACTGTTCATGCGGATCGGAGGCTTCCTCCGGCGCAGGTTGGATCATGTATTCGCCCGGCAAACGCTGGGTCTTGGATTTTGCGCCAAGCAGTGAACGCTTGAACTCTTCGGCATTTTGAAAACGATCAGCGGGGTCAATGCCCATCGCTTTTTCGATCGCGGCGGCCAAACGGCGCGAGATCTTGCTGTTGCGTTTGCGCAGCGGCGTGAGCTGTGTATTATCCATTGCGCGCGCCAGACCGTCTTCCGGGATAATACCGGTCAATGAGGCGTAGAGTGTCGCGCCGAGTGAATAGACATCGGTGCGCGGATCAGTTCGGGCAGTGCCGTATTGTTCGGGGGGTGAATAACCGGGCGTCATGGCGCGCGCACCAGTTGTAGTAGCCTGGTTGCCGTGCAGCACCTTCGCAAGACCAAAATCCACGAGAAAGATGTGACCCTCAGATGTGATCTTGACATTGCCGGGTTTGATATCGCGGTGCAAAATGGGAGGCTTGCGCGTGTGCAGATACATGAGCGCATCACACAACGCCGCACCGAGCAGGACTGCTTCATCTTCAGTGATGTTGCCCACCCGCTCCATGCGCTGACGTAAGTCTTCCCCTTCGATGTAGTCCATCACCAGGTATTGACCCTGGTCGCCGATGACAAAATGATCGGTAACGCGCGGCAGATTGGGGTGGCGCAAATTCGCGAGGATCACCGCCTCCAGCCGGAATTGACGCGCATACTCATCGGTGGTGAAAAGGTTTTCCTTTACCGCACAATCTGTGCCGAGATTTTCATCAACCGCCCGATAGACAGAGCCCATGCCGCCCTGCCCCAAAATCTCAACAATGCGATATCTTTTGTGTAATAACGCGCCGCGCTCAAGTGTCATTGAAGTAGAGTCTCTCCCGAGATATATTCCGTAGATTTGGGATTATATCAGAAGGAGAACCTGCATCTAGGACTTATCTGCGAGTTTGATACGAAAAAACAACCAAGGCGCGCCAGCTGAGACCCAGAAGCCCACGAGCCCATAACGAATATAGCGAAAGATATACGGGACAAGCGTTTTGCCATCCGGAAAGACAAGGTCAAGACCGAATAGGACAAATGACCACGCCGATCAAGCCGATGACATATCGCAGCGCCCGCTTCCAAACCGGACCTGAAGCCTGATACCCGCCCCGAGCAGCCAGCCACACTGCTCCCAACGCCAGCCCGAAGAAAGTCCCGGCTGAGGTGACGAATCCATCTGTCGAAACAGGATCAGGCACTTCTCCCGTGCGAAGCGCATTCGTCTTCCATTCTTCCGGGAGGACATATCCATTCAAATGAACTGTGCTGAGTATTCCCAATCCAATTAAAAGCAGTGAAGCGCTAAATATCGTTGTCACTTGCATGCCAAATGTTTGGCTTCGTACCCACACAGTGACCCTCTCCCCAAAACGGATGAAAGCCCACAAGATCAGCGCGCCCAAAAACCAGCCAAGAAAAACATCATGCGGGAAATGCACACCCAGATACCAACGTGAGAAGCCGATGAAAAACATGAGCGCAACTGCCGCGCCCCATGCCCAGGGTTTGCGAACGGCTGAAGCTAGCACACCCCACACACTGACCGCATTCTGCGCATGGCCTGATGGGACACCGAACGAAGATTCAGCTACATAAGGAATCACTTTATCACTCACCCAATATGGGCGCGGACCAGCAAACATCAACTTGAGAATCCCGTTCAACGAGGCGCTGGCGATCAGGATGAACCCAACCCGCAAGCCAGCGTTGGCATTGATGCTCCAATACACCAGCGGGAGTACCAGGAAGAAGAAATCCTGAGAGCCGAGAAATGACAAGAATTTCATCGGCGCTTTGAGCCATGCGCCCATTGCTTGAATTGCGATGATCCAATTTACACCGAAGGGAACCAGAAAATCCATGTCAGCCTCCTATCGATCCATGAAAAGTGACCAGCACGAGCCGCGCTAGTTCACAATTAAAACCCCTCTACAGTATTTGACGATACGCTGATTTCTATTGTACACTCAGGCTATGAAAAAGTCACCCGTCCAGCTCTATTGGTGGGATTGGCCCGCAGTAACACTGCTGTTCATTCTCTTGCAGGTATTCGCATCACGCCTGGTTACCACCACGTGGACACCTCATTTGAACTTCATTCAAACATTCACAACCATGGGCAGTGCCATCGGGCTGGCATTGGGCTATAGCCAATTCCAACGCAGGTCTGCACGCTGGATCTCGTTCGGCTATATGTTCATCATGCTTCCACTCATTTGGACGCGTGTGATCGACGACCAGGTAGAATTGGATGAACGCCTGCTCAGCGTGGCTGGACGCTTACTCTACTCCATCTCTGAATTTTTTTCCCGCCGCCCCGTGGAAGACCCGTTGTTCTTTGTAGCTGTCATGTCCATCACGTTTTGGGTAATCAGCGCTTCGGCGGGCTTCAGCCTTACACGCCACCAAAATTTTCTTGCCATGGTGCTCCCCTCTGCCATCGGGCTTTTGGTCATCCAACACTACGACAACGGCGTCGCTTCGCGGATCTGGTTCTTGGCGTTCTTTATTTTTATCGCACTCTTCCTGCTGGGACGTTTGAATTTTCTACAGGATCAAAAACACTGGCGTGAAAGACGCGTCTTTCTCTCCCCTGAAAACAGCATTGACCTCACCAGCAGTATGGCGATCGCTGCCGGGCTGATCATCATCACCGCGTGGACGATCCCTATCTCCATCACCAGTAACGCGTCAGTTCGGCAGGTCTGGGAGCGCGTCACCAAACCGTGGACCGATTTTACCGATCGCATGCAGAACGCGGTCAGCGCCCTTGAATCACCCAGCGGCGGCCGACCCGGCGAATTCTACGGCACTGAACTCAAACTCGGCAACGGTTTCCCACTTTCTGATGCGGTCATGTTCACTGTTCAAGCTCCCGATCTGCCTTTCGATGCAAAACCACCGCGCTATTACTGGCGGGGCCGCACCTACGATTACTTCTCAAGCGGCCAGTGGTATACGACCGGCACCACGCGCGAGGAGTTCTCGCCTGCGAATCCAGGTCTGGTGATCGATGATGCAAAAAGCGATACACCCGCCCGCTTCATTTTCGCAACCAGCGGCGCAAAATTCTCGCTTTTATATGCGCCAGCCCAACCAGTTTGGTTCAGTCGCCCTGGTTCTTATCTCGCCTCACCGGCTGAGAAAGCGTTCAACATTACATCCTGGAATGCAGCGCCAGCGCTTCTGCCCGGTGAAACCTATCAAGTAGACGCTGTCGTTAAAAATCCCAACATTGAAGAACTGCGTGCGACAGGCACGCAATACCCGCAATGGGTCACCGCCAAATATTTGCAACTGCCCGATAAATTTTCTCCGCGTATCAAAGCGCTCGCTGAGCAGCTGACTGCTACAGCCGAAACGCCCTACGATAAAACCATTGCCATCACGCGCTACTTGCGTGAGAACATCGAGTACACACCCACCATCCCCGATGCCCCCCGTAACACAGATCCGCTTGAGTGGATCATCTTCGATTACAAAAAAGGGTACTGCGTTTACTATGCCACATCTGAGATCCTGATGCTGCGCTCCATCGGCATCCCAGCCCGTATGGCGGTCGGGTTTGCGCAAGGCACTGGCACCAGCCAGGGCGGACTCAATACGGATATCGAAGATGTCATCGCCAATTCATACACCGTTCGCAAGAACAATGCCCATGCCTGGCCCGAAGTGTATTTTTCAAATATTGGCTGGGTGGAATTCGAACCCACCGGCAACCAGGCTCCGCTTGACCGCCCGCTCGCCCCGCGTGAAAATTCAGATTCGACCAACGGTTTGAATCCTGGCAATTTACCAAAACCGGAACCAGACTCTGCCAACCTGCCCCCAGACAAAACAGATTCTAACAACAATTCCGCAACGACGAATACAACGCTCTTTTCACCCTTCTACCTGATTCCGTTATTTATAGCCTTTGCCGCGCTGACAATTTTTCTCAGCCGCCGTTATGCCTTGCCATCTCGCGTTCCCGCATTCGTACGCACCACCATGGAACGCACCGGACTTGAAGTGCCAAACTGGATCATTCATTGGGAACGCTGGAGCATCCTCTCCCCCATCGAGCGCGCATTTGAAAGCATCAACTTTGGTCTGCGCCAGGTAAACCAGCCTGCCCCCATCCATGCCACCCCGGCAGAACGTGCCAATAACCTTGCAAAGATCCTCCCCCAACTCGAAATAGAGATAAAAGTACTTCTGGACGAACATCAAACATCCCTTTATACTTCCAGAGTAGCAGACGAGAAGCAAGCCCGTCGTGCCGCATTGCAGGTCAGAACCCAAGTCAGCATTGCCCTCATCCGATATTTCTGGACAGGTCATTACGAAGCGACAGCCACCAAGACTTAAATAGTAAAGTGGCGAGCGCTTACAAAGGAATCCTTATGGCTACAGCAAAGACCAAGCGCATCTCCATCAACGATCAAGTAGTTGCGATCACCCAACAAACCACAAAGCTCCGCAAATCAATGGATGAAAAACGCTCTCCTGAGACAATGGAGGGTTTAAAGACCCTGGAGGATGCGCTGGTCCGCGTGAGCGAAGTGCTCATCCCCTTTGAACAACAATTCAGTCATCTGCTCGCCCTCGCCGGTATCGGACAGGTCATCAACTCCACCCTCGAAGTGGACCAGGTGCTGCAGGTTGTGATGGACACCATCGTGCGCCTCACCGAAGCCGAACGCGGCTTTCTCATGCTCCGCGACGAACGCGGCGAAATGGTCATCCGCATTGCCCGCAACTGGGAACAGGAATCGATCAACCAAAACGAATCCTCCATCAGCCGTTCGATCGTGCAGAAAGTCATTGACGGCGGCGAAGGCATCCTCACCACCAACGCGCGCGAAGACCCACGCTTCGGTGGGCAGGAAAGTATCATCGCGTTTAATTTGCGTTCCATCTTATGTGTGCCCTTGATGGTCAAAACCGAATTGATCGGCGTCATTTACACCGATAACCGCATCCGCGCCGGTATCTTCTCTGAATCAGAACGCGACCTGCTGATCGCTTTTGCGAACCAAGCCGCAGTCTCGATCGAGAACGCGCGTTTGTTCTCATCCCTCAAACGCACGCTCGAAGAAGTGACTGAACTCAAGAACCTCATGGATGATGTCTTCGCATCCATTGTGTCAGGGGTGATCACGGCTGACGTGCAGGATCAGATCACCCTATGTAATCAAGCGGCGGCATCCATCTTGGGGCAGACCACGGCGGAGATCGTCGGCAGAAAATTAAATGACGTCATCCCCACGTTCGCCAGCGAGATCCAACCGCATATGACTCTGGTGCGCGAGAACAACCAACCCATTCTCGGACTCGAACTCAGCCAAAGCCTGCCAATGCGCGGCAATGTGGACTGGCGCTTGAACCTCTCCCCGCTGAAAGATGCCGGGCAAAAAACACAAGGCATCGCCATTGTGTTGGACGATCTGACCGAACGCAAGAAACTCGAAGCCCAGCGTCGACTCTTCGAACGCATGGTCTCCCCGGCTGTGATCGAACAACTCGACCCGAACAGTTTACAACTCGGCGGCAAACGCCAGGACATTACTGTACTGTTCGCAGACGTGCGCGGATTTACATCCTTCAGCGAAACTCAGGAACCAGAAAAACTCGTTTCCATTTTGAACCGTTATCTCGGTGCCATGGCTGAGTCGGTGCTTTCACAGGAAGGCACGATCGATAAGTTCATGGGCGATGCGATCATGTCGTGGTTCAACGCCCCAGTGCCGCAGGTAGATCACACCTTGCGTGCGGTCAAAGCGGCGCTGGCGATCCGGGATGCCTTCGAAGGTTTGTATAAGATCCTGCCCCAGGAAGCGCATCTCGCATTCGGCGCGGGCATCCATTATGGCGACGCAATTTTAGGTTTGATCGGTACCGACCGCCGCATTGAATACACCGCCATCAGCGACAGCGTCAACACCGCCAAACGTTTGCAGGAAAACTCCGCCAAGAATCAGATCATCATCAGCCGGGTCGCATATGAACGTGTGAAAAATGAGATCGAAGCTAAACCCATCGCCCCTGTCGCCGCCAAAGGCAAGACCGCACCGCTGGAGGTGTATGAAGTATTGGGGTTAAAGTGAGCTAGTAATCAGTTATCAGCGATCAGTTATCAGTGATCAGCTGCATGAATCAAAAAGAGGTTAACGAGCGATCGCAAACCTCTTTTCGATTCCAATTGAGTGAAAATTACACAGGCAATGTAACGTTTGTCTTTCGTGCCCAAAATGAATAGAACGAGCTGGTAACCAGTCCTACTAGCCCACCGCCAAGGATTCCAACAATGATCCACTTTAGAAAGTCAAAGAGTATATATTTCACGAAGAAATATCCCCAATCCTGCCAAAAGCTGGGACCTTGTTGCCCGAAGACGAGATAATAATCCATTTGAGGAAGTCCAACAAATGCAAGCAATGAGATATAGCTCAGATAATAGCCAAACACTGCGCTGGCCCATACGATCACCACCACGCAAGCCGATAGAACCACTTTTTTTGAACGACGAAACTCATACACGGATGAGATCGTCGCGGGAATAAGCCATATACCAAAAACCGAGATAAACATAATAGAGATAAACGCCCAGACTGTCAAAGGATTACCTTCATCCATATTAAGTCCAAAAGTAGAGCGTCCTACCCAGTTATTAAAGTAAAACCAAAATCCTATCCCGAATATCAACCCACCAAGAAAATACGAGAATAAGCGGTTTTTCATTTCGATCTCCTTTGTGATCATGAAAATTGTGTCTTTTATGATAGAAACAAAATCCCTAAAGAACGCCAGCCAACGTTTCCATAAAAAAGACTTGCCGCTATTATTGTTTTCTTCGTCTAAATTATCAACTGTGGATTCCCTGAGCTTCTCATCAATCACCCCTGTGGATTTCCCCAGTTTCAAAATCGTCTCTGCCCGCGAATGCACATTCAACTTGGCATACACATTTTTCAAATGAAACTCAACCGTGCTTTCTGAAACTCCAAGCGCGAAGGCGATCTGTTTATTGCTCTTACCCTCCAAAAGAAATCCAACAACTTCCTTTTCACGTTTGCTCAAATTTTGATCCTGGGTCGCCATCTCATCTCTCCACGATAACAAATTACCAATTACCAATGGCGTTGGTGCATAAATCGAAAAGTTGGCGCAATTCGTTTGTCGGGAGTGAAAAGTTATGCCACTTTGTAACTTTGGGGCAGACCGAGGTGCGT
>JAYUGV010000294.1:0-8506 GCA_043767565.1 Anaerolineales bacterium
GTCAGTTTGCCCAAAATCTTTTTCGCTTACCCATTTCAATTGGCTTGAATAGCGCTTCAAGACGTTGAGGGTGTTGTCCGATGAGCCGCCGTCCATGACGAGGTATTCCAGATTTGGGTAGTTTTGGGTGAGGACGGATTGAATCGTCTCTTCGATAAATTTCCCCTGATTAAGAGATGGTGTGATCAGTGATATCTTTGGGTATTTTACAAAGGTGCTGTTCATCTAATCCTGTAGGGGGAGAAGGCAGGTTGTGACGTGAAAAAAATATTCCGATAATGAGCTGATAAGCGTGGGGCGTGTGTATAATTGGCTGTAATAAACATGGATATTGTTATTGAAGATCTATCCCAAAAAGCCATTGTGGCTGTCATTCCTTGCTATCGAGTTGAGCGTGAGATTGGTCCGCTGATTGCGAGCCTGCCACACTATCTAAAATATATTATCGTTGTCGATGATGCATCCCCTGATGAAACCTCAAAAATCGTGCTGGCCGCCGCGCAAAAAGACCGGCGGATCATTCTGGTTCGACACGAAAAGAATCAGGGTGTGGGCGGAACGATGGTAACCGGCTTTTGTAAAGCGCTTGAACTGGATGCCCAGATCATTGTCAAAATTGATGGTGATGGACAAATGGATCCGGCGCAACTGCCGAATTTGCTGTCTCCCATTATTCAGGGTCGGGCAGATTATACCAAGGGAAACCGCTTCAGAGATTTTCAAGCACTTCAGAAGATGCCAATCGTTCGGCGGATCGGCAACATGGCACTTGGTTTCTTAACCAAAGCCGCCACCGGCTATTGGAATCTTTTTGACCCGACCAATGGATTCGTTGCCATACACGGCAAGGTCCTTGCCCAATTACAGCTTGAGCGGATCGACCACAGCTATTATTTTGAGACATCCATGCTGGAAAATTTGTACCTGCTGGGTGCCGTGGTGAAAGATGTGCCCATGCCTGCCCGTTATGGCGGCGAAGTGTCGAACCTTTCGGTGCGGCGCTCGTTGATCGAGTTTCCGGTGAAATTGTTAAAAACATTTGTGCGCCGCCTGATCTTGAAGAACTTGATCTATGATTTCTCGATGGCATCCATCTATATGCTGGCGAGTCTGCCGCTTCTGCTTTTCGGGTTTATTTTCGGCATCAGTAAATGGGCGCAGTATTCAGCACTCAAACTGCCAGCCCCCACCGGGACGGTGATGCTCCCGACGCTTTCGGTATTATTAGGGATTCAGTTCTTGATCGCGGCGATTGAGATCGATCTGCGCTCCACACCTAAAGAACCCATTTCGCCGCCGCCCTGATCAGCTAGCGGACTTCGATCAAGTAATAGCCTTCAAACTTGTGCTCTATAAAAATATCCGGGTTTGTGGCTATTAAATACTTGACCATATAATATTCCCCGCCTTTTAACCATAGAAACCTGATGCCGTATTTGCGGATCAGCCCTATCCGGTCTTTGTTGGCAACATCCCTTGAGAAGATGGCTTGCCGATCCTGAAAACGTTGGGTGCGTTCGGTTGGGGAATAAAAATAGGGATAGGATGTATCAGAGGGACGATACGAAATGAGTTTTACTTTCGATGAGATGGCCGGGATGTAATCGTTATAGCGACCTGTGCCTACAGCGAAGGCTTGACCCGTTGTGTGGTCATCCATGAACGCGCCGATTTGAGTAAACTCTTTATAACGTTGTGCGTTCGATTTGAAGCGTGTGAGATCCGGCAGGTTTTGTTCGCGCATGATCAACAGCAGGATGGCTGCAGAAAAAACTGTCAGCGTAGCTAAAAGCCAATGAGCTGGATCAATTTTCGTTTTGGTCTGAAGCGGGCGCAGCCATTTTGTGAGACGATCGGTTGCGCCAGTCAGGTTGCCCAGCGTTGTTAATGCAAACACCATCCCAATCCCAAACGGATATAACCAGAGGGTGCGTTCCAGCATCCATGCGGAGACAAGCGCACCGAGCAACCAGCCCGTGAATGGGATGCCCGCCAGCGCGCCGAGTAGAAAACCTGCCAGCACGTATTGCGCAAGCGGATCGTGCCGGATGTGTTTGAGTGCAAACACGGCGCCTAGGGTCGGAAAGATCAACCACGCGAATTGCAGGATAAACGCAGGGATTGGAAGTTTGTCTGCGTATGGAATGTGCATGGCTAGAATGGCAGGGTTGAAGCCATAAAATGATGTGCCGTGCCAAACAGAGATCATGCTTTCGATGCCGCCTGAAGTTAATGTGTCTTCAACAGAGTACGGGATGACAGCCTGCGCCTCGCTTTTTACGAATCGCAGTGCGATCTGCGGCGACATGATCAATACCAACAGGATGAGTAATCCGCTTCGCGCCCGTAGATTGGTTTGATCCAGTCCGAAGACCGTGATCAACCCTGCGACTATGACCGCATACACCAGTGCAATGGGATGCATCAACATCAGACTTAAGCTGGTCAATAGTACGAGAAGTATATTTTTCTTTACGGGCTCACGCAAATACCAGACGATGCTTTGCAAAAAGACCGGGATGACAATAAACGTGGCCGTTGCCTTATCCGTGCTGAGTTGACGGAAGAACGGCGCGCCGGGGTGCAGGTATTCGGCAAGCAGCGCGAGACAAATCAACTGAAATGCGACAGCCGCTATTGCTTTGAAACGTGACAACCTCAAAGTCTGTGCCAGTTCATAAATACAGATGAGCGACAACGTCGCAAGGAACGGTTCGTAATACCCACCCAATAAAAAGATTCCGGGGAGTCCGCTTAGGTCTGAGAGAAATGCCTGGCTGAACGGCGTACTGACGATCCAGAATCGAACGGAGATGAGTTTGTCGGCGCCAAAGAAAACGTCGTTGAAATTCAACGCGGATGATCTTTGCCAATTGGTGAGAAATGCCAGATAGGTGAGATCATCGTCAGATAGAACGCGTTGGATGGTCATCAAACCTGCCAGTATGATCATCAAGACCAATAGCAAGATTGAAATTATGTTTTTGATTATCGAGCCTTCAAGACGGGGAAGTTCGAACGAGATGAGTTTGGGGATGGCATACCAAAGCAAGAGAATGAGTGCCAGCGCCAGCATCCCATGTTTAAGCAGGGTAAATGGAAAATGTAATAGGCGTCCCAGTGTGCCGAAGACCGCCAGAACGAGATGCGAGATGACGAAACCAAATGTTAGGTGATTCAACCAGCTGGATGATTTAGTTTGTATTAATCCATACATGCAAAAACCGGGGACGATGAAAATAACCAATGCGATGCCCAGCTTGATAAACATGGGAATGGATGATAGCGCCTGCCAGGGTGCAAACCATAGCAACAGCCAGCCGGTGACCAGGGTGATGGTCCATAGAATATTTTTTCGATTGGGGTTTGTGATGATGGAGGTTTGCATTTGGTGCTATGATTGTACCAATATTTTATATGAGCGGTTCTTTTGACGACCGCACCCAAACTGAGACATCAGTGTTTGAAAACAAAGACACCCCGAATATTATAGTGATAATTATCTCTATCAGAAAAGGAGCAGTATATGGAGATCAAGATCTCGAATGAGAACGGGCGCGTACCCGTTACAGTGGTCCACATAGATGGCAATCTGGATTCGGCAAGTTACCAGGCTTTCCAGGCAAAGGCAGATGAACTCATTAAAGACGGCACGCGCTTCATGCTTGTCGATCTCTCGCATACGCCCTATATCAGCAGTGCGGGCTTCCGTGCTTTGCATGAAATTTTCAACCAACTGCGGAAGATTCATCCCGATGAAAACCTCGCTGATGCAGAAATGCGCAAGGGCATTAACGCCGGTACATATAGATCGCCCCATTTGAAATTACTGAACATATCCCAGGAAGCCAGGACTGTGTTTGAAATGGGCGGCTTCGACCTTTACATCGAAACATTTACTGACCTCAAGCAAGCCATCGCTTCCTTCTAAATCTTAAGTTGCTTCCAGAATCTAACAGGGCGCTGTAATGCGCCCTGTTAGATTCTGGCCCCATTAACGACTTTGTATTTTTCTTTTCAGGCTTGGCTCTGTTTCCAATCCTTATACTTGTGCAGATCCTGCTCGACCAGGATCAAACAGGCGCCCATGACCGCCACATCGTCCAGTTGACCGATGACGGGCAGCATATCAGGGACCAGATCGAAGGGATTGAGCACATAGATCAGCGTAAAGACGATCGAGGCGATCACGCCATAAGGGACCTGGCGATAGCGCTTGTTCCAGTAATCCTTGACGATGGAGATAAATAGTTGACCATCTTCGATGAACCGCGCCAGTGGACCATGAGCACTGAATTTCCTTTGGATCTCTTCAGACTTGTTGACTACTTTTTCAACATCCTTTTCAGTGACTTTTTGTTCGGCATTTTACTTCTTAAATACATGCTCCAGCGGGTCGATCCAATCTTCGCGGATCTTCACGCGGAACTCGGCAACCTCGCCCTGCCCATTTGTGATGAATGGGATTAGGCTCTCGCCGAGCACGGGGTTGTTCCATTTACAGAGGAATGTATCGTAATGCCAATGTTCCAATGTCCCTGAGATGGATTCGTTCACTTGCAATTGGATGTGGAACCCGCTTCCCTCTAAGCTGATAGTTGCTCCGCCCAACAGGGCACATTCATACTCTCCAGCATATTTCTCCAACGCCAACGAGGGCTGCGTGTCCTTTGCACGGGAGGCATCTTGCTGTTGGTGAGTCTGCGCCGCCTTGACGATATTATTCGCGCCCTCTTGTTTTTCCATTTCAAGATAAGTCTCGACCCAATCATGTGATGGGACGTTCAACAACTTCTCGGTGATGAAATGCGGGATAGCTCCATACGCTGAGTTGGGGAGTTTGTTTGTGAAGACGGCAATACCGATTCGCTCTTCAGGGATCATGACCACGCTCGAGAGCATCCCGTCCACACCGCCAGTATGACGGACGACGAAGCGACCATGGATGTCGCTGAGGTACCAGCCGAGTCCGTAGGCAGAAAAATGCCGGGAGGGGAATAACTGCCTCTCGACAGTTGTCAGCTTGATGGGTGTTTGAGGCGTGTGCGTCTCGGCGATGATGGCTGGGTCCACGATCTGTTTTTCATCCAGGCTTCCGTCATTGAGCTGCATTCTCAACCATAAGGCAATATCTGCGGCTGATGCACAGATCGAACCCGCCGCGCCGACATGCTCCTCGGCGTGCTGGGTCACGGTTTGCAAGTTGCCCTTGATATCTTCATGCGGGCGCGCGATATTGGTGCGGTCTCCGAAATAACGCGCATTGGTCACACTATCGTTCATGCCCAACGCTTTGAAGATGCGTTCAAGAATAAATTCATCCCAACTCATGCCGCTCACAGTTTCGATGATCAACCCAGCCGTGATGAACATGAGATTGGAATAGCCATATCCTGCGCGAAAACTATAATCGGGCGGAATATGCTTTATACGGCGCACGATCTCTTCGGTGGAATAACTACTCGATAGCAAGATGTCGCCAGCCCAGGTGCCAAGTCCGGCGCGGTGACAAAGTAAATCCCGCACCGTGATCATTTCAGTCGCGTGCGGATCATACATTTTGAAAGTGGGAATATATTTTGTGACCGGGTCGTCCCAGGCGAGTTTTCCCTCTTGAACCAGCAAGCCCATCGCAGTGGCAGTGAAGGGCTTTGTATTCGAGCCGATGGCAAATAAGGTATGCTCGTCTACTTGATCCGGTTTGTCCATTTCACGAATACCATATCCCTTTGCGTGCACTTCATCATCTTTGACGATGACCAGCGCCAGCCCGGGGACGTTCCAGGTCTGCATGGCTTTGTTGACGAAGTTATCAATTTCATTTTTTATATTTGCAGGGATGTTCAAGTTTGCCTCCGAACTAAGGTCTATGTTTTTATTTTACACCAGTGTATTAAACAAAAAAGGGACAGGCGCGAGACCTGTCCCTGCTGATCTACTGATTATCTACTCTCTGCCCTTACCCATACCTCGTCATAAACTTTTCCATGCGATGCAGGGCTTCTTCGATCTTGCTGTACGGTAGCATAACACATGCGGGTAAATCCGTCACCGCCGGGACCATATAACAACAGCGGTGGAGCCTTACCCGCGCCTTGAATGCGCGCGATCATTTAGACGTTTGGTTGTCCTTTCCAATACCGCGGATTCAATACCTGCTTCAGTCAACAAGCCGCGGATGTAAGCGATATATTCCGCCTCATCGCCAGGCGGATTCGTCGTATTGAATCGGATCAGCGTTTGAAGAATCTCTGCCGGGCAGGTGTAGATAGATAAGGTGTTCTGCTTGAGAACCATGAGTTGCTTCTTCAATCTCACTTTCTTGAAAATATGCTCCAATAACCCATCTCGAGGAGATGGAAGTACTCACTGTGACAACATTTTCTCGTAGATCATAAATTCCCTCAACACCTCGGGCACAATCCATGCGTATTCATCGCGCAGGGAACCATTCAGCCTCGAAATCATCTGATGCCATGCGAGCGCATTGGAAATGGAAGCGACAGGTTTGGAAAGACCATAGGCTGTTAACAGCACATCCTTCTCGGAGAATTTCTGCCACGGTTCCAGATAGTGATCCAGCAGTGCGATCATTTCAAGTGTTGGGGGAGCATAATCTTCAAGTTTAAGCGCGATCTCGATACTCACAAAAAATGTTCTCAGCGACACGAATGGATGGCTGACACCAGCATCTCCCCAATCGAAGAATGTGATCCGTCCATTTTTGAGCAGGATGTTGCCATCGTGGAAGTCACCATGGTTGAGTGAATCGGGAATCCCAAATGCGAAGAGGTCGTTGCAAATCTGTTGAAAGCGCGGCGTCAAGTCCTGCAATTGATTGACCTCACTGGAGGTCAATCCCTTTTCTTGATCGATCATCAGGCTTGCTTCATCTAAAAGCAGTTTCGTATACAGCGCAGGCAACGCGGCAAGACGATGATCGGGAATCCCCAACGCGAGAATCTCCGAGACATGTTCGGCGAGTCCAATTTGTAATTCAGCGTAGCGCGTGATGACCGGCTCCCACGGCCTGATATCCTGTGTGGGTCGGATGGAGGCGCGCAGTTGTTCGCCGCCATCGCGCATCAGCATCCAGCCGCGCGTAGTGTCCACGGCAACCAGTTCAGGCATGCAATCAGGAAACCACTCCGTAAATTTTTGCGTCAACGCGATCTCGTAGATCGTTTCAGGTGCGGTCGCTTTGAAGAATAACGTGCCCGCGTTGGTTGGGACACGCATCACCGTTGACCATGCATAGGCATGATTTTGTTCGATCTCACCGGTGAGTTGAATCGAATTCTGTTTCGTTTCCGCGCGAATCCATTCGTGGGCTTGCTTCTGCCAATTTGGGTCGTGCCAAAGAAGTTGGGGTTGAGTTGTCATATGAATAGTTACTAAAATTATTCCTTCTATAAACTGACAGGTCTTATGCAAGTATGGCTGATAAAGACTCGCGAAACCTGTAAGCTCGAGTATACCCTTTTCATTCTCAACAAAAAATCCCGTTTCAAAAGAAGCGGGATTTTTTGTTCGGTGTTACTTTTATTTGACGATCAGCGTTGCGACCATGCCGAGTTCGATGTGACCAGGAACTCCGCAGATGATATCGTAGCTGCCGGGTTCGGTCGGAGCGGTGAATGAATCAGACTTGGTGGTGCCGGGGTCAACGCCATCGAGTTCCCACAGGATCTTGTCTTCATCCTTTTCGCCGAAGGGTGGGTCAACATGTTGTCCCAGCTTTAGAACTGCGAATTCGTGTTGCAGGGAACCATTGTTGGTCAGGTTCACTGTGACTTCCGCGCCAGCCTTGACGGTATAGGTCGGTGAATCGTAACCTTTGTCGGTGGCTGTAACGTTAAGTGTGGCTTTGTTGCCGCCACACGCCGTCAGGATCAGTGACAGCGCTAAAACAAGTATGGTACTGGTAAAGATTTTTTTCATTTTTCTCCTTTGGATTTGGTTATAAACCTTTATATACTTTAGCACCCTTGTGTAAGAATTGAATTAGATAAAAGTGTTGTGAATAAACCCGATCTGAAATTAAATATAGAAGCGGATAAGTGTACTTATCCGCTTCTAAAAAATGATTTGGCTTATGGCTGTTTTATGCGCTGACTTTTTTGAACACATGCTCCAACGGGTCGATCCAATCCTCGCGGATTTTCACACGGAACTCCGCCACCTGTCCCTGCCCATCGCTGATCACTGACTCTTACCCATACCTCGTCATAAACTTTTCCATGCGATGCAGGGCTTCTTCGATCTTGCTGTATTCTGTAGCATAACACATACGTGCAAAGCCTTCGCCGCCCGGACCAAAGGAGTTGCCCGGCACAACCGCCACATGTTCCTCTTCCAATAATTTCTGGCAGAAGTCTTCATCGTTCATGCCCGAGGCTTGGATGTTGGGAAAGGCATAGAAAGCGCCGCGCGGCTCAAAGGTCGAAAGACCGAGGCGGTTGAGTCCAGCGACGAGCAGTCTCCGGCGGCGGTCATATTCCGTCAC
>JAYUGV010000295.1:0-3437 GCA_043767565.1 Anaerolineales bacterium
TTCTTCGCGTGATTGTTCCTCCATTTTCAACTTTCCCGTCTCTGGTATCATGGCTTTTACAACACCGCTTTTCAATTAAAGTCGTGAACTGTTACAAAAAATGAACTAAAATTCTCTGATATAATGCCGTGTTTGCATATAACAAGCAACGCCAGAGATGCTCTGGTGTTATTTTTTGCAGTATTTTAGTGGAGTAAACAATGAAGAAAGAACAACAGCTCGATTTGTATCACCAGATGGTTTTGATACGCCGCGTGGAAGAGCGCGGCGCTGAGTTGTATCAAGCCGGAAAGATCGGCGGCTTCATGCACCTGTATATCGGACAGGAAGCCGTCAGCACGGGTTTGATCGCGGCACGCGAGCCGCGTGACCGCGTGATCACTGCCTACCGCGACCATGGCGTTGCCATCAACTGCGGTATCTCTGCCGATGCCGTGATGGCAGAGTTGCTCGGCAAAGCGACTGGCATGTCGAAGGGCAAGGGCGGTTCGATGCACATGGCGGATACTTCCAAGAATATGTGGGGCGGACATGCCATTGTAGGCGGACACCTCCCCATTGCTTCGGGCTTTGCACTCGGCGACCAATACGCCAAGAACGATAATGTCACTATTTGTATGTTCGGTGACGGGGCGACCAACATTGGTTATTTCCATGAAGCTTTGAATTTAGCCAAGACTTGGGGATTGCGTGTGCTGTGGGTTTGCGAGAACAATCAATACGGCATGGGCACATCCGTTGAACGCGCTTCAGCAGTTTCTGATATCCGCCAAAAAGCGGAAGGGTATGGAATGAAGAACGGCGAAGCAGACGGCATGAATGTTATGAAGGTTTATGATGCTGCCGTGGAAGCCCTGGACTATGTCCGTAAAAATTCACAGCCATATTTTCTTGAAATTGATACCTACCGCTTCCGCGGTCACTCGATGGGCGACCCCGAACGCTATCGCAAAGCCGAAGAAGTGAAGCAGTGGCAGGAGAACGACCCGATCGGTATTTTTAACAAATATTTGTTGGAAAAGAAGATCGCCACCCGCAAGACTTTAGATGAGATCGAAGCGCGCGTGGAAGAGGAAGTGATCAAAGCAGTGGAGTTTGCTGAAACAAGCCCCGAGCCTGCGATGGAAGAGTTATATTCGGATATTTACGCGGATAATTAAACACAAAGGACACAAAGTACTCGAAGGAAAATCTAAGGCAATGCTTTTCACTCGTTATTCGTCCAACCTTAGTGACCTTCGTGCCCTTTGTGGTTAAAGGATTTTTACATGGCAAAAATTACAATGCGCGAGGCGATCTCGCAAGCTCTGATGGAAGAAATGGACCGCGACCCCAAAGTCTTTATTATGGGTGAAGAGGTCGGCGTTTGGGGCGGCACGTATGCCGTGACCAAAGGCTTTTATGATAAGTACGGCGCAGACCGCGTCAAAGACACACCGATCGCGGAGAATGCCATCATCGGTGGTGCCATCGGCGCGGCAATGGTGGGACAACGTCCCATTGCAGAGTTGATGACCATCAACTTTGGTTTCTCTGCGATGGATTACATCGTCAATCAAGCTCCCAAACTTCACTACATGTTCGGCGGGCAATTCACATTGCCTTTAGTAATTCGCGCTGTCGGTGGTGGCGGGCGTCAGCTTGGCGCAACACATTCGCAAACTCCCGATGTGATCTTTGCACATTTTCCTGGTCTTAAGGTTGTGTCGCCTGGGACGCCGGAAGATGCCAAAGGATTGCTCAAATCAGCTATTCGGTCGAATGATCCGATCCTCTTCATCGAACACGCCACCATGTATCAAGTCCGCGGTGAAGTGCCCGAGGGCGAATATCTCATCCCGATCGGTAAATCCAAAGTACAACGCGAAGGCAAAGACCTGACCATCGTCACGTATTGCAAAGGTCTTGAACTTTCGATGAAAGCCGCCGAAGAATTATCCAAAGAAGGTATCGAAGCGGAGATTGTTGACTTGCGCACGTTGCGTCCGCTCGATATGGAACCCGTGCTCGAATCATTCAAGAAAACCAATCGCGCCATCGTCGTTGAAGAAGGTTGGAAGTCATATGGCATTGGCAGTGAAATCGTCAGCCGCATTTACGAAGAAGCTTTTGATTACGTCGATGCGCCGCTTATCCGCGTGGCGCAAAAAGAAGTGCCGCTGCCTTATAATCGCACCCTCGAACAAGCCGCGCTCCCGCAAGTGCCCGACATCGTCGCCGCGGCAAAGGAGGTTTTGAAATAATGGCTGAAACCATCAACATGCCCAAACTCGGCTTCGACATGGCGGAAGGTTTGCTCGTCCGCTGGGTCAAGCAGGTTGGCGAAACCATCAACAAGGGCGATGTACTCGCCGAAATCGAAACCGACAAAGCCACCGTGGAAGTTGAATCATCCGCGAGCGGTGTTGTATTGCAGCTCATCGTCGATCAGGGAACTATGGTTCCCGTGAACGCGCCGATTGCCGTTGTCGGTGTGGCTGGCGAAAAAGTGGATGTGGCTGCGCAAGCGCCGACTCCGTCAAAAGTTGAAAGTCAAAAGTCTGCGGATGAAAAACCTGCGGCTCCGACTCAGCCGACACCTGCTCCTGTTCAACAAGCCGCTGTCGCCGTTCAACCTGTCCTGAGCCCAGTCGAAGGGACTGGTCCAATCAAAGCCAGTCCGCTTGCCAAGAAAATCGCCCGTGAGAAAAATGTTGATTTATCTCTGGTTCAGGGCTCGGGTCCGCATGGACGTGTGGTTCGCAAAGATGTGGAAGCGGCGCTTACTTCAGGTCAAACGTCAAAAGTCGAAAGTCGCCCGTCCGCTGTCACGTCAGCTCCTGTTATTGTTTCACATGATGATCAAGTTGTCGCTACAACAAAACTCCGCCAAGCCATTGGCAGACGTTTGGTTGAATCAAAAACAACCATCCCCCACTTCTATGTGACTCACGAATACAAAATGGATGCGGTGATGGACATACGCAAGCAAGCCAACGCGTATCTGCCTGATAAAGAAAAACTTTCTGTCAATGACTTTATTCTCAAAGCCGTGGCGTTATCGTTACGTCAGTTCCCCAATTTGAATGCGACCATCAAAGGCAATGAAGTCATCCAATTTGGTCACGTCAATATCGGCGTGGCAGTCACCGTTCCCGGCGGACTCATGACCGTCGTCATCAAAGACACCGACCAAAAGATGCTCCGCCAAATTTCATCCGAGGTCAAGACCATGGCAGGGCGCGCCCGCGAAGGCAAGGTCAAACCCGATGATGTGGATGGCTCGACATTCTCCACATCAAATCTCGGTATGTACGATGTCGAAGATTTCATCGCCATCATCAATCCGCCCGAAGCCGCGATATTGGCAATCTCTTCTGCGAGAGAAGTCCCTGTCGTCGATAACGGACAAGTCAAACCCGGCTGGCGCATGAAAGCCACCATCTCCGTTGACCACC
>JAYUGV010000296.1:0-8492 GCA_043767565.1 Anaerolineales bacterium
ATGATTTGTTCGGTCAGTTCAGAGTGCTTATACAGCGGAGCGCTGTAAACAGGTCTCTTATTCATCAATATTCCAATTAAAAAAATCAGCGAGATCAGCGTTCATCAGCGTCCCAATCAGATATCGAAGATCTACCTATGCATTCTTTCCCAGCGACCAACCCATTTCCAATTACTGGCGTCGCGTTCATTGCGGTTGACGATCTGGGCGGAACGTTCGGTTTCGCGGTGGGCGATCAAGGTCGCAAGAATAGCGGCGACTTCCGAATGGCTTTGGCGAAGTTCTTCTGATTCTTCCATCGAGAAGCGTTCTTCTACAAAGCGCGTGTCGTATTGACCAGCCATGAAGCGATGCGAGTCCATCATGGTTTGATGGAAAGGGATGTTGGTGCGCACGCCGACGATGCGATATTCTTCCAACGCCCGGCGCATGCGCAGGATGGCTTGCGCGCGCGTCTCGCCCCAGACGATCAACTTTGCGATCATAGGATCATAGAATGGCGTGATCTCGAAGCCAGGGTACACACCCGTATCGATGCGCACGCCGGGTCCGGTGGGGAGAATGCTGTGTGTGATCGTTCCGGTGGACGGCATAAAATTGTTGTAGGGGTCTTCGGCATTGATGCGGCATTCAATGGCGTGCCCGTTGAAGCGCACATCTTCCTGCTTGTAACTCAGTGCGCGTCCGCGCGCGATGCGGATCTGCTCCTTCACGATGTCGATGCCGGTCACCATTTCGGTAACGGGATGTTCCACCTGCAAACGCGTATTCATCTCAAGGAAGAAGAAATTGTTATCTTTATCCAGCAGAAATTCAATTGTTCCAGCGTTAACATAATTTACTGATTGCGCTGCCTTGACCGCAACCGAACCCATTTGTTGTCGCAATTCTTCGCTCAATGCGGAAGACGGCGCCTCTTCCAATAACTTTTGATGGCGGCGCTGCAGGGAACATTCGCGTTCGCCCAGATGGATCACGCTGCCGTGTGAATCTGCAAGAATCTGGATCTCGATATGCCGCGCCCCTTCGACAAGTTTCTCTAAATAAACATTCCCATCGCCGAAAGCGGATTCAGCCTCACGCCTCGCCGACGCCAGTAGAGTTGGCATCTCTTCCAGGCTTTTTACTTCCCGCATGCCTTTTCCGCCGCCTCCCGCTGTAGCTTTGATCAGCAGCGGAAAGCCGATTAACGGGGCTTTGCCAAGAAGCTCTTCGTTGGTCATGTTGCCTACATCTTCGGTGCCCGGCACGATAGGAACGTTGGCTTTGATCACAGTCGCGCGCGCTTCAGCTTTATCGCCCATTGCCGCAATGGACGAGGGCTTCGGTCCGATGAACGCGATGCCGTTCTCTTCACACGCGGCTGAAAAATCTTCGCGCTCTGCCAAAAATCCATACCCCGGGTGGACAGCATCCGCACCAGATCTGCGGGCGATATCGATGATCTTATCGGCACGCAAATAGGATTCGCGCGAGGGCGCTGGTCCTAAGAGATAAGCTTCATCCGCATAGCGTACATGTAATGCACGGCGGTCAGCCTCTGAATATACAGCGACGGTCTCTATGCCCAGTTCACGGCAGGCACGGATAATACGGACTGCGATCTCGCCGCGGTTTGCAATTAAAACTTTTTTGAACATGACACCTCTTATATGTCATTGCGAGAAGGGCTTTAGCCCGACGAAGCAATCTCCTACATTAGGGGATTGCTTCGTCGCAAAGAGCAAGAGCGCTCCTCACAATGACATTATTTACAATGGAATATTCCCGTGCTTCTTGGCGGGGTTGGCATCGCGTTTGTTGCTCAACATGGCGAGCGCATTGATCAAGCGCGGACGAGTCTCTTTCGGTTCGATGACATCATCAATATATCCGCGTTCAGCCGCCACGTAGGGGCTGGCGAATTTTTCGCGATACTCGGCGACCAATTCAGCTTTTTTCGCGACCGGGTCTTTGGCTTTCTCTAATTCCCTACGGAAAATGATATTGACTGCGCCATCGGGTCCCATCACGGCGATCTCAGCGGTGGGCCAGGCGAGATTGATGTCACTGCGGATATGCTTGGATGACATCACGCAATACGCGCCCCCGTATGCCTTGCGTGTAACGACTGTCAACTTAGGAACGGTTGCTTCGCAGTAGGCATATAATAACTTCGCGCCCGAGCGGATAATGCCGTGATGTTCCTGAAAGGTCCCGGGCAAAAAGCCCGGTACATCTTCAAGGGTGATGATCGGGATATTGAATGCATCGCAGAAGCGCACAAAGCGCGCGCCTTTTTCGCTGGCATCGATATCCAACACGCCCGCAAGCACCGCCGGTTGATTGGCAACGATGCCCACTGAATGACCGCCCAAACGCGCAAAACCAACAACGATATTCTGGGCATAGCCCTCGTGGATCTCAAAGAACTGTCCGCTATCTACGATAGGGCGGATGACATCTTTGATATCGTAGGGTTTATTCGCATCATCAGGGACGATGCTGTTTAGGGTTTCGTCCATGCGCAATGGATCATCGCTTTGCAGGAAGGGTGGGTCTTCCATATTATTTTGTGGAAGATACCCCAACATTTTGCGGATCAAATACAGCGTATCGGCTTCGCTATCTGCGGCGACATGGCATACGCCAGATTTTTCGGAATGTACACTTGCACCGCCCAGATCTTCAAACGAAACTTCTTCGTGCGTCACGGCTTTCACCACATCGGGTCCGGTGACAAACATGTAGGAAGTGTTGCGGGTCATGAAGATAAAGTCAGTCAGAGCAGGGGAGTAGACAGCGCCGCCAGCACACGGTCCCATGATGGCTGAGATCTGCGGTATGACGCCTGATGCCATGGTGTTCTTCAAGAAGATGTCAGAGTAGCCTGCCAACGCTACGACGCCTTCTTGAATGCGCGCGCCGCCTGAATCGTTTAAGCCGATCATGGGTGCGCCGTTCTTCATCGCCATATCCATGATCTTGCAGATCTTTTCGGCATGCACTTCACCAAGACTGCCGCCGAACACAGTGAAATCCTGTGAGAACACATATACGAGTCGCTCTTCAATAGTGCCCCAACCTGTCACCACCGAGTCGCTCATATACTTTTGCTTATCGAGATCAAAATCATGGGTGCGGTGCTGCACAAAGGCATCCACTTCATGGAAGGAGCCCTTGTCCAGCAGCAGGTCAAGGCGTTCGCGCGCGGTTAAGCGTCCCTTTTTATGCTGGGCTTCCATGCGCTCCGCGCCGCCGCCCAACCGTGATTGGGCTTTGTGTTCATTAAGAACCTGGATTTTTGTTTTGCTGCTCATACTCCTCGCTTCTGTTTAAAAAGTTTTGTGTGCTTTTGTGAAATGTACTGATCAGTGCGATACACAGGAACGCGATCGAACTGATAATGGCGAACCATAAATTTGCGCGGGGTTGCTGATAGAAGACTCGCTCGAGCCAATATTCTATCAGCCAAATCAAAATGGATGTAAGGACCGCCGCACGAGTCCATTTTTTGCCGCTGAACATGCTCCACAGCAGGGCGCATCCTGCCGCTGCCCAGCCTGCTCCCGTTATGGACAGATACCACGGGCTGAGAGTGGATCTGAACTCCATCAGTATATCCCAGGCGCGCAGGGACGCGAACAACCGGATGGCGCCCCACGCTAACAGGCTTAACACCATCCACAGGAGCATGGTTACACCGAAAGGACGTTTTTGCAGCATAGACTTATTCTCTTTTAACAGAAGCAGTTACCGGCTGGCGCCGAAGGCAGAAGCGGTCTTCCAATCCATATATTCAAGCTGTTTATTACGGAGAATAAAGGGTTGGGAGAAAGCGCAGGAGGTCTTTTCCGTAATAGGAATAGACTGTGCGCTCAAGATAGGGATTGAATTGTTTGGCATATGGCTGTACGTTAAGAATGAGGGGTCGTGCCAGAATGTAGTTCAAGCCTTCGGCAGCGAGGTATTCGGCGGCTTTAAATTTCTGTAGAGCCTGAAAATACGGATAACTGTTGATCAGCCCATCTATATTGATAATTGTGCGGTCATGGATGAAGTAACCGGCAGCGCCGCCGCCTGTGATCCCGATCAGGCTGCCGGGTTCAGTGGCTCCTTCAAGGAATGGGATGATATCAAGGTACGGATCACTTGGCGACCATTTGCCATGTGGCATAACATACCGCACGATCTCAAAATAGGAAAGTCCCATGTAGATGACAAATACACTGGCAACAACCCAGGCGATAGCACTGCGCTGTTTGATTTTTAGGAGAAGGTTGTAGAGCAACCCAATGATCATGCCAAAAACAAGCGCAACCAGCACAACTTGGGTCACCCAATACCAGCTCTTGAATGCCGAAAAGCCAATGGCATGGTAGTAATAGGTTTGAAAGAATGCGCCGCTCAATAGGGGGAGGATGCCTAGCTGAACAAGTGCCGGTTTCGATTTTTTTGAGGTGAGCCATAACAAGGCGTAAAAAAGAACGGCAAATATGGCGAGCAGAGCCATGTAATAGCGTACATCAAAGATCATGGTGTTGGGTTGAAGTCTTTCTGACAACATTCCGAGCTTTGTTGATATTGGAGCCCAGGCATTGGCTGATCCGTCGTAAGCGAGACCGAAGAATTCAAGCGGACTGCTTGCCGCTCCGCCGTAGGTATTGCCTGGCAGGGTTGCCCACCAGCGCTTGATCTGTCCGCTGACTGGCGAGAAGGTTCCAAATGCGAATTTGTTCCAACCCATATAGATAGCGAGAGCGCCGAATACCACACCGTAATAGCGTAAGCCTTCGCTTAGCCAGATCTGCCAGTTATTGCGCAGGGTTTCGATGGGCGTAGATATTTGTTCCGGTTGTTTCGCTTTGGAGTTTAGCCCGATCAATCCAAGTCGGCTGAATGTGAAGAAGGCAAACGTGAAGAGTAGATCGTAGATGAGTGTAGTACGGGGAAAGCCAATAAGAAATTTTGCTTGAACCAGAATCAACATGATCACAACGACGCTGAACGATCCAAGCCCGGTGAAGATGGCAATCTTACTTAAAACCGACCAGAGACCCTGGTTTGCAAACGAGCGCTCGTATAAACCCATAAAATATGCCAAAGGGATTTTTATGATCAATGCCAGGAAAGACATTGTAAGCGCCGAGCTTGTATAGAAATAATATTGTCGTGGAGAACCAAGAACGAGCATAAAGGCCAACAAGACAGAGGTAACCACCGCCAGCAGATCCAGCGGGATGAAATGACGCAATAGGTGTTTACGAAAGATGATCCAAAAACCGAACATGGTCACTATGAAGATCAGATCAAGGCGGCTAAACATGGTCAGAGTTGCGAGGATGCCCAAGTCGATCATTTGTTTGTGAGAGATGCCCTGGGTGCGCCATGACCGCTCAAGTTCGGATAAACGGTAAATTAGCAGGAGTATAAATAATGCTGCGAGCCCGGTCTCTAATCCATTTTGATATAAGGCACCGGTGATCTGGTAATTGAAAACCCAATACGCGGCGATGACTGCTCCGATTGGTGCGGAGAATAGCCTGCCGACCAACCGGTATAATAGAATACCGCCTGCTAAGGATAATCCGCTCATCACCATAAGCAGGATGCGCAGCGGCAGGATCAGATCAAAGCGTGCCAGCGCAAAAATCGGGATGCAGATCAGCATCCAAAGTGGGTGGTAGCCGTTGGTCGGATTGATGCCGTCAAAAGTACTGCCATGGCCCTCGCTGATATTTTGCGCAACTTTGAAATAATAATACGCATCGTCGCGTGTAAACCATTGGTTGGCGAAGTTTTGTGCATCTGATAGCGCGGCATATGAACTGATTGCTAGGACGGCTATGATCAGTATGATCTCAAAAAGATCCGGTTTCTTCATGATCTTATATCCGAAAGATTTCATTGTATTTCTCATTTGACTATGGGGTGATGAGATGACCTAATTGTAAATTGTATTTCGGTTATTTTGTGTGATAGTGAAATAGCTCTTTCCCGCCCAGTTTGGTGTTCGTTGACTCCATATACATTTGATACTGACCTTTATATGGCGGTTGACTTAGAATGTACGGGTTTGCCAGAATATAGTCCATGCCCTCGTTTGCCAAATATTCACCAGCATTTCCTGCCTGTAGGTTTTTGAAATATTCGTAATTATTGATAAGTCCGTCCATATTGACCACGATCCGGTCATGGATAAAGTAACCCGCATTGCCGCCGCCCGTAAGCCCGATCATACTGCCGGGCTCGGTGTTGGCTTCGAGGAACGCGGCAATGTCGTTGATGGGATCGGTGGATTTCCATTCGTTGTAGGTCATGTTGGCGCGGATGGCTGACCAATATGGCAGCAGCATGAAAAGCCCGAAGCCGAATGCGATTACCCAGGCGCGTGTTTCAATGTAGCGGACTTTTCTGACCGCGTGATAAAGTATTCCCAGAATTAGGCTGGTTGCCAATACGACCAAAACCAATTGGCTCACCCAATACCATTCCTTGTACGCGGAATAGCCAGGAGCATGGTAGTACAAAACCTGCAGCCATGCGCTGGCGAAGAGTGGGATCAGGCTCAATTGTGCAATGCTTGATTTTGCCTTTTGTTTATTCAGAAATAATAGTAGGTAATATAAGAGTCCAAATACAGACAGTATGATGAGATAGCGCGAGATATCGGAAACCGCAGCCCCGAATAATTTTTCAGTGACGGCACCGAAAGCAGTTGACGCTGGATGCCAGGTGTTCGAGTCGCCCCCATAGTTGATGCCAAAAAACGAGAGTGGTTCTGCAGCTGGTCCACCATAGACGCGCCCCGGTAAGGAGCCCCACCATCTTTTTATCTGCCCGCTGACGGGTGAAAACGTGCCGAACCAAAATTTATTCGAGAGTATGTATAGCCCAAGTCCGCCAGCGACGATGCCGTAATATGCAATGCCGTCAGTCAGCCATTGTTTCCAGTTTTGGCGCAAATATTCCAGCGGCGTGGTTTGTTCGTTATATTTTGATGGATTTGTTTTCAATCCCAATACACTGAACCGGCTGATCCCGAAGAAAAGCGCAGTGAATGCAAGATCGTAGATCAGTGTGATGCGTGGAAAGCCTTCAAAATGCGCCAGCATAACTACAGCGCTCATGAGTATAGCAGTCAGCCCTGTACCAACCACTATGAACATTGCCAACCGTCCAAAAAGTTTTGAAGCTTTAGTGAGAATGACAGGTTGATATAAACCCATAAGATAGGCAAGTGGAATCTTGACTGCAAGGCTGACCGCCGCCATGGTAACAGCGGCGTCGGAGAATTTGTAATACTCAGGCAGAGACAAGCGGATGACGAAAGCCAGCAACACCGATACAAGAATTGCGGCAATGTCCAATGGCAGGAAGTATCGCAGCGGGGATTTACGGAAGATGATCCAGATGCCCGCCATGCCTGCCAGAAAGATCAAATCTAACCGGCTTAGGACGGTGAGCATGGCAATGAAACCTAATAGAAACAATTGCTTATTCGTGACCTGATCCTTACGCCAGGTGGTTTCAAATTCATACACCTTGTAAACCAGCAAGACAACGAAGAACACTGCGATGCCGGTTTCCAATCCTGGTTGATAAATGCGGGTAAGGACATCATAACTGAACGCCCAATATAACGCGGCGATCGCTCCAATGGCCGGTATAAAGATTTTGCCGAGCAGGCGATAAAAAAGTATGGCTGTCGCGGCAGAAAGCCCGCTCATTACCAGTAACAATATCCTCAGCGGCAAAATCAGATCAAAGCGCGCTAATGCGAAGATCGGAATGCAAACCAGCATCCACAGTGGATGATAGCCATTCGTTGGGTTGATGCCATCGAAGGTACTGCCATGTCCCTCGCTGATATTTTGCGCCACCTTGAAATAATAATAGGCATCGTCGCGCGTAAACCACCGCCACGAAAAGTTCTGCGGATCTGATAACGCCGCATACAGGCTGATCGCCATGATGATCGTCACTAATAAAATTTCAAACCAACGGTAACGTTTCATCAGCCCTCACCCGAACCCTCCCCTGAAGGAGAGGGGATATCCAGCGTGATCTTTCCAAAATTTTCATTCCGCCACAAACGTTCCTGTGCGGCGGCGGCGTCTTTGAGGGGATATATTTTATCCATGATCGGTTTCAATTTGCCAGCCACAATTAGATCCAGCACTTCTTTGAAATCAGCCAGCGTGCTCATCGTAGACCCGATAATGCTCAGGTGCTTTGCGAAAATATAGCGATTGTCAATTTCAAACTTAGGTCCGCCACTGTTGCCCACAGTCAATAACCGTCCGCCTTTGCGCAAGGTGCGCAGACTTTGCATGAAGGTTGTGCCGACGTTATCTACAACGACATCCACGCCGCGTTTGTTCGTCGCCAAAAAAACGGACTTCGACCAATCGCCCACTTTTGAGCGGTCGATCAGGATGTCTGCGCCAATGGACTCTGCCTGTTCCAACTTCCGCGCATCAGACCCCACCATCACGACCTGTGCGCCCATC
>JAYUGV010000297.1:0-8488 GCA_043767565.1 Anaerolineales bacterium
TCAGGGATCTGCCGAATACGGGCACCGGCTCTGCGGATCTCTGCGATCATATCGATGTGGCGGTCACGGTCGAGAATGATCGTAGTCAGGTCTTCCACATCTTTATGCATGGCTTTGGCGATCGCTTTGAGGTTTTCGATCAGCGGTTTTTCAATATCAATTTTGCCCTTGGCTTCCGGTCCAACCGCCAGTTTGTTCATATAAACAAAAGGACCTGGGTTGAACATACTGCCGCGCGGAGCAATGGCAACTGTCGCGAGCGAGTTCGAGCGGCCAAAGGCTAAGGGGCGAGTCCCGTCGATCGGGTCAACGGCAACATCAAATTTCAGTCCCGAACCGTTTCCGACCTGTTCCCCATTGTATAGCATCGGTGCATTATCTTTTTCCCCTTCGCCGATGACGATGAGCCCATCCATATCTATAGTCTGGAGGACGATCCGCATCGCATTGACCGCAGCCTGGTCGGCCGCCTCTTTATCTCCGCGGCCCATGAAGCGACCTGACGCCAACGCTGCGGCTTCTGTGACACGTACCAACTCCATCGCCAGATTTCGAGTGGGGTCGTTGCTATGATCCATTTTGCCTCCGTTATAAGATGAAGAATTGGATGATAAAAAAGCCGATCGCCGAACCCCAGATCCATGAATCGATCCGGTCGAGAAAACCGCCATGACCCGGGAAGATATTGCTTGAATCTTTGAGGCCACCCTGACGCTTGAACATACTCTCCCCCAGATCGCCCAGCGGCGCAATGGCGCTGATAAAGAATCCGATTAGCGCGCCCTGCAAAGGATTGATCAAACCATAAAGAGGTTTGAGACCCAAAGACGAAAAAGCATACGCAAATAAGGCGCCTACATAGATCGCTGTAAAAATACCCGCGCCATAGCCTTCCCAACTTTTCTTGGGGCTTAAGCGCGGAGACATTTTATGCTTTCCAAATACGGCACCAATGGAATACGCACCTGTATCTGCAGCCCAAACCAATGGCAAAATAAACATCAACCACCAGACACCGTTGGGTAGATTACGAAGGTCAAGCAAGTACGATCCCAGCCAGCCGATATAAACAATACCAGTAACCGTAACACTGAAATCAAGCGCGGCTTTATCCCGGCCGCGTTCATACGCAATGACATGAACCGTCATCGCCAGGAGCACGAATAGCACCAGAGTGAAAATCGCAAAATCTGCAAAAAAGAAGCGCGCTGTGGCTATCACAAGCACGCCTCCAACCGTGATGATCTCATTCGGTTCGTATTGAACCGCACGATACATCCGGACGTATTCCCAGGCGCCTCCCACCAAAAATGTACCCATGAGCAAGTAATAAAAAACGCCCCCGTAAATAATGGCAGGCAAACCGACTGCCGCCAATGCCAACGCTGTCAACGTGCGTTTAAGCATTGGACGCCTCATATTCACTTGATGAGACTTTACCGTAGCGGCGGTCACGGCTTGCATACGTTTCCAAGGCGCGGCGATATTCCTCTTTATCAAAATCGGGCCAATATTTTGGCGTGACGTACAACTCGGAATAGGCTCCCTGCCAGATCAGAAAGTTACTCACCCGCAACTCACCCGATGGGCGGACAATCAAGTCTGGGTCTGGTACACCAGCTGTGTAGAGATAGCGGTTAACCAGTGTTTCAGTTACATCCTCAGGCGGGATACCGTCCTTTATGATGTTTTGGATGGCGTTGACGATTTCATCGCGTCCGCCATAATTAAAGGCAACATTTAGTACAAGCTTGTCGTTATTTTTTGTTAGTTCGATGGCTTCCAGAACCTTTTTCTGCAAGTTAGGGGCGAGCCGTTCCAGGCGACCGATATGCCTTAATTGCACTCCTTCTTTGTGAAGTTCGGCAAGCTCACGATCAAGGACATTCTCAAGAATATACATCAAGCCCTGCACTTCCTCAGGCGGGCGACCCCAATTCTCAGTGGAGAATGCGTAAATTGTCAGGTATTTCACGCCGAATTCAACTGAAGCGCGGATGATGCGCCGCAGGTTTTCGGTACCGGCTTTGTGACCAGCCAGACGCGGCAAACCGCGTGATAACGCCCAGCGTCCATTACCATCCATGATTATGGCAACGTGCCGGGGCAATTTATCAGCAGGGATATTGATTGGGGAATCTGTCATTTAATATTACGGCACAAATCAGTGCCTACACTTCCATGATCTCGATCTCTTTTTTCTTGCCATGTTCGCCGATCTCTTCCACATAACGGTCGGTCAACTTTTGCAGGTCTGTTTCCCCGCGTTCCAGTTCATCTTCAGTAATCAATTTTTCCTTCTCGAAGTCACGCATATCATTATGGGCATCGCGGCGAATATTGCGGACAGCAACGCGCGCTTCTTCAAGGCGATGATGGACCTGCTTTACCAGATCGCGGCGGCGTTGTTCATTGAGCGGAGGCAAGTTGAGGTGGATGACTTTACCGTCATTATTAGGATTCAACCCCAGGTCGGATGTCATGATGGCCTTCTCGATCAATTTAAGCGTGGTGGCATCATAGGGTTTGATCATCAAGCTGCGCGGTTCGGGGACACTGATCGAAGCAAGTTGCTGAAGCGGCGTCGGCGCTCCGTAATATTCGATCGACAGTTTCTCGACCAAAGCCGGGCTGGCGCGGCCTGTGCGGATGCCCGCCATATCATTATGAAGGACTTGGATGGCGCTGCGCATACGATTCTCAGCGTCGGTAAGGATATCTTTGATCACCACAATCTCCTGAAATTTGAAATAATCTCAAGGTTAAGGATACACCAAAACGACAAAATACGCTACAGATAATCAAAGGGTTGAGAGGTTTTGAAGCAGAAGGATAGACTCTCAAAACAAAAAAACGGGAGAGAAATCTTTCTCTCCCGTCGTTGAGATCACATACGATCAGCCGTGTACCAAAGTCCCAACCGCTTCCCCGCGCAGTGCCGCCAGGAGCGCATGGTTGTCCCACATATTCACAACCAGGATGGGTATATTATTTTCCATACAATGCGTGATGGCAGTACTATCCATCACTTCCAAACGACGAGTGAGCACATCAATATAAGTCAACGAATCGAATTTGACCGCATTCGGGTTTTTCTTGGGATCCGAGTCATAGACGCCATCCACTTTTGTGGCTTTGATTACCACGTCAGCGTCGATCTCAGTCGCTCGAAGCGCAGCAGCTGTATCGGTCGAGAAGAACGGGTTTCCCGTCCCCGCGCCGAAGATGACCACGCGTCCCTTTTCCAGATGACGGATGGCGCGCCGACGGATATACGGCTCGGCAATTGCCCGCATCTCGATCGCGGTAAGCACGCGCGTATAAACACCCTGACGTTCAAGCGCATCCATCAAAGCCATGGCGTTCATCACTGTGGCAAGCATGCCCATATAATCGGCGGTGGAACGATCCATGCCGTGCTCGAGTCCCTGTTTGCCGCGCCACAAGTTGCCAGCGCCGATCACCACGGCAACTTCCACACCGGTTTCATGAACTTCCTTGATACGTCCCGCAATGGATTCAGCTTCATCCACGTCAATGCCGTAGCCAGATTTGCTGGCAAGAGTTTCCCCGCTCAACTTGAGAAGAATGCGCTTATATTTGAAAGTACCCATAGTTCTCCTTTTGTGATCACCCGCGCACCGGCAGGTGACATTATAAAAATGACCAACCCAGAGGTTGGTCATTTCAAATTTATTTAACCGTTCAAACTCTCACCCAGCTCCCAACGCTGGAAGCGGCGCACAATCACATTTTCGCCGATGGCGGCTACCGTTGAAAGGATCAACTTTTCCACGGTAAGGGATTCGTCGCGGATGTAAGCCTGCCGGGAAAGCACAACTTCATCCTTGAATTTCTCAAGGCGTCCCGCCACGATCCTTTCCATCACATTCTCAGGCTTGCCCTCTTCGACTGCGCGGGCGCGGGCAATTTCCGCTTCATGCTCCAGGACTTCAGCAGGAATATCTTCTGCCTTGAGATAACGCGGAGCAGATGCAGCGATCTGCAATGCAATTTCATGAGCCAATTCACGGAACTTTTCGGAACGAGCCACGAAATCAGTTTCGCAGTTCACTTCAACCATCACGCCCACACGTCCACCACCATGGGAATAGAGCTCAACAACACCCTGTGACGCATCGCGGTCGGCGCGTTTGGCGGCGGTTGCCATACCTTTTTCGCGCAGCCAATCGACAGCCTTTTGATAATCGCCGTCTGCTTCGGTCAACGCTTTACGGCAATCCAAAATTCCAGCGCCTGTTGCACCGCGTAATTCTTTGATCATTTCGGTCGTAATTTCCATCTCGATATATCCTTCTATTGCTTTAGAACGTTGGTTTATTCAGCAGCCGGGGCTGATTCTTCTGCAGGGGCATCAGTTGCAGGTGTTTCAACCGCAGGTGTTTCAACGGCGGGTACATCGGCGACAGGGGCTGCAGATGCCACAGGAGCCGCGGGTGTTTCAACAACTTTGGGAGCCATCTTCGCCAATGTCGCTTCACCGAGCAGAGCATTATCTTCCAACTCAACATCGGTTTCGACAACCTTGGGACCCTTACGGGAAGGTCGTTCTGTTCGCACTGCTTCGGCAGGCTTATTGTCAACATCCTCTTCCTTGCGTGATGCTCTACCTTCAAGCACAGCATCGGCAACCTTCGCGACCAATAACTTGATGGCGCGAATGGCATCATCATTGGAAGGGATCACATAGTCAATATTGAGCGGATTGCAGTTCGTATCCACCATCGCAACGATCGGAATGTTGAGTAGGTTGGCTTCATGCACAGCAGAATCTTCGCGGCCCACATCAACGATGAAGACCAAGTCAGGGCGACGCTTCATGGAGCGGGTACCAGAAAGACGGGTAGTGAGACGAACGATCTCACGATTGATCAACAAACCTTCCTTCTTGGTCAGGCGCTCGAGTTCTTTCGTATCGCGCATCTTCTCAAGGCGTTCAAGTTCCTGAATACGAACAAACATCGTGGACCAGTTGGTGAGCATACCGCCCATCCAGCGTTCAGTCACATAAGGCATACCACAGCGCGCGGCTTCTTCGGCAATAGTTTCCTGCGCCTGACGTTTGGTGCCAACGAACAAAACATTACCGCCATTCGCAGCAATGTCACGAATCACATTGTAAGCCTGGTTCAACAACTTGGAAGTCTGTTGCAGGTCAATGATGTGAATACCATTACGCTCTGTGAAAATGTACGGCTTCATACGGGGGTCCCACTTGTTGGTGCGATGTCCGAAGTGCACACCGCTCTCAAGTAGGGCTTTCATGGAAATAACTGCCATTTTTTCTCCTTACAGTTCTGCTTTCCAACGCGCAAAAATTTGGCGTGAAGCAGAATGAGTTTAGCGGGATTTGATGACCCGCTCAAGGACGCTTAATGCCCGTCCTAAGCAAGATGTTGCTTTCGCCCTGAGCGGAGGCACATGCTTTCTGTGCTGTAGACGAAGGGTGAAGCGGCGAGATTATATCATAGGATTCAGGATGCTCCGCTTCGATCTCAGCCGAAAATTGATTCAGCCTAATGTGCCGCTTCTCCCCTTTTACTTTGCCAAATAAAAAGCCCCGAGTTTCCTCAGGGCTAATGGGACTAAATCACAGCAGCTTGACCGTACAACTGCTGTTTGATATTGACCACGCGTTTGCGTAGATCAGATTTGGTTTCGATCTCACCCGCAATTTTCTCAATGGCATACATCACCGTCGTATGATCGCGCCCGCCCAATACTTGTCCAATCATCGGCAGGGATGCATCGGTCTCTTTGCGCATGAGATACATGGCGACCTGGCGCGGCTGGGCGATCTTCTGCGAACGGTCACGTCCGAGCAAGGCTTCGACGGTCGTTTGCCATTCTTTGGCAACCAGTTCAATGATCTTCCCGGGAGCCACATCACTACGTTGCGGCAGCAAATCAGCTAGCGCCACTTCGACAAGGTTCGGCGTCAAGGAAGAACCACTTAAATCAGCAAAAGCCAGGATGCGGTTCAAAGCGCCTTCCAACTCACGGATATTAGACTGTACACGACGGGCAATGGTCTCCAGAATATCGTCGGAGATCTGGCGACCAGTCCGTTCGGCTTTCGAACGTAGGATGGCTAAACGAGTTTCCAGATCAGGCGGCTGGATATCCGCAGTTAAGCCCCACTCAAAGCGGGAGCGTAGACGTTCATCAAGCGTATTCAAGGACTTCGGCGGGCGATCAGATGAAACAATGATCTGTTTATCCTGTCCGTGTAAGGTGTTGAAGGTATGGAAGAATTCTTCCTGAGTGGATTCTTTTCCAGCAATGAACTGGATGTCATCTACCAATAACACATCAGCAGAGCGGTATTTCTCGCGGAAAGCCTGATTGGTATGGGTGCGGATGGCGCTGATCATGTCGTTGGTGAACTCTTCGGAAGAAACATAGAGCACATTCAGTCCACGTCCATGACAGGCATTGCCGATGGCATGTAGTAAATGGGTCTTACCAAGTCCCACACCGCCATATAAGAACAATGGATTGTAGGCACGCGCTGGTTTTTCAGCGACAGCCAAGCAAGCCGCATGCGCCAAACGATTTCCAGAACCTACGACATAAGTATCGAACACATAACGTGGATTAATGCTCGGGCTGCGAGCAGGTTGATTGGAAGAAAAAACAGGTTCCAGCTTTGAATGAGGCGCTTCATCCACGTTTTGCTCTACTTCGTTGCCATTCACAATGAAACTCACGTCTACTGACGAGTTCATGATCCCAACCAATAGACGATTCACGGTGCTGGCAAGGCGGTTCTCGAGCCAATCACGCGCATATGCGTTGCTGACCCCCACCGTCAACGTGCCATCTTGATACGAAACAGGTTTGGTATCACGTACCCAGGTATCAAAGGACGCACGCGGCATTTCCATTTGAAGTTGTCCAAGTACTGATTGCCAGGCCTGTTCTGCATTCATAATTGCTCCATTGCATTTTCATTGTTGTATCAAGAAAGTAGGTCGAACTAATCCGCTTCGTCAGCGGCTCATTTGTGATTTCGTTTTCGTTTGTAATAATAAAACGTACTGGGACTTTAAGATGCGTACTGTTCAGCACATCCAGATTTCAGCGTGCCATCATTCTAGCAGATAGTTGTAGGAAATAACAACACGCAAAGCCTACGCTAGGTTAAAAACTTCCGTTTTTTTAAGGTCGGTCAATGTTAAAGAATCAATCTGAGGAGATTTTGATATCTTGTTTTTTATAGAACACTCGTTTCAGGCATGTACGCCTTGAAAAGTTGCCCCCACCCCCATATCTGGTGCTGTCTGACTGATTTATTCGGTATTTAGTAAATATGCAGGTCGGTTGTTAAAAGATCATTTTATAAATTTTGAACGTGTCAATGTTTTTGAATCACCGAATCTCGTGATTCAATGTTAAAGAAAGTTCAATTCGTAGGTTTAGGTCCGGGAGTGACGCGGAACCCACGCCAGAATGGTTGAACCTTCATGCAGCACCGATGATATATCTACATCACCGCCGACAGAATGTACGCGGGTCTGCATGTTGGCGAGTCCGTGACCGATGTTGGTGGTTAATTTCTCCATGTCAAAGCCGCTGCCGTCATCTGTAATCTCCATCAATACGCGATCAGCGGTTGTCCATAATGCCACTTGGACATTTTTTGCCTTGGCATGCTTCGCCGCGTTCGCCAAAGCCTCCTGGCAAATATGAAAAAGGGTCAAGGACTGAGCTTGCGATAGCTCTTTCAAGTCTGAATCAGGTTCAGTAAGATGGACTTCAGCAAAAGTATTAGCGCGATACTCGGCAATGAGACGTTTTATTCCATTGAGCAAGCCTTCAGTGCCCAATTGACGCGGTCTTAAGTCCAAAATGTAAGAGCGTAGATCGCGAATTGCCTGATTTAAACCGTTAATCGAGTATTGAACACGCTGCTTGGCATCATCCGGATCATCTTGAATGGAATGAAGCGCATTTTCAAGTGACAATCCCACGCCATAAATAGATTGGATGATGCCGTCATGCAGATCCATACCGATACGATCGCGTTCTTCAAGTATCGCTAAGTGTTGTGAGTTTTCATGCAAACGGGCGTTTTGGATCGCCGCAAACGCATAAGCAGCCAGCATTTGAATAATCTTCTCATCATCTGCCGTAAATTCGTTCTCCCCTGGCTTCTTGGTAAGATAAATTTGTCCCAGTTGACGATCCGTCGTACGAATTGGCACACCTAAAAACGGAATCATAGGTGGATGATGATCCGGAAAACCAACTGACCTCGGGTGGTCCTGAATCACAGGGACTCTCAAGGGCAATTCTGTGTTCATCAGCTCACCGATCAAGCCTTTTCCCACCGGCGGATGCGCAATCTGCTTGATTTCATCGTGAGTCATTCCAACTGTAATAAACTGCTTCAGGCTTCCATCATCGTTCAAAACCCCCACTGCCGCATACTGCGCCTGAGATTGCTCACAGGCTACTGCAGCAA
>JAYUGV010000298.1:0-21827 GCA_043767565.1 Anaerolineales bacterium
TCTTTATGGAAGGGCGATACGAACGTCTTCTATGATGCCGCTGGTTATGCTGGTTTGTCACAAGCCGCCAAGTATTACATCGGTGGTTTGCTCAAGCACGCTCCGGCATTGCTCGCGTTGACCTCCCCCACCACGAACTCCTTCCGCCGCCTTGTGCCCGGATTTGAAGCACCTGTCAATCTCGCTTATTCACAACGCAATCGCTCCGCGATCTGCCGCATCCCGGTGACCAAGAGTGTCAAAGCCAAGCGTGTCGAATTCCGCGCGCCGGATGCCTCCAGCAATCCCTATCTGTGCTTCTCCGCTGTTCTCATGGCAGGTCTCGACGGTATCTTGAATCGCATTGACCCCGGCGAACCCACCGATAAGGACCTCTACGAGCTCCCCGCCGAGGAAGCCAAGCTGATCAAGCAGGTACCCTCCTCCCTCAGCGCTGTGCTCGATGCGCTCGAAGCCGATCACGAATTCCTGCTCAAGGGTGACGTCTTCACCACCGACTTGCTCGAAACTTATATCAACTACAAACGCCACAACGAGGTCGACCCGGTCCGCATCCGCCCGACACCGTACGAATTCACTTTGTATTTCGATTGCTAACCCGTCATTGCGAGGGCTGGTGGTCGAGTAGCCTTGAGCGTTCGTTGCGAAAGGCGTATCGAGACCCAGCCCGAAGCGTCGCGTGGCGCCGTGGCGACACAATCCCCCTCACCGTGTTGGAGATTGCTTCGCCCTCCTTCGTCTGCGTGGCGCGACAAACACGCTCCACTCCGCTCAGGACGGCTCGCAATGACGAAAGTGAAAAACAACAGACCGAGGCGACCCCTCGGTCTGTCTTCTAAAAAGACCATGACCTTATTCGCTTCATCCTTTATCCTCGCCATCGCATTCTGCGCCCCGCCCGGCGTCATCACCGCTGAGACGGTGCGCCGTGGCGCCGCGCGCGGATTTGTCCCGGCGTTGTTCGTGCAGTTCGGGTCGCTGGTTGGCGATACTACCTGGGCGATCATCGCATTGACGGGTCTGGCATTCCTCGTGCAGAACAACACTGCCAAAATTATTCTCAGCATCATCGGCATTCTGCTCATGCTCAAACTTGCCTGGGATGCGATCCGCGATGCCCGCCTCGGCAAGGAATTAGATACATCCGCGTCCGCGTCTGAGCGCGGAGACTTCAACATCGGCGCATTGCTTTCACTCGGCAACCCGATGAACATCGTCTTTTGGACCGGATTGGGGACGACGGTCTTCGCCTCCATCTCAGGGAAGCCTGCTCCTGTCCATTTTGTTATTTTCTTCGCTGGGTTTTTACTTGGCGCCATCACGTGGTGCTTTTTCATGGCGAGCCTCGTTGCCTGGGGACGTAAATTCGTTAACGCTGCATTCTTTCGCTGGGTCAACCTCGCCTGCGGACTTGCCCTCGGCTATTTCGCCCTCCAGCTTGCCTGGAAACTTATTCAAAATCTGGCTTAACCGGAACTTGCATGGATAACCAACCAATGGGAAAATCATCACCAGTTCGTGAACGGCAGATCTTTGAGATGACAACCCAACCTTTCCTCGCCTCCCCCGATAATATTGATCCACGTTTGTTGGAGGCGCTCAAGATTCTGAATCAGATCAGCAGCGCGGTCAATCATATTGGTTCAGAGGCTGTCAGTCAGAACGATCTAAGTCTGCAGTTGATCGTGGAAAGCGCGATCCGCGTGGTGCCGGGTTCGTCGGCTGTGATCTACACGTACGATCAAACCACGGGCAACTTTGAAAAAGAATCACGCGTCTCGGCTGAACCTGGGAAACAACGAACCGCATCAAAGGGTGAGATGATAGACGATGCGCCGCGTCCCGGTGGAATTGGGGAGCGCACGATTCAGCGCCGCCGCAAGGCATTATCATATGAAGAAGCCGACGTGGATGTTCATCCGTATCACGCCGCCCTGGGCGTCAAAGCAGTTGCCTGTTTCCCGTTGGTGGTGGCTGAACAGGCTGTCGGTATTTTATATATCTACCTGCATGAAGAACGCCAATTCACCCAGCTCGAACAGCTCATGCTCGATAACTTCGTGAATCAAGCCGCGATGGCGATCTATCATTCACGCCGCCTCGCCCGCATCAAACGCGACCTGACCCGCAAGGACGAAGAATTAAATCAACTGCGCCGGGTGGGACTCTTGATCTCATCGCGCTTGCGGCTGGAAGAGACCCTGGATTCCATTTTGCAACTGGCGCTTGAGATCACCAACGCGCAATACGGCATCTTTCGCCTGCTTGATAAGAACGGGGAATACCTGGTCACGCGGGCGGTCAGCGGTATTCAATTTGAAAAACCCCTGACTGAAAAACTTCCACTTAACGGAAACAGCATTATGGCACACGTGGCGCGTACACGCGAACCTCTGCTGGTTTCAGACCTGCGGCTGGAACCCTGGTCGAATATTTATTATCCGCTCGATTCGAAATTGGAGATGCGCTCCGAACTGGCAGTGCCGCTCATCAACGCCAGCGGACGGTTGGAAGGTGTGCTGAATCTCGAAAGCCCGACTGCGGGTACATTCTCTGAAGATGACAATCACATGTTGCAATCATTGGCAACCTATGCCATCACCGCGATCCAGGAAGTCCGCTTGCTGGATGCGTTGCAGGAAGCTGCGCAGCTCTTGATCTCACAGCCCATGCAGAAGGCATTGGACCGTCTGTGCGGCATGGCGAACGATCTGCTCAACACCACATCCAGCGCGGTCTGGTTATCGAATGAAGCGCATGAGTTTCAACTCGTCTCGGCGAACGGCGTTCAGCGCATTGAAAATTATGCAGAGGCGGCGCAGCATCCAAACGTCCTGATGATCCCACTGCCGGGCAGTGACAAGGCTAAGGCGTTGGGAATGTTCGGGGTGTTCAGCAACCCAGACCCCGGCTTGGGACGAAGCGTCCAGTCCGAATGGGATAAGAAAGTATTGGCGTGTCTTGCCAATTACGCGGTGCTCGCAGTCCAGAACGAATCCCATCAACAGGCATTGCGGGCTTCACAGGAACAACACTGGACCGCGGAAACTTTTGCGGCGGTCGGCGATATATCGGCGAACCTGCTGCATAATATGAACAATAAAGTCGGCACGATTCCTGTGCGTGTGCAGGCGATTCAAGATAAGTATTCACAGATGCTTGAAGGCGATTCGTATCTTGCCAACAACATCGCCGAGATCGAACACAGCGCCACCGAAGCCATGCAGATCGTGCGCGATAATCTTTCACACCTGCGCCCCATCCGCATGGAAAAAATTCAGATCGCCGCGCGCGTGATGGATGCGATCCGCGCCGTGCAGATCCCGGCTGAAATTCGAATCGAAGACGAAGGCTTGGACGATCTGCCTGCGGTAACCGCTGGCGGACCCAGCCTCACCTTCGTCTTTAAAAATTTGATCGAGAACGCAATTGCTGCCATGCACGGCAATGGCTTGATCGTCCTCAAAGGCAGCGCCGAATCGGACTGGGTTGAAATCTCTGTCACTGACAGCGGTCCCGGCATCGCGCCTGAAATCCACAATCAAATTTTTGAATTAAATTTTTCGCGCACAGGCGCACAACCGGGTAAGCTTGGTTTTGGTCTATGGTGGGTAAAAACCTTGATGACCCGCATCGGTGGTTCTGTCATCATCGAAAGCGATGGGCAGCACGGCACAACCTTCCGCCTGCGCCTGCCAGCCGCAACGGAGCAAACCTCATGATGGCACAAGTTCAACGCGCGCTCGTGATCGAAGACGATCATTCGTGGCGTCAAATCCTCAGCGAGATTCTCGTCGATTGCGGACTCGAAGTCGATATCGCCGAAAATCTTGAGCAGGCAATGCTCAACCTCAAATCGCAGCCACATCGTGTGGCAGTCGTCGACCTTTCGCTTTCGCCGAACGATCACAATAACATTGACGGTCTGCGCGTGCTGGATGCCGTCCGCAAACTCGACCCCAATTGCCGCGCGATTCTTTTAACTGGATTTGCAACCGTTGAACTCGCCGTCACCGCGCTCACCGATTACGGCGCGTTTACATTTCTTCGCAAGGAAAGTTTTCACCGCAGTCAATTCCGTGACATTGTCTATCGGATCCTCGTCAGCCCGCCACTTCAAAACACCCCGATACCTGCTTCAGTTTCAACAGCCTTTTCTCCATCTGGGAAAGGTCAGCCTGCCCAGGTGAGACCACTCAGCGAAAAAGCCCTGATCGTCGAGGACGATGCCGGGTGGCGCAGTATCCTTGAAGAACTTTTAAGCGATGCCGGTTTCCAGGTGCGCACCTGTGCAAGTTTTGGCGATGCCTTTGGTTATCTGCGCAAAGATAAATTTGCGCTGGCGGTTATTGACCTATCCCTGCAGGGGACAACTGTGAATTGGGATCAGGATTCAGGTGACACAAACGTGGATGGTTATCGTCTGCTGACCGCCGCGAAAGCCAACAACATTCCCACCATTGTCGTGAGCGGCACATCCGAACCAGAAGAGATCCAAAAGGTCTACGCCGAATACGCGATCTCAGCCTACATCGAAAAACTGACCTTTGACCGCGCCGCCTTCCGCCGCGTCGTCGAAGAGACCCGCCAAAATCACCAATCCTTTAGTGAATTAAACACCCTCACTGAGCGCGAACGAGAAGTCTTGGACTTATTGGCTCAGGGATTAACGAACAAGGAGATCGCCGAAAAACTTTTCATCACCACAAATACCGTCAAACGGCACCTCAAAGCGGTCTTCGAAAAACTGGATGTCCACACCCGCTCTGCCGCCACCGCCAAAGCAACGGGGGGATCGTAAGGTTCAAATAATCAAAGAGTTCGCATCACAAAACTTCAAATACTAAAAACGGATAGATCCCACTCGTCCGTCCACTCGATGACCAGCCTCTCCCTCTCAAATTGAATTGGCAGCCAGGCATAGCGCGATGACCCAATATCCGTTTTATTCCACATATCGAACATGGCGATATAAGCATCTGTTCTGCCCGCAACAGGAAACACGAACGCGCTCTGAGCAAAGAAGGTCTTCTCTGCATTGAGACCTACACACGGATTCCCGATAACGATCCACGGTCCCAAAATATTTTCGGCGAGCGCGTACTGCGCTTCATTAGGATCCCAGCCTGTGCAGCCAGAAGAGAGGCAGTAATATTTACTGTTCCGTTTAAACACCGCTGGCGCTTCGCGCGAGTCTTTTTCAAAGTTCTTCGTAAAAACACCCGTCGTTTGCAGGTAGTCTGGTGAAAGTTCCCCGGCGTACAGCGTTACATTCCACTCTGAGGAATGAAAAATATAAGCTCTATCATTCTCGTCTTTGAAGACCGTCATATCACGGCTGTCTGATTGATTGGGAGCGATACTGCCAAGAAATTCATATTGACCAACTGGCTGGTCGCATACGGCTATACCCACCCGCGCGTATTGATAATCTTCGGCATCAAGATGCATGAACATGACATACTTTTTCGTCAGCTCATTGTAGATAACTTTGGGGCGCTCGATCAGTTTGCTGGTATGCAGTTCATGCTGCGGGTCATCCTTGACTGCCGGGAGCACCAATCCCTGGTTTTGCCAATTATAGAGATCGGTGGATGTATAGCAGGATATCCCCACCGCATCCACATTGAATTCGACTAGCTCGTTCTTCTTGGTGAGTGTATCCTTGTTCTCGCCAAACCAATAATAGATATCATCTTCAAAAAGGATGCAGCCGCCATGTGCTTGAATGGGAACGCCGTCTGTATCCTTCCAAACCTGCCCCGGGATGAAGGAGGTTCGTCGATCACGCTGGCGTACCAGACTCCGCGCCAACTCGTTGGGCGAAAAATTGGCGTCGGCGATAATTTTCAAGATCCGTTCTCTGGTTTCAGGGGCGACATCCGGCCGCAGGTTCAAAACGCGTGAAACAGTTTGGAATGAAACTCCGGCAGTAGCTGCGATATCTTTTATCGTCAGCTGTTTACTCATGCCCTACTCCCAAGAATCAACACATCGTTTGCCCCAACTTGAACTGTTCCTGAGACGGCAGCATTGGCCAACAAATCTTGATATGTAACCGGCAAATTAATTAATTGTGCCGAAGCATTGAAATTCAAAATAAAAAAAACTGCTTGATCACCTTGATATCGTTTGGAGATCTCCACGCCCGCCGGAGCTTCAATATCACTCTGGATATTATTTTGTTTTAATAGCCAGCCAAAAACCGATTCGTAAAAAGCATCCGTACCCAATGCGCCCAGGTAAACAGCCTGACCCTGCCCAAATTGATTACGAGTGACAGCTGGCTTGCCTGCATAATAATCCTGTGTATAACGCGCGATCACTTCAGCGCCTTGGGGCGCGAGAATGTCGCACCACGTTTGAACCGGCAGTATCTGCCCAGCCAGATCAGTCGCTTCAAAAACAATTGATTGGGTCAGTTCGGGAGTAATTGCATCATACTCATCCACAATGACGCCGCATACATCTGTAAGCAAACCTGGCAGCGGCTGGTCAACCACGACATTATCAATATTTTTTACACCCGTGCGCGGTGATACGACCAAAGTACCGCCAGCCCGAACATACTCTCTGAGGTTTGCGGCAATAGCCTCTGTGAGAATGTGTAATGTTGGAGCGATCACCAGGTCATATTTGGAAAGGTCTGCAGTAGGCGAGATCACATCCACGTTGATATTGCGTTTCCATAGCGCAGTATAAATTTGAGAAATGTGTTTTTCGTAGCTAAATTCATCGCTATTGGCCTGCACTTGAAATGCAAAGCGCGAGTCGTAGGATTGAAGAATAGCGACTTTGGATTTAACCTCAGAACCGAAAAATTTCTCCGCCACCCGCTTCAGCTCCGCACCCATCTGCTTGATCTCGTGATAACGACGACCTGTCCGCCCATCATGCTCTAACAACCCATGCCAATATTGCTCAGCCCCAAAGCGGGCTGTACGCCAGCGGAAAAATACGATCCCGTCTGCGCCATGTGCTATCGTTTGATATGCCCACAATCTTAAAACACCGGGTCTTGGACTTGGGCTGACAACCTGCCAACCTGTCGGTCCAGCCTGGTGTTCCATGACCCAAAAATTCTTGTTTTTCAAACCGCGCATGGCATCATGGCTGAGCGCCGGAGAGGCAGGTGAATAAGGCAGTTTATGCCAAAAACCGATGGGGTAATTATTCCAACTGACAAAGTCCAGCGGCTTCGCCACGTCAAAGTAATCCAGCCCATCATAGCCAAAGCCCATCATGTCATGCGTGATGAATTGGGCTGGACATTTGGAACGCAGGATATCGATCTGTTCCTGTTGAAAAGATCCGTAGGCGGCTGAGATAAAACGTCTGAAATCCAGCGCCAAAGATGGGTTGGGAGGTGCCCCAAGAGTAGCTAGCGGAAGGGCTATCTGTTCCCAAGCGTTATACGTGTGACTCCAGAAGACTGTTCCCCAGCGCGTGTTCAATTCATCCAGCGTGGCATAACGTTTCTGAAGCCACAACTGAAATTCCTTACGACAAATATCGCAGTAACAACGGTCGCCAAATTCATTATCAGTTTGCCAGCCTATGACAGCCGGGTTCCCGCCAAAGTGTTCTGCCATCGCTGTAGTAATACTTTGCGAACGTTCACGATACACCGGATGGCTCGGACAATTTTTACGGCGTGAACCATAGCCCACACGCAAGCCATCTTCCCGGACGCGTAAAATGTCCGGGTGTTGATGGGCAAGCCAGGGTGGAGGTGAGGCGGTTGGCGTCCCCAAGACGACGGAAATGCCTTTCTTATGAAAGATTTCAATGGCACGGTCCAGCCAGTCAAAGTCAAAGACGCCTTGCTGCGGTTCCATCTTAACCCAGGCAAATTCTGCCAGACGCACCACGTTGAAGCCGGCTTCAGCCATCAACTGTGCGTCAAATTCCCAGCGTTCCTCGGGCCATTGTTCAGGGTAATAATCAACGCCAAAACGAAACATAAAGATTTCCTATATTTAGTGAGATGTTTGTATGCTAATCTTGGAATTAACCTTTGACCGCTCCGGCTGTAATACCTTCCACGAACTGGCGTTGGAACACCAGGAAGATGATCAACAGGGGGATCAGGCTGATCACAGATAATGCCATTTGTTCACCCCAGGCGGTCAGCCCAACTCCACCGCTTAATGAATTGATCGCCAAAGTGATGGTGAGGTTTTTCGGTGACTTAAGATAAATAAGCGGTCCAAGATAATCATTCCAGGAGCGCATAAAGAAGATCAAGCCCATGCTGGTCATGCCGGGTGCAATGACCGGCAGTATGATGCGCCAGAAAATCCCAAATTCGGAGGCGCCGTCGATACGCGCAGCATCCAGCAGCTCATCATTGATGGATGAAATATATTGACGAAAAAAGAAGATCCCAAATGCGTTGGCCGCGCCGGGCACGATCAGGGGCAGGAATGTATCCACCCAGCCCAGCTTGCGCATGATCACAAATGAAGGCACCATCATGACAGCGCCTGGAATGATCATGGTAGCCAGCAGTACAGCAAAAAGGGTCTTCTTGGCTGGGAATTCGAATTTGGCGAAGCCATACCCACCCAAGGTTGTAAAAAAAAGGCTCAACAGAGTGGACGATAATGCAACAACTACCGTATTGAATAAAACCCGGATCGTGTTCCCTTTTTGGAATATGTATATGTAATTTATTAAAGTGGCATTTGCAGGGATCAATTTCGGTGGATAACCAAAAATATCCTCAGGTAGCTTGAAGGATGTGCTTAACATCCATACAAATGGAAAAACCATAAAGATCGAGATAAGGATCAAGACCGCATAAAGAACGATCTTCGTTAGGATTTTCAGACCGCGGTTTGTCATAAAAGAATATCCTTATTCCTGCTCTTGATTTAAACGGAATTGAATGACCGTCAGGATAAAGATCAATGCAAAGAAGGTATAGGCTACGGCAGAAGCATAACCAAATTGATAGCTTCCAAAGGCAATGCCGTAGATCCGGATCAGTGGGGTGATCGTGCCGTTGACCGGTCCGCCACCTGTGAGTGTGGAAACTTCAGTAAAGAGCCCAAAACTTCCGATCATTGAAGTGATCGTACAAAAGAGAATGACGGGACGCATCAGTGGAACAGTCACGTTGAAAAATGCTTGAATGGGTGATGCGCCATCAACCATTGCGGCCTCAGTGAGATCGCGCGGGATCGTCTGCAAGCCAGCCAGCATGAGTACCATGTTGTAGCCCAACCAAGCCCAGATGATCAACAAGCTCAAAGAGATCCGTGCCCACCACACATTCTCCAACCACGGTATCGGAGATGCGCCAGCATATCTGAGAAGCACATTTAACAAGCCATTCTGTTTTTCCAACAGAATGCGGAAAGCGAACCCCGCAGCAACCATATTCGTGATGAAAGGCAGGAAGATCAAGGTGCGAAAGAAACGAAATCCTTTAACTATGCCCGAATTCAAGATGACAGCCAACGCCAATGCAAGAAATAACATAACGGGAACGTAAAGAAAAAACAGGATGACACCATTGGTCATGGACTGCCAAAAGATCTTATCCTTCGGGATCAATCCAAAATTGATCAACCCGGCAAATGCCATGGGACCGATACCTTTCCATCTGGTGAAGCTCAGGTACAACGAGAGCACCATGGGGTATAGTCCAAAAATCGCGAATAAAATATAGAATGGGGAAATAAAAGTATAAGCCCAGCGCGCCTTTTTTATACGCTGCTGCAGCGATGGCGATCTTGTATCGTCGGGAAGTATTGGTGTGTGTGCTTGAGCCATAAAAGGTCTCCTAAAAGGCTGTGGGGCAATGCCCACAGCCTTTTTGAACTTAACGATCTGGGTTAGGGCATGCCTGTCTCAAGACGGACAGCGTCAGCTGCGTCTTTGAAAGCTTGTTCGGCAGTCTTGGTACCCATTGCGTATTCTTGAAGTGCTTTGGATGCATTGCCAGACATCGTCCCGTAGTACTGTCCATAGATATAGCCGAAGGGGATATTCTTGGCGACATCAGCATAGAAGGCACGTGTCACTTCTCCACCAAAATAGGCGTCCGCTTCCTGGAAGACCGGATCTCCGTAGGTTGCGCTATTGCCAGGGAAGTAATCGCTGTACACAAATTCCTTCACCTGATTTTCCGTGTTGAGGTTCATATATTCGATGAAAGCGCGCGCCGCATCAGGATTCTGAGCACCTGTAGGAATGAAGTAAGCTGAACCACCTTGATTAGAGGCACGTACACCGCCAGCAGTGTAGGCAGGCATCAAAGCCACACCCCAGTTACCGGTTTGATCAGCCGCGACCCAGGTCTTAAGGAAGTTACCCATCCAGGCGGCGATCACGATCGTAGCAACTGGCGGAGTATCCTTATTATCCATATTGGATTTGAGTTCAGCATACCAGGGGTCAGTCCATTCAAGATTGTCGCTGACCACATTGGCTTTCCAGAATTCTCCAAGCTTGTTTGCTGCCTCAATTGTAGCTGGAGCATCGATGGTTACATTTCCTTTTGCATCATAGTAACCAAGCCCTTGCTGCCAAAGCATATTCTCAAGCATCGCGCCGTAGTTATTGGCTTTATTGAGAGCGAAGCAGTTCAGCTTCGTCTTTTCTTTGATCGTCTTACAGGTTGCCAGATAATCTTCGTACGTAGCTACCATGGCGCTGACTGAATCGGGGTCAGATTTCAGACCTGCAGCTTCAAAAATATCGCGGCGGTAGAAGGTCACAACCGGGCCAATGTCCCAGGGTACACAATAAACTTTGCCGTCCTTGGTGCAGTAGCCCATCATTGTGGCATTCAGATCAGCCTTGTGAGGCTCGACAATCGAGGTTAAATCTGACAGGCCGCCGAGTTCCACCAAAGTAGTGATGCTTTTATATTCAGACACAGCCAGGTCAGGGACTCCGGTGCCGCCTTGAATAGCCAAACCTACATTACTGGCGACCACTTCCGGTTTGTTGTTTACGAACTCAATTTCAATATCCGGATACTCGGCTTTGAAATTATCAAGCGCGGTTTTCTCCCAAACATCCTGGTTGGCTTTTTGAGCCCAGATCACAAGCTTACCGGATGGCTTGACCATAGGTGCTTCTGTAGCAGGTGCAGCTGTAGCAGGGGCTTCAGTAGCAACTACCGGGGCTTCAGTAACGACAGGGGCTTCCGTTGCGGCAGGCTTAGCGCCACCGCAAGCTGAGAGCACCATACTGGCTAACATCAACACAGCCAGTAGTTTGTAAACTAAATTATTTTTCATTTTCTTCTCCTTATCCTTATCGATATAAATGGCTTCTAGTTGGTTATAATAAGCAAGAGCAGATCAACCATTCAGCAAAAGATGGTCTCTGTCTTACCAGGAAACGTGCACCTCAGACGCCAATCTAGCGGTGTGCGTTTCCTCTTTTTTATGCTTTATCATTCTTATTGAAGAACCACCTCCTTATTGATGACCTGATTTCCAACCATATTTACGCGAACAATAAAATTAGAACCGTTTTGAGCTCTCACGAATTTCGAGCGTAGGTTGGATCAAAGAGAATTGTGCATCATTTAATTTATTTTCCTGCCGAGCCTGGATCATCTTTACCAGGTTTTCAACAGCCCGTCCGCCCAGCAATTGAGGGTCTTGGGAAATAGTTGTAAGAGGCGGATAAAAATTCGCCGATTCGGCGATGCCGTCGAATCCGACGACTGCCAATTGATCCGGTACTTTAATCCCACGGCGGCAGGCTTCACTTAAAACACTCAGCGCCATTTGATCATTGGCTGCAAATACGCCGTCCATTTCAGGATAGCGCGCAAATAACTTTTCTATTGCCACCGCCCCGCTAGCCGATGACCAATTCCCTGATTCCCACTGTTTATCTGAAACCTGCATACCAGCTTTTGTCAGCGTATCCCGCCAGCCTTGTTGTCGCAACCGCGCTTCCCACCAGTCTAGTGGACCTGTAATATGACCAATGTTTTTACATCCTTGGTCGAGCAAATGCTGCGTCGCCATTTGTGCGCCAAGGTAACTATCCAAGGAAACCACCGAATAGCCCGATCTTTGCTCCATAGACATGAAAACAATCGGGACTGGCAGACTCTTAATTCCCTGCGACCATGTTTGGTTTTCCTCTACTTCAGGAACGTCCCAGATAATTCCATCCACATGCCGGGCTAACAGGGATTCAATGACTTCTTCAACTCTGTCAGCATCAAAATTATCCATTTTTTTTGTCAAGAGCATGTAACCGAGTTCATCTGCCCTATCCGCAATTCCATTAAGCGTGCGCGACGGTCCAATATATTTCAAACCAAAAGTGACTACGCCCAAGGTATAGCTGCGCCTCTGGCTTAGACTGCGGGCAAGCGTACTAGGACGATAACCCAGTTGCCCCACCGCTTCCTCTACACGCTGACGAGTTTCTCCAGAAACGTAGGAAACCTTGTTCATCACGCGCGAAACCGTCTGCATAGAGACTCCCGCGGCTTGGGCTACTTCTTTTATAGTAATCCGTTTGCTTCTATTTGGTACAACCAAAGCGATTTCCTTGTAAACTCGAATATGTTAGCGTAAACATGTTTACGCTAACATATTATCAAATACAAAGCCAAGAGTCAAGAGGAATTTTGAAAAAAAAATCGCTCCTACTGTTATAGGAGCGATTTTCTCAAAGCCACCAAATATCAAGAAATTCACATCTTCGCGAAACTGGATTTCAACGCCGGATACAACTCTTGATACACCGCATATGACTTTCGATATACATCAACATCTACTGAATTAGGTAATGTGCTTCCCGTGATCTTGACACACGCCTTACACGCGGACACGACATCACTCCACGCCCCTACCCCAACACCTGCAAGCAGCGCTGCACCGTACGCGCCGCCTTCGGTCGTATTGACCGTGACCAACTCCGCTTCCAACACCGACGCCAATATCTGCTGCCACAGTGCGCCCTTCGTCCCACCGCCCGAAGCGCGGACTTGCGTAATGGCTCCTAACCCAGCATTCTGGATCAACGTAAATGAATCTTTCAATCCAAATGCGACTCCCTCCAATACGGCACGCGTCATATGCGCGCGGCTGTGGCGCAGAGTCAAGCCGATGAAAGCGGATCGAGCCAACGGGTCGGGATGAGGCGTGCGTTCGCCGGAAAGATACGGCAGGAACTGCAGTCCCTCACTGCCAGCAGGAATCGCTTCCGCTTCTTTCAACAGATCATCAAAACTCATATCGGGCGCGAGCGTATCGCGAAACCACTGTAAACTGCCTGCCGCTGAAAGCATCACGCCCATGAAGTGCCACATGCCCGGCACCGCGTGACAGAACGCATGTAGTCGTCCAGCGGGTTCGATCAATGCCGAGGGCGTCGCCGCGAACACTACGCCGCTTGTGCCAACAGTCAAGCCAACGATACCCGGTTCAACCACGCCCATGCCCACCGCGCCCGCCGCCTGATCGCCGCCGCCCGCCGCAACCGGCATGCCGACTTTCAACCCAGTGAGCCGCGCGGCTTCATCAGTCACATATCCAGTGAACTCAGTCCCCTCAAAAGTTTTCGGCATCCACTCCCGCGAAATATCGAGCGCGGACAAAACTTCATCAGACCAATCGCGCGCCTTCAGATCGAACAGCACCGTCCCCGCGCCATCAGCTTTATCCATCGCGTACTCACCCGTTAGTTTATAGCGCACATAATCCTTCGGCAACAGCACATGCTTTGCTTTCGCAAACACATCGGGCTCGTTCTCTTTCACCCACAAAATTTTCGGCGCAGTAAAACCCGTCAGTGCAACATTGCCCGTAATCTGGATAAATTTTTCTTTGCCAATTCTTCGATGAATCTCATCACACTGACTCTGTGTCCGCTGGTCATTCCACAGGATGGCTGGACGTAAAACTCTTCCCGCTTCATCGAGCAGGACCAACCCATGCATCTGCCCCGTCAAACCGACTGCTCCGATTCTTTCTCCGCCGATGCCTGCCTTTTCCAAAACAGACTTGATACTCGCTGACACCGCCTCCCACCACTCCAGCGGACTCTGCTCCGACCACAAAGGCTTCGGCGTCTGCAACGTATGCGGCGAGGAAGCGACCGCGATGACACTGCCCTGATCATCAATGATCAAAGCTTTGCTTGAGGTTGTGGATGTATCGATGCCGAGGAAATACATAGGTTCTCCAGTTTCACGTATCAAGTTCCACGTTCCATGTATAGCCAAAACTTGAAACTTGACACGTGGCAACTTGAAACATTATCTCACGCCTAACAACACTTCCACCGTCAACTGATCGAGACGTTCGTATTTCAAACCGCGTCCGGCAATTGCGGAACGGTCGAAGGCTTGTGCTTTAAGCGCACCCGCTTTCTCGGAGGAATATTTTCCAAAGTATTGATTCATGGAACCATCGTCAGCGTTGATCTCAGCCACAATGGATTGGATCGCTTTATCCGCGTTCCATTGCGCGGCTTTTTCTTTCAAGATCAAATAGGTGCGCATGCAACCACGCGCAAAATCCTTTACGCCTTCGTAATCTTCGGTGCGATAGGCATGCGCATCGAAGTGACGGCTGGAATCATATTTGTTATCTTCCAGCAACTTCACAAGGAAAAAGGCGCTCTTTAAGTTCACTGCACCAAATCTAAAATCCTGGTCATAGCGACCGAACGCCTGATCGTTCAAGTCAATATGAAATAACTTACCAGACTCCAACGCCTGCGCCACACCGTGGACAAAGTTGAGTCCTGCCATGCTTTCGTGTGCCACTTCGGGATTCACGCCCACCATTTCAGGATGATCGAGTGTATTGATGAACGCCAGCATGTGACCAGTGGTTGAATTGTAAATATCACCGCGTGGCTCATTAGGCTTGGCTTCGAGCGCAAACTTCAGATCATATTTTTTATCAAGCGCATATTCGCACAGGAAGTTCATGGCTTCGCGCGAACGCTTGATGGCGGTCATTGGGTCTTTGGTGGCATCCGACTCTGTGCCTTCGCGTCCGCCCCAGAAGACATAGATCTTCGCGCCGAGTTCAACGCCGAGGTCAATGGCGTTCATGGTCTTCTGTAAGGCATACGCGCGGACTTTTGAGTCGTTTGAAGTAAACGCACCATCCTTGAAGATTGCTTCGCTAAAAAGATTCGTCGTTGCCATCGGGACAACGATACCTGTATCCGCAAGTGCCTTCTTAAAATCCTTCAAGATTTGGTCGCGTTCGGATGGCGTTGCATCAATTGGAATCAAGTCGTTGTCGTGGAAGTTGATGCCGTACGCGCCGACTTCTCCGAGCAAACGAACCAACTCAGCCGGTGACTTCGCATCACGTACTGGACCTCCGAATGGGTCTCGTCCGATGCTGCCGACGGTCCATAAGCCGAAGGTGAATTTGTTTTCTGGTTTTGGTGTGTAATCTGACATGTGATTCTCCTTGTGATTATTCGTCATTGCGAGGAGCGTTCTTTGCGACGAAGCAATCTCCGAGTCGGCTGGGGATTGCTTCGCGCGGAAAACCACCGCCCTCACTATGACGGTATAGGTTACTTGATTTCAAACACCGCAGTGACAGGTTTGGGCGCACCCAATTCCTGCCGGCGTTTGGATGGTGAACATCCGCCCACTTCCAAACGGAATTGACCAGGCTCAAGAGTCAGCTTGCCTTCTTCATTATAAAACGACATCATCTCTGGAGTAATGGTGAATTTCAGGGTTTTGTTTTCACCTGCTTTGAGCATGACTCTTTGGAAGCCGATGAGATGATGAAGCGGGACAATGGTCGAGGCGTGGATATCGCTCAGGTAAAACTGGGCGACTTCGGCTGAGTCTGAGTCGCCGCTGTTGGTCAGAGTCAGGCTTATGTTGAGAGAATCTCCGACTGTTAGATTCGTTTTATCGAGTTGTAAATCCAAGTATTTAAACTTGCTATAGCTCAGACCAAAACCAAACGGATAAAGCGGCTCTTCGGTCATGTAGCGATAGGTGCGACCGTTCATGCTGTAATCGTCGAAGGCGGGCAGTTGATCGAGCGACTTGGAAAATGTGATGGGCAATTTACCTGATGGAGAGATATCGCCGAAGAGCACATCGGCAACGGCGCGGCCACCCTCCATGCCTGGATACCAAACGAAGAGGATCGCATCCACCATATCTTCGACTTCACCGAGCGCAATGGGACTGCCACCCGTGAGGACGAGAATGATGCGCGCGCCATGTATCGAAAGTTCCTTGATGTAATCAATTTGACTTTGCGGGAGCGAGATACTTTCACGGTCGCCGTTCGCGGGCGAAAGAAGCGACTCACCCTCCTCCCCTTCAAGGAACGAAGATAAGCCCGCACACACAATAGCAAAATCCGCCGACTGTGCCATGTTTGGCGCCCATGTATTTTTAATCTCGCGCGGATGTTTCAACATAGCCCCGGAATGATATTCCATGCCCATGCCTTCAGGGATGCGACCCGTAAGACCTTCGAGCAAGGTAACCATCTTGTCGTTGAAGCCGTAATAGTTGCCGAGCAGAACTTCCATGCTGGCGGCGGTGGGACCCGTGACAAAAATTTTCTTGGTGGAAGGTTTGATCGGCAGGATGTTATTTTTGTTTTTGAGCAAGACAACGCATTCGGTCGCCGCACGATAGGCAAGTTGACGATGTTCATCACAGGCAACCACATCGGTGGAGATGGACGCGAACGGCACACCTTCATCAGGATCGAACATGCCGAGCTTGAAGCGCGTACCGAGCGTGCGCTCGAGGGCGCGATCCACGTCAGCTTCGGTGATGAGTCCGCGCGCAATGGCTTCTGGGATCTCATTGAAGACGTGGTCACAGCCGAGGTCACAGCCGTGTTTCAGAGCGAGCGCGGCGGATTCAGCCGCATCTTTCGTGACCTTGTGATTGAGATGAAAATCTGACAGTGCGTTGCAATCTGAAACCACGTGCCCCTGAAAACCCCATTCGCCGCGCAGAATATCATCGAGTAAAAGTTTGCTGGCACAACAGACTTCATCCAACGTGCGGTTGTACGCGCCCATCACGGATTCAACTTTTGCTTCAGCAACGAGTTTCTTGAAAGCAGGTAGATATGTATCGTACAGCTCACGTTTGGTCACGATGGCGTTGAAGGTGTGACGGTCCTTCTCAGGTCCAGAGTGAACCGCAAAATGTTTGGCGCACGCCGCGGCTTTGAGATATTTGGGATCATTGCCCTGCAAACCCTTCACAAACTCAGAAGCCATCTCACCGGTAAAGAACGGATCTTCGCCCCATGTCTCTTGCCCACGCCCCCAGCGCGGATCACGGAAGATGTTCACGTTCGGAGACCAGAATGTTAATCCCTGATACTGATCAGTGTATCCGTTACGGCGAAGCGCGGTGTGATACTTGGCGCGTCCTTCATCGCTGATGGCGGTTGCCACTTTGAAGATCAATTCCTTATCCCAGGTCGCCGCCATGCCAATCGCCTGTGGGAAGACGGTAGCACGTCCACTGCGGGCAACGCCATGCAGCGCCTCACTCCAATAGTTGTAGGCGGGAATATTGAGGCGCGGGATTCCATGCGCCGGATGACTCATCAAGCCCACTTTTTCTTCGAGCGTCAAACGTCCCACCAAATCCTTTGCCCGTTCGGCAAATGACAAGGATGTATCGAGATACAAAAGTTTTTCCGTTGTGCCTGTCGCACTCATGAAAGGCTCCTTTGAAGTAGATTCTTCATGAGTCTATTACACTTCTCGATCTTGAGCAAATGACATGATCAAAAGGGATATGATGAATACAGGAAACACCATTTGGGCAGATGATACTGCCATAAACAAATTTGGCTGCTGATGATTTTCCAACCAAGGATCGAACCTGCGCAACACCGCTTTTATAAAACAAGCCCGCCATTTTCTATGGCGGGCTTGTTTGTTGTATTTTTGAACTTGGTTTACTTTTCTTTCGTGACACTCATAAGCACCGCACGCACCATGCGCCGATAAGTGTACGTACCGGAAACTTCCTTGTAGCTTTCACATGTAATGAGAGTGATCACGGATTTATCCTCGTGTTTAAAAGCAGTCTTCGCATCGGTATTTGTAATCAAAGAACTCTCTGTGATCTCGTAAGTATAGACCATACCAAATGCATGGATCTTGACTTGATCGCCATATTTCAAGCTTTTCAGTTGCGCGAATGGACCAGGTTTATTCAATGCATCCCATACATGACCGGTCAGGACAGAATTGCCGTTCCAAGTCGGATAAGCAGATCCATTGAGCCAGCCAGCTTTTTTATCTAACCAAGTGACGTCCCAACCGTCATTTATCTTCGGCACACCTGCAATGGACATTTTGATCCCAAGTTTCGGGATCTCTAACCAAAGATCTGTGGTGGTATACATCTTATCCATAGGCTGGAAAGGAAGCGTTGTCACTTTACCTTGCGGGAAACCAGTGCCAGGCAGCCTAGCAGAAACAGCCTGTACTACAAAATCAAAAGTGTAATCCGTTCCGCCGTTCAATGGATTACCCGCCAAATCCACAATAGAAGTGGTACCGCAGATAAATAGACGGTAGGAGCCCACAGGCAAGGCGCTAGCTAATGTCACTGTCGCTTGGAACGTGGCTCTATTGTAAATCACGCTGGTCACCGTCACCTGGGTATCATCTATTACTATACCGCTTGCACAGGATGCTGTATTGGCAACACTATTTGTGCCTTTGTTGACCAAAAGATAATTGGTGGGGTTAGTGACATCATCTGTACCAGTATTGCCTGCTGGATTATCTACATCCTTACTGAATGTTGCAATAAAGCTTCCAGGACCTGTGCCTGTATAACTGACCGTTAGATCAGTAGATACAACAGTAGGGTAAACCGAGTCGTAGGTTACTGTATTATCAGTACTGATGGAAGCAACATTGGGGTTGGTAGCTGTATCAGTGGCAACCCCACCGGCGATAGTAGCAATAACAGTACCGTTCGTTGTCATGCCAGAGACAGACACGTTGTAGGTTGTACCGCTGCCTGTTACAGTCGCAGTAGTTGCACCGGCTGTACCACTCAGAGTAACATCACCTGTGGCAAAGTCGGTTGTGGCTGCACTGAACACCACTGTGAAATTGATCGGTAGAGTATTGGCTGGATCGGCTTGTCCAGCCGCCTGGTTGATCGTTACATTAAAGGCGCTTGTGTTATACGTGACTGTGTTATCCGTGCTGGTGGATGCGTTGCTTGCATTGCCGGCTGCATCATGCGCGACTCCCGCCGCGAGAGTCGCCGCCACAGTTTCGCCGCTTGCCATACCTGTGACACTTACCGTATAAGTTGTACCTGCTCCAATAACGGATATACTCGGCAAACCCGCGATACCGCTGATCGTCACATCGGTCGCATCGAAATCAGCGACCGTTACACTGAAAACTACATCGAAGACGATCGGCGATGCATTGGTCGGATCTGCCTGTCCAACCGCCTGGTTGATCGTGACCGTTGGAGAGATCTCATTCAGGTCGTTCACGCTAACAACAAAAATTTTATCAAAGGTCAAACCGCCCTGGTCTGTCACACGGATACAAATGTTGTACACGCTCTTCGTCTCAAAATCAAACAAAGCGGATGTCCGCAAATTAGCACCACCGATATTGAATGATGCATCGTCCACACTTGCAACTGCACACGCAAGGCTGAATGTGAACATCGCACCTGCATCAGGATCGGTCGCGGTCAATGTACCAACAACAGTGTTGATCGGCTGGTTCTCATCCACAGCGCTATTTGAAAGTGAAATATCCGTAGGCGCGTTGTTCACGCCCGTGCCAGTGAGACTAAAGTTGTATGGATTCTCACTCGCATCGTTGTTCGCGAAACTGACAGTGCCATTTATCACCCCAGTACTAGCCGGTGTAAAACGCACCTGAAAAGTGGTTGAACTACCTGGAGTAACCGGAGTTGCTGGCGCAGTCGCCAACGAGAAATCACCTGTGAATGTAAATGCCCCAATAGTTAAATTGACGGCGCCATTATTCTTGATTATATAAGTAACAACTGTACTATTCCCAATAACGACACTTCCAAGATCCGTGCCATCAATTGTGCTGGGTGTGATATCGCCGTCTGTTATGGTGATATTATTCTTCAGGACTTCTATCTCCGAGGCACCGGTAATACCGTTACCCTGTATTGAAAAATCGTATGGGTTTTCATTGGAATCGTCGTTGACGATATTAAGGGTCGTACTGCGCAGTGCTAAGGCACCGGCGGTCAATCGGATCGTGAAGGTTGTTGACCCGCCCGGCAGAACCGGCGAGATCGGAGCAGAGACTACACTGAAATCAGCAGCATTTCCGCCAACGAATGTGATCGCGCCGATCGTAAGATCGGCGGTGCCCGTATTATTAATTGTAAATGTTCTATCTACTGCGACACCTACCCCAACATTACCCCAGTTCGTGCCATCAGTAAGGCTGGGAGTGACATCACCGTCAGTGATCATGATCCCATTTCCTCGAATATTGATCTCATTGATAAGGCGTGTACCATGTACATCAAAAGTATATGGGTTCTCATCCGGGTCGTTAGTATCTACAAAAAATGTCGCAGTCTTGCTATTACTAAAACCAGTGGCTGTTGGCGCAAAGCGGATAACAAAGGTAGTTGATCCCGCTGGTGGTACGCTCGCGGCAGGAGGGGTCTGGACTGAGAAACCAGGTGAACCTGTCAAAGTAACATTGCTAAGGTTCAGGGTGGTAGGGCCTGTATTTAGTATTGTGAAAGTGTGGTCTACTATGAAGCCTATTTCAACATTACCAAACTCAGTATCGTCTGCTGCCACTGGAGTGTTATCACCATTTGTGATCGAGATCGCGTTTCCCTGAATATCAATTTCAGGTGGAGTGTGCGAATATACCCTTACTGGTATCCAGTCCAAATAAAAATCCCGGAATGTGCTTGATGAATTACTATTGACCCTAACTCTGAAATTCGTGCTGCTCAATTCATTGGTAGCATTTAAAGAAGTTACAGACCAAGTATGACCCCAATTATTTAATGGTCCGCCCAAAACCATGGTCGTTTCAACAATAGGCTCCGTGGGTGTTGTGGATTGTGCAGCGGTCCATGTAGTTCCCCCATCCCAAGATAGCTGAACGCTCATGGAGTTTGTAGCAGATATACTATCCAAATACCAGTCTAAACGAACTTCTATACCATCAATAATATCGCCAGAAGGAATGGCGCTTAGATCATAGCCATAATATATATGTTGGTCACCACCTCCGTTAATATTGGAAGCAAAGCCTCCGCCATCGGCATACGCATTGGCAGGGTTAAGTTCAAATCCATCGCCGTCACCAGCCGCAGTAGCAATGTCTTGGGTTGGGCTTTGCAGATTGGTATCTGCCGCATGCACCGGTATGACCTGTAATATCGCCAACACCATAGCAATGATCGTAGTAGTTATAAAAATTTTTTGAGAGCTCGAAGAAAAAAATGTTGCTTTCATTAAGGTACTTCCTTTTCAAAATAGCATGCGCCTTCATACGCAAGACTAAAAACAGATCAAGCGGCATTATTCCGCTGGCATACCAAAGAGAATAATTCTTTGTCTATTATCGTCCGATCTACTGCCAAACAGTCTATTCTGTGGCGCAAACCAATATAAAAGTTCACCATGTAATGACGACAAAATCAAGAACAACTCCTGAAATTCTGGTTAAGTGCGATTATATCTTACAAATAATCATACAAGACGCAAAAAAACTAAGAACCTATCCGAAAATTATGATATTGAGCAAGATATGAGCACAAGCCATATGAACAAAAGCGAGCCAGTTCTGCGATTTCTTACACCAGCGCG
>JAYUGV010000299.1:0-21821 GCA_043767565.1 Anaerolineales bacterium
GCCGATCCGTTCGTGAAGAACATGCTTGGCAAAGGTTTCGATGTCATTTGGGATACCAATGGCGCGGATAATCATTTCGACGAGAAAGTGTCTTCGTCGTTCCCGCCCATCTTGCCAAAGAAGAGCTGGCCCCAGCCGTTATATAATCTGTACTGGCGTGTGATGAACTTTGTGGTCGGCTTGGTAAGCTAAGAGACTAGCGAGTAGAGAATAGATAAAAGAGATCAGGCTTCGCACGAGGCTTGATCTCTTTTTTGTTTATAATACTTGCAGGAGACTACATCCATGAACCGTCTTATCCCGATTACAACGAAAGAAGACATCTCGCCTGAAGTGCGTGACACCCCAGTCGGACTTTTACTGGAATACCACAACCTGAACCGCGAATATGCAACTTACTCCGAGGCGCAGCTGCTCATCGGCATGTGCATGGACAATCGCAAGCATTTGCATATCCCTGATAATTTTGCTTTCATCATCCGGGCGGGTGGTGCGAACCTGCGCTATAGCGAGTTCAAGGTTTCTTATGCCATCGCAGTGGGCGGCGTGAAAAGCATCGCCTTGATTGGTCATGATCAGTGCGGCATGGTCAACTTGATGGCGCGCAAAGATATTTTTATCGATGGGTTGGTGGACAATGCAGGCTGGGATCGGGAATGGGCGGAGCAGCACTTCACCCAGTTCGCGCCCATGTTCGAGATCGGCAACGAAATCGATTTTGTGCTCAGCGAAGCCCAACGCTTGCGAATGCGGTATCCAAAGATCCAAGTAACTCCACTATTGTATAGGGTAGAAGACAATTTGTTATATCAGGTGAAAGAGACGTAATATCAAAATGCACGAGCCAATTAGCTCGTGCATTTAAATTTTCAGCGGCCTATGTTGTTTATTTGATGAGCCCAAGCTTCTTCCCGGCTTCGCCGATCACATCCATCGCGCGCTCGATCTCGCTCGGGTCATGCGCAGCGGTGACGGTGGCACGCAGGCGGGCAAATCCTTCCGGCACGGCAGGTGAGACGACAGGCAGAACGAACACATCGTTATGTTGTGCTTCGCGAGTCATTTCGAAGGCGGTTTGATCGTCACCACACAAGACCGGGACGATGGCGGTCTCGGTCAACATGGTGTCGAAGCCCATGCTCTTGAGTCCGCCAATGAACTGTTTGGTATTCAGGTTCAATTTAACGATGCGTTCGGGTTCATCCAAAATGACTTTGAAGGCTTCGTTCGCGGCAGCAGCTTGGGCGGGCGGCAACGCGGCAGAGAAAATATAGGCACGGGATGAATGACGCAGATAGGTGATGATTTCCTTGCTTGCGGCGACATATCCGCCCACTGAGGGGATGGTCTTGCTCAACGTGCCCATCTTGATATCGATCTGACCGTACAAATTGAAGTGCTCTTCGATACCGGTCCCTTTTTCACCGAGCACACCCACGGAGTGCGCTTCATCGATCATCAACCAGGCGTTATATTTTTTGCACAACGCCACCATCTTTGGCAGGTCGATAATATCGCCATCCATGCTAAACACAGAATCGGCGATCACGAGCTTGGCAACATCAGAAGGCGCGTTCTTCAACAGACCTTCGAGATGATCCATTTCGTTGTGACGGAAACGGCGGAACTCCGCGCCCGACATCAAACAACCATCTACGATGGAAGCGTGATTCAATTTATCTGAGAAAACGTAATCGCCGCGTCCCATCAAGGTAGAGATAACGGTCAGGTTCGTGGCATAGCCCGAGGTGTAAGTGATCGCGGCTTCGGCATGCTTGAAGTTCGCGATCGTTTCTTCGAGTTCGTTATGGATGGTCAGCGTGCCAGCCAGCGTGCGGACGCCGTTTGTGCCGGTGCCGAATTTATCCACGGCGGCTTTGGCGGCGGCATTGATACGGGGATGCCCCACCAAACCCAAATAACTATAAGAAGCGTACATGCCCATCACGCGCCCGTTCACACGGACCTTTGAATCGCTGAGCATTTCTTCCACAGGTTGATTGTAAAAATACAGGTCGTTCGCTTTGAGCATTGCAATACGATCGGTCATCGCCTTGATGCGGCGGGTGACAGCATCGTCAGTGTTGTGAATATCCATACCAGAGCCTCCGAAAAAGAATGGCGCAAGTGTAGCCGAGGGGCGCGGGATTGTCTAGTTACAAGTGTCACACGCCAGACTTCGGAAGTTTTTAAAACTTCCGAAGTCTATAATTTCACTAATTTACCCGAACGCGCCGATTCAAGCAAAGCCTTGATCACCGCCACATTCACGCGGCTGTCGTGCAATGACACCAGCGAGTCCTTGCCCAGCAGAATCGCATCCGCCATGTCTTCCACTTCGCCGAGATACAGCTCCTGCCCTTTGACCTTGATCGTCTCGGTCTTCTCGTTACGCGTGAGGAATATCTTTTCATTGACGCCCGGCTTGAAGGGCGTAGGGATGCTCAACGTCCCTTCGCTGCCGACGATCTCCATGAACGAATGAAAGGGGATGACAAAGCTGGAGTCGAACTGCGCGTGGACATCGCCTGCAAATTTCATTTGCCCGACGAACGTTTCATCGATTCCTGTCTTACCCGTAACCTGCCAGCCAAACACCTCCAGCGGATTCTCGCCGACAACGGTCCGCGCGTAACTGATGGGGTAACAACCCACATCCCAAATGCTCCCGCCGCCCATCGCCGGGTCAAGCAGACGGATGTCCTCTTCACGGGAGAGCATAAAGCTAAAGGATCCCCGAATCAGTTTCAGGCTTCCGATCGAACCGCTCTTCACCAATTCCTGCACCTTCAACGTTTGCGGATGATGACGATACATGAAGGCTTCCGCAACGACACATCCATGTTTGTGCGCGGCGGCGTGGATGGCGTCCACTTCGTCAACGCTCAACGCCAGCGGCTTCTCGCACAAGACATGCTTGCCCGCTTCCACAGCTTTGATCGTCCACTCGGCGTGGAGATGATTCGGCAATGGATTGTAGATCACGTCAATGTCAGGATCGGCGAGCAAGGCTTCATACGAACCATAGGCACGTTCGATTTTCTTATCTTTGGCATAGGCATCGGCAGTCGTCTGTGAACGCGAGGCGACTGCCAATAAATGATTCCGTTTTGAAAATTGCAACGGTGGAATGAGCGCATTATTAATGCGCGCTGTGGAAAGCAGTCCCCAATTGAGAATTTTATTTGTCATGCTGATTTTCCTTTCTAAAAATAATCCCGAAGGGATGGCAGGGTTGTAGATCGAGATGCATCATACACCAAATCCCGAAGGGATGAAATATTTAACCCAAGTTGCCACCTTGATCATTGATAATCCCCTCACCCCGTTTAAGACGGTTTTTAATCAGGACGATTTCCCCCTCTCCCGGTGGGAGAGGGCAGGGTGAGGGTTCTCAGCCGGATAACGGCGAGAATCTATGGAAAGGTAGCAACTTGAGTTATTTATAGAACCAAGATTTCATAAATTCGTAACCCCGAAGGGGTGTCATAAGTTTTGAACCTAGCAGAAATTCCGGGTGGAAATTTAAGCTTTCTTATTCCTCATATCGCAACAACGTCAACTGATCGACTGCGGAAATGACCGTAAGCAGCTTGCCATCACGCGCGAGATAGACGGGTCCGGCTGGCACAGGGACAACTTCTGGGGTCCACGTCCTACCGCCATCGGAGGTGTGGAATGCGAGGACGGGTTCGGCTGTGCCATTATCGGTGGGAGAAATGACGATCAGCCCATGCTGCGAGTCTGTGAAACGCATGGCGGCGAGTTGATAGGCGGACAAAGACATGTTGAGCTCACCCAAGTCCAAATCACTTGCGGACTCACGACCTCGATACCGTATCTGCAATCTGAATGTGCCTCTGTGACCAGCCAATCCAAAGCGCTGTCATTTGAATACGCCATCTGCCCCAACATGCCGCCGGTGGCAGCGACCTGCTCATTCAAAAATCCAGCCGTCATAATGGAGTGGTCCGCGCTGTAGATGCCGACGATCTGCCACGGTCCCGGCTGGCGTGTGGGCGTTGGAACCAGAGTCGCGGTGGAGGTGCTGGGTATCAGGGTTGGCGGTGAAACCGTCAGCGTTGGCACAAGGCTTGGGCTGGCAGAGCAACTCCACAGGAGGAGTGAACCGAGCAAGATCCAGAATAGCAGGTTGGGGCGTCCGTCGTCATGTCGCTTTATTTTCATGTTGTATCCCATGGGTGCATTCAAAGTATGTTGGCTTTAATTTTGTTCTTGTCGCAGTTGTACTGCTGACAAACTTTGAGCGATTTTCATTTTGTATCCTATTCATACGAACCTTCAAAGTGAATCTTGGGTTATGATTGTCGAGCGAGTATACTGTGAAATTATAGGCATAACTTCATTATGAAAAATTCCACCCCGTCTCTACCGCCCTCATTATTAGTAAAACTAAGTCAGGCATATCGTTCGCTGCCCGAGCTTGATCTGGCGTTGTTCTCGATTCTCAAAGGCATTCAGGTCAGCCTCAAGAGCGAGGGCATTGCGATCTGGCTGCTCAACGATCCAAAGACCGAACTCGAATGTTCGCACACGGTTGGGCGGCAGGCATCGAACACGCTGGGGATTGTGATGCGCGCGGGCAAATTCATCAAAGTGTACCGCCGCATGTTGGCTAAAAAAACGGGGTTGGATAGCGTGCCCCACACCGAATGGTTGGACGCGAAAACGCAGCCTGTGTATTTCAACCTGCCAGCTGAACAATTCATCTCTGCCCCGCTGACAGCGCGCGGCACCCTGATGGGCGTCTTGCTCGCGACCGGCAAAACGGGCAAGGCAAAATTCACCCGCGCAGAGCGCGACTTGTTCCATACGCTGGCAATCGACATCGCCGTTGCAATCCAAAATACGCAGCTGTACGAACGTCAACACCAGATCCAACAGCGCCAGAATTTGCTCAATCAGATCAGCCAGCATCTGCATCAGACCATCGAACTGGATGAACTCATCCCGCGCATTTTTTCGGAAGTGAATAAAGCCATCAAAGCCGAAGCCCAATCCATCTGGCTGGTGGATGAGGAAGCGGGCTTTATCAAGTGCCGCTATGCCACGGGACCCGAATCTGAAATGCTCAAGGGTTTCGCTGTGTCGCTCGCCGCGCACAGCGTGGTGGGCTCCAGTGTCTCTGGAAAAAAATCCATCATCATCAAAGATGCGCAAAAAGACCGGCGCCGCGCCCGCTCAGCCGATGAATGGACGGGCTTTGTTACGCGCTCGCTGATGACCGTCCCATTGGTGTTAAAAGATAAATCCATTGGCGCGATCCAGGCGGTCAACAAGCGCGGCGGGCAACTCTTCAATCAGGAAGACCTCGACCTGTTCCGCGCCATCGCCGATAGCGCGGCGCTGGCAGTCAACAATGCCCAATTGCTGGCTGAACTGCAAAACAGCTATGACCTGACTCTCGATGCGCTATCCGCCGCGCTCGATCTGCGCGACCGCGAAACCGAAGGACACTCCCGCCGCGTGGTGGAATACACCGCCCGCCTTGCCGAACAGGTCGGGTTGGGCAAAGACATCATCAAAAATATCCGGCGCGGCGCGCTGATCCATGATGTTGGCAAGATCGGCGTACCGGATGCGGTTTTGCATAAGCCTGGTCCACTGAATGAAGAAGAGACCAAGATCATTCAACGCCATCCAGAAGCTGGCTTTAAAATGCTTTCGGGCATTCCCTATTTGCGAGAAGAGATCCAGATCGTGTTGAGTCATCAAGAAAAATGGAACGGCACGGGTTACCCGTATGGCTTGCGCGGCGAAGAGATCCCGCTGGGTGCGCGGCTCTTTATGATCGCCGATACCTTCGATGCGCTGACCTCTGACCGCCCCTATCGTCAGGGACGTCCCTACGAAGCCGCGTGCCAGATCATTGAAGAAGAATCCGGCAAACAGTTTGACCCCCAAGCCGTTGCCGCCTTCCTCGCCGTGCCTGGTGAGGAGTGGGCACAGATCCGCGCCCAGGTCATGGCAGAGATCGAAAAGCGGCGGAATAAGGTGCAGGAAATAAATATAAAGCTGGAGGATGAATAATCCTCCAGCTTTATGATTCATAATCTTTTTTCTTTTCCGCTAATCTTCACTAATCTGCGCTAATCAAAAAAATTCGTAGAGATTGGCGGATTTCTTTTATTACCCTGCTAACTTTTTCAATTCATCTTCGCCAATGATCTTCACCCCCAACGACTTTGCCTTTTCAAATTTCGAGCCCGGCGCTTCGCCTAACACCAGATAACTCGTCTTCTTGCTGACACTATCCGTCACTTTACCGCCGTGTGACTCGATGAAATCTTTGGTGTCATCGCGCGAGAAGGTGGGCAGCGTCCCAGTGATGACGAAGGTCATACCAGCAAACTTATCCGACGTTTGACTTTTGGCGTTTGCTGATTCACCGCCCTTGGGCCACATGCCGACCGCTTTTAATTTCTTTAATACCTTCTGGTTAAATGGACGCGAGAACCAATCCACGATTCCCTCGGCCGTGTTCGGACCCAAGCCTTCGATCTGCAATAAATCATCCGCTTTGGCTTTGGCAAGCGCATCAAGATCAGGGAAAGCACGCGATAGGTCACGAGCCATCACCTCGCCAACTCCGTGAATGCCAAGTGCGGTAATCAGGCGACTCAATGATTGACCTCGAGATGACTCAATAGCTTTCAATAGATTATCCGCAATTTTGCCAGGCGGTTCCTTTTCGGTTTTGCGTTCCTTTTTTGTGACTGCATCCAAAATACTGGCACGAGTTAAGGTGTAAATATCCGCCACATCTTTGACGTTGCCCGTTTCGATCAACTTCTCAACGATCCTTGAGCCGAGTCCCACAATATCCATCGCGCCGCGCGAGACAAAATGTTCAACATTACGGACCAACTGCGCAGGGCATGCGGCGTTGACACAATACCAGGCAACTTCCCCTTCGATATGCTCAACAGGCTGTCCGCAAGCAGGACAGATTGTGGATGGCTTATATTTTTTCTCTTTGCCCGTACGCGCATCTACCACCGGACCAATAATATACGGGATCACCTCGCCAGCCCGTTTGACCAACACACGATCACCGATGCGAATATCTTTTTCCGCGATGTAATCGAAGTTATGAAGCGTCGCACGCTCGACAACCACACCGCCGATCTCAACCGGTTCGAGCACCGCATTGGGAATCAACACACCGGTCCGTCCAACGCTGACGCGAATATCCAATAATTTCGTTGTCACCTCACGTGCCGGGAATTTGAACGCGATCGCACCACGCGGGTCCTTGCCTACAAAACCAAGTTCTGCGGCAAGCTTCAAATCGTCAATTTTGATGACCATGCCATCGGCTTCATACGGCAGTTTGTCTCGTCCCTCATTCCAGGTTTCGGTGTAAGCAATTGCCTTATCGAGATTATCAAAACGCTTCGCCACATCTGTGATCGGGAAGCCAAGCGCTTTGAGGTATTCCAAAATCTCCCACTGCGAGGTTGGGACTTTCCCGTCTTCGGAATAAATGATCTGATACACCAAAATGGTCAACGGACGTGAGGCTGTCAACTGAGGGTCAAGCTGACGTAACGACCCCGCCGCCGTATTGCGCGGATTGAGGTACGTCTTCTCACCCGCTTCTTCGAGTTTGTGGTTCAACTCGTCAAATTCTTTGATGGGCAGATAGGCTTCGCCGCGCACAACCAGATACTTTGGAGGTCGCAGGTCAAAGGTCGCAAGTCTACCTTCAACTTTTGACTTTTGACTTGCGACTGGGATCCGCAAAGGGATTGAACGGATCGTCCTTAAATTACTTGTAATATCCTCCCCCACTTCGCCATCACCGCGTGTGGCACCCTGTACAAAGAGTCCATCACGATAATGCAAGACAACCGATAAGCCATCGATCTTCGGCTCGACCACGAACTTCGCTTTTTCCACGCGGTCATCGATTCTAGAGACGCGCTCCAACCAGGCGCGTGCATCGTCTGCACCAAAGGCATTCGCAAGCGAGAGAATGGATGCAGGGTGACGAACCTTATTGAAACGGTCAGCAGGCTTGGCTCCGGCGCGCTGCGTCGGCGAATCCGGAGTCACCCAATCGGGCTGCTCGGCCTCGATCCGCTTGAGTTCGTTGAGCAGCTTGTCGAATTCCAGATCGCTGATGACCGGCGCATCTTCAACATGATAATGATGGTTGTGAATATTGATCTGCTGTTTGAGTTCTTCGTATTGAGATTTTGTGTCCATGGATTAATTATACCCAGCGCGGTCACAAATTGCGCTTTTTCTGAAGGGAGAAAGCGCAATTTGTGACCGTGGGCATTATATAGTCCAAGAAAACTTGCGATATACTTCCTTCATGCCCACCCGCATCGGTCTTTTTGGCGGCACGTTCGACCCGCCGCATCTCGGACATCTCATCCTTGCCTCAGAAGCGCAAACGCAACTGGAACTCAACCGTCTGCTTTGGATTCTGACACCCGAACCACCTCACAAACAAGAACAATTCATCACATCCATTGATCACCGCCTTGCGATGGTGGAACTCGCGATCAAAGATAACCCCGCCTTTGAGCTTTCACGCATCGAACTGGATCGACCGGGTCCGCATTACACACTGGATACGATCAAACTCATTGCCGGGCAAAATCCCGATGCAGATATCGTCCCCGTCATTGGCGGCGACTCGTTACGCGATCTGCCAAAATGGCATGAGCCGCAGCAGCTCGTCTACGCTTGTCACTGGATCGGTGTGATGCGCCGCCCTAGTGATGAGACCAATCTTGAAACTCTCGAACGCGAATTGCCGGGAATCAGTTCTAAGATCCATTATGTGGATGCGCCGCTGTTGGAGATCGCCTCGCGCGAGATCCGAAGCCGCATCGCCAGGGGACATTCGGTCCGTTATTATCTGCCCGCCACTGTGTACGAATACATCAACGACCATCATCTCTATCAACAACTTGCGCTCGGCGGCATTTCCGCCGCCGAGGACGGCAGCGTGAGCAGATAAATGTCCCTCCTCTTCGACGCCCTCTTCTCCTCTGTTGCATTAAGCCACTTCATGGTGGATGTGTTCAACAGCAGCCGCCCCGTTTTGTTGACGTATCTCGGTCTCAGCGAAACGCGAATCGCCTTGATCTCAACGATCTACATTTGGACTTCCGCGCTGACCCAACCTTTCTTCGGCTGGATGTCCGACCGCGTCGGTCCGCGCTGGCTGGCGGCAGGCGGCGTGTTATGGATGACTGTGTTTTATACTGGCGCGGCACTCATACCCGGGACTAGCGGACTCATCTGCCTCATCGTTGCCGCGCTCGGCTCTTCCTCCTTTCATCCTGTTGGCACAGCCCAAGCCACTCTGCAGGGACGGCATCGCATGGCTGGGCGTGAGACCACCGCCGCCTCTTTGTTCTTCATGGCAGGGCAAATGGGACACTTCATCGGTCCTATCATCACCGGCACGATCCTGTTCTGGTTGGGGATACATTGGCTGGTGATCCTCTCGGTGGTCTCCGTCCCGATCGGGTTCTCGCTCGCCTATCAATTACGCGATAATCATCCGCACCCTAAACCTATAGGTGATGGCAAAGTCCGTTTGCAAGCTGGCGTTGGTTTTATAATTTTACTTGCCATCGTTGCCACGTTGCAATCCTGGGCACAATCGAACATGATCGCCTTTGTGCCCAAGTACCTCAAAGATATGGGGCTCGGCGCAAGTACCTACGGAAACATTGCGGGCTTGTTCATGGGCGGTTCAGCCTTGGGCAATGTCATCGGCGGAAATCTAGGTGACCGCTTCACCAAAGGTAAGGTCGCGGCAACTGCATTGTTTCTGGCGGCAATACCGATCTACATCATGAGTCAGATCGGGTGGTCGCGCCCTGGTTGTATGTGCTGATTCCGCTCGCAGGAGCGTGTACAGGCTCGGTACACAGCATTATGGTTGTCCTTGCCCAACGGATCATCTCCGGCGGCATGGCGCTGGCTTCCGGGCTAATTCTGGGGTTCATCTTCTCTGCGGGTGCGCTCGGTATGTTGCTCACAGGTCCGATCGCAGAGAAATACGGCTTCCCCACGGTGCTCATCATGACGACCGGGCTGGTCCTGCTTGCATCGCCCCTGGCGCTGATGCTAAAAGAGAAAGCAAGCGCCTGACAGCAAGCTGTCGGATTCCAGAGTAAAAACTCCTATACTAAAAATTATATATAATTTATAATGAATGGGTAATGAGGAAATAAATGTCCACCCACTCAGCGATAAACGAAGAAACCGAACTGACTCAAAAAAGACCTCTCAAAGAGGATATTTTTGAGTCACTGCACGAAAAGGTAATTTCAGGGAAATATAAGCCTGGTGACTGGCTTCGGCAGGATGACATCGCCACGCAACTCGGCGTGAGTATGACCCCCGTCCGTGAAGCTTTAGACCTGCTCGCATCAGCGGGATTGGCGGAACGTGTTCCCTACCGCGGGGTGCGTGTGCCCGAACCAAGTGACGAGGTGATTGCCGAATCGTATGCCATGCGCCTTTTGCTGGAAAAAGCTGTCAGCCGGGCAGCGGCTATCAATCGGCAGCAGGCTCACGTCGATGCATTGAAGCGGATCGTCAATAAGTCGAAAAAATTAATTAGGCTTGATGATATGTCCGCATCGCGCACGTTGAGCGGGGACTTTCATTTCATGATCGTCGAAGCCGCAAAGAATTCGATGATGATGCGGGTCTATCGCATGGTCGTGAACACGTTCCCCGATTGGCTGTTGTATCAGGCAATGTTCCAACATCCCGAGGCGCTGGAGGAAAGTTTGAAGGATGAGTTCCGCGAGCATCTTGCCATGGTGGAAGCGATCGAGGCGGGAGATGCTGATCTCGCCGAGCAACAGGCGGAAGAGCATATTCGCGATATCGGGGCGCAGCTCGTCAAGTATCTGGGCGTGCCGCAAAAATTATTGGACATCAAAACCGAGCAACTAGGTTTATAAGTAGAAACAATTCACCGAAGGAGTATCACATATGACCACTGAAGAACTTTATAAAAAAATGGCAGATAGCATTATTGAGGGCGAATCCGAACAGGCGGTGGAGCTGGCGAAGCAATCCCTTGAATTGAATATGCACCCGCTGGAAACGATCACAAAAGGGTTCGTGGTGGGCGTGAACTATATCGGCGACCAATTCGGCAAGGGCGATGCCTTCCTGCCCGAATTGGTGATGGCTGGCGAAGCGATGAAAGCCGCTGTGGCAGTGCTTGAACCCGAATTATTGAAACTCGGCGAAGCGCGTGAGATCATGGGGCGCGTAGTACTCGCCACCGTTGAAGGCGACATCCATGAGATCGGAAAGACTCTAGTAGGCACCATGCTCGCGGCTTCAGGCTTTGAAGTGACCGATCTGGGCGTGGACCAACCTGCCGATAAGATCATCGGCAAGGCGCTCGAGATCAATGCGAATCTCATCGGCATGAGCGCACTGCTCACAACTACGATGGTCCGTCAGCGTGAAGTGATCGAGGAATTGGATAAAGAAGGTTTGCGCCCGCGCATTAAGGTGATGGTCGGCGGCGCGCCGATCACAAAAGATTGGGCGGAAAAGATCAAAGCCGATGGAACGTCTGAGGATGCAGTCGGTGCGGTGCAGTTGGCAAAACGCCTGGTTGGGAAAGAGTGATCCGGTGGTCGAGTAGCCCTGAGCGCTTGTTGCGAAGGGCATATCGAGACCACCACTAACAAAAATTATTTTGTTTATAGGGTGGTCTCGATACGTCCCGCGATGCTTCGTCTTCGCTATCGCTCCGCTCAGCACGTGCGGGACTACTCGACCACCTCACTATATTTGATTTAGAGGTAACCATGCAACCCAAACTCCTGCTCTTAGATGACGAAATGATCGCCCGCATTTTGGACGAGGCTTATCAACTCCTATTAAAACCCGGCATCAAAGTCAACAACGAAGAAGCCAGAGACCTGCTCGCCTCAGCTGGTGCGCAGATAGACCCGGAAACGAACGTAGCCAGGATCCCTGAACAGATCGTCCGCAAAGCGTTGGAAAGCACGCCGCGTGAGTTCTATCTCTACGATTCAGAAGGCAATCCCAAAGTCAAGTATGGAGGCGATGCCGTCCACTTTGACCCGGGTTCCTCGGGCATTGCCATGCTCAACCCTGAAACCCTTGAGCACGATATGACCGAAACTTCCCACCTGCTCAAGCTCATCAAAGTGGCAGAACAGCTGCCGCAGTACGATGCGCAGTCCACGGCAGTGATCTGTCACGATGTGCCGCAACAGATCCAGGATTCGTATCGCTTATATCTGGCATTGATGTATTCCAAAAAGCCCATTGTCACCGGCGCGTTCACGAACAAAACCGTCAACGAGATGATCGGCATGCTCGCCATCCTCGCGGGCGGGCGCGATGCCGTGCGCGAAAAACCGCGCGCCATCTTTGACGTATGTCCCGCGCCGCCCTTGATCTGGAGCAATTTCGCCGCCGGTAATCTCATCGCCCTCGCCCGCGCAGGCATGCCCGCTGAGATCGTCTCGGTCCCGCTGGCAGGCGCGGCGGCTCCCGTCACATTGCTGGGTTCGATCACGCAACACACCGCCGAATGCCTCGCCGGTATCACCATCCATCAACTTGCCAAAGCTGGTTCACCGGTCGTTTGGGGCGGAGCCGCCTGCATCTTCGATATGAAAAAAGGCGCTACACCCATGGGCGCAGTCGAAACCGCCATGCTGGATTGTTCCTATGCCCAGGTCGCAAAATCGCTTGGCATGCCCACCCACACCTATCTCGGCGCCACAGACTCGAAATTAGTCGACGCGCAATCCGGACTTGAAAGCGGCATCTCAGCCATGATCGGCGCGCTTAGCGGCATCAACATGATCTCCGGTTCCGGCATGCTTGATTTCCTCTCCTGCCACAGCGCGGAAAAACTTGTCATTGATGCTGAAGGCATCTCGATGGCAAAGCGTATGCTTGAAGGCGTCCAACTTCGCACCGAAACTCTCGCCACTGGTTTCTATGATGATAAGATCAACTTCAAAGGCGGTGATTTCCTCAAACAAAAGATCACCATGCAGCTCTTCCGCAAGGAACAGCATTTGCCCAGCGATGTCATTGACCGCGCCTCCATGCGTGACTGGAAACTAGCCGGTTCGCTGGATACGTTCTCGCGCGCCAAAGTAATGGTGAAGGACTTGCTCGCCTCTTACCAGCGACCGAAACTTGATCCTGTCAAAGAAGCCGAACTTCACGCCTTCATGCTTGATCTTGCCAAAAAAGCCGGCATCGAACATCTGCCCATTCTCGAAGAGTTTCAACCTGCCTAACACACTTGACCTTACCCAACTCCTGCGCGTCCCGCAAGTCGATAGCGGACTTCGATTCGATATCTCTCCAGATGAAAAGCAGATTGTCTTTTCGTGGAATAAAACCGAAACGTGGGAGTTATACAGCATGTCGTTGCGAGGGCGCTCTTCGCCCGAAGCAATCTCCAACACAACAGGGGATTGCTTCGTCGGGGAAAGCAACCTCCTCGCAACGACATTACACATCGCAGGCGCCAAATTCTCGCCGCGCTTTTCTCCGGATGGTACTCGCCTTGCTTATGCCCTCGACCCGGACGGCAGTGAGTCGTATCATATTTATATTTACGACTTTCGAACCAATGCATCTACTGATCTCACGCCAGATATTGCCTACGCCCACCAACCCAACTTCACCTGGTCACCGGATGGTGAAAAGCTGGCTGTGCTTTGTGACCGACAGGGTCAATTCGCATTGTACCTGCTACCCACCGATGGCACACCAGGGCGTTTACTAAAGAATGTCTTTCGTCCCTGCTGGGATGTGACCTGGTCACCGGATGGGCAGTGGCTCGCGCTTGAAGCCGAGTCCACGGCGAGCAACCACAGCATTTACGTGATACCGATCAACCGTCCACGCAAAGCGACGAAGATTCATACGATGCAATTGAATGTCAAGGGTGAAGTACTGAACGCCCAGAATCCGGCATGGTCGCCTGATTCAAAATTCCTGGCATTCTCTGCCGAGAACGGCGAATGGCATGACATCGGCTTGTTCAACGTGGAGACTCGCGAGATCAGCTGGGTCAATCAATCCATTGGAGATGATACACAACCAGCCTGGTCGCGGAGCGGAGAAGCTATCGGCTGGGTCCATGCCGAGGGGGCACGAACCAGCTTCCAGCTTAAGGAAGGAAGCGCTGATCTTAGGCAGATCCAGATTGGGGCGGGAGTCCATTATCTGCCGCAGTTTACATCCGATAGCGTTGTAATTCTGTATGAAGACCCAAGTCACCCTTGTGATCTGTGGAAGATAAATCTGGCAGATGGCTCAACGCAGCAACTAACGAACTCATTGCCTGATGAATTACGTAACGCGGAATTTATTCCGCCTGAAGAAGTTTGGTACGCGGGCAAAGACGGGATGCAAGTGCCAGCGTTGTTATACCGCGCGAAGAACGCGAACAACGATGCTCCGACTGTCATCAACATTCACGGCGGACCGAATTGGCATTTCCAATTTTTATGGCATCCGATCATGAATTATTTTGCGGCGCGCGGCTGGACGGTGCTCGCGCCGAATTATCGCGGCTCAACTGGTTATGGCAAGAAGTGGCAGAACGCCAGCCGCTACGATATGGGCGGTGTGGATACAGATGACTGCGCGGCGGGCGTAACGTATTTAGTTGAAAACGGATTCGCTGACAAGCACAAGATCGCTGTCACCGGGCGCAGTCACGGCGGATACTTGACGATGACGTGCATGACGATGTATCCCGAATTATTTGCGGCGGGTTCGGCGGTCGTGCCTTTCTTGAATTGGATCAAATCTCACAACAAGTCACGTGAGGATCTACAGCATTGGAACCTTGAGAACATGGGCGACCCCGAAGAGAACCGGGAACTTTGGATCACGCGTTCGCCATATTTCTTTTTAGATAAAGTGAATGCACCTGTACAGATGATCTGCGGCGGCATTGATCCGCGCTGCCCCGCAAGCGATTCAATTGACGCGCGTGATAAACTTGTCGAGCTTGGCAAGGAAGTGGAATTACTTTTGTATAAAGATGAAGGTCATGCATTTTTGAAGATGGAAAATATTCTGGATGCAGAGTTGAAGCGGATGGAGTTTTTGGCGAAGGCGTTGGAGAAGGTAAGCAGGTAGATAAGAAGACAAGTAAACATGTAGACACGTAGACAGGGAAACAGACAAACTCGACTCTTGTATACCTATATATCTGGTTACATCTCCCCAAGGAACATTCATGGCGTATTTGAAATTTTTATCGGACGAAGAAGTAAAGACCATGCACGAAGCCACGCTGCACATCATGAGTGAAGTGGGTTTTGTGTGGACTCACAAACCCAGCCTCGACATTTTGACCGATGCAGGTTGCAGCATCAAAAATGGTCGTTTATGTTTTCCACCTGAGTTGGTGGAGGCAAGTATTGCAACAGCAAATAAACGCCCGGTGGTGCGCGGGCGCAATGGCAAGACGAATGAATTTGGCGGCGGGAATTTATATTTCCACAATTTGGGCGGCGCACGCGATATCTTCGATGCGCGTACGGGCGCACATCGCCCCGCTTCGGATCAGGATGGAATCGACGCCATCCGCTTGCTGGACGCGCTCCCCAACTGCCACACGGTCACGCCATTCTTCACGCCGCCGAATGTGGCGAATGAAATGATGTCGCTGCTTATGTATCGCACCACATTGTCGCATACCACCAAACCCGTTCAGGGTCCCGGCATTCAATTCGGACATGAGATCAAATATGCGGTCGAAATGGCGCAGGTGGTTGGTACGCCGCCAAGTGAGTTGACCTTGTCCCTATCCCCCGTCAGCCCGATGACAATGCACGATATCGCGGCGGACGCCATTATTGAAATGGCAAAGGCGGGTGTAATCCATTCGAACCTGCCCGCGCCCACAGGCGGCGCGACCTCACCGATGACCATCACAGGCAGTCTCGTACAGCAAAACGCGGAGAGCCTGGCTCCATTGGTATTAGCGCAACTCATCAATCCGGGTTGTCCAGTATTGTATTGCGGCAGGCTTGGGATGTTGGAGCCGCGCACCGGTTTGATCTGGGGCGGCGTTGAATTGGGACTCTCCTCCGCTGCCACGGTTCAACTCGGACATTATTACGGGTTCAGCGTCAACGTGTATGGCTTCTCCACGAATGCTCATACGCTCGACGCGCAAAACGCCTTTGAACGCGGGCTGAACGCCGCCATCCCTGCGCTGGCGGGCGCAGATGAACTCTCCGGGGTCGGCGAAATGGAAGCCGGTGTGATGGGTTCATTTGCCCAGATGGTTTTAGATAATGAACTCGCCGCCAGTGTGTTGCGCCTGCGCGGGGGGCTGTCTGCGGATGTGGAACACATCGCAGTGGAGATCATCGGCAATGTGATGAACGGGACGCGCAATTTCCTCGGGCAGAAACACACGCTCAAACATATCAGAGCGGGTGAGATCGCACTCACCAAACTCGCCGAGCGCAATTCATGGGATACGTGGGAGGAAAAGCTGGATCGCAAGCAAATGGCGGATCATGCCATTGACGAAGCCGAACGGATCTTACGCGAACACACCGTCCCGCCGCTGGAACCGCAACAGGAAAAAGCATTGGATAGAATTATGATGGCGGCTGAGAAGGCGACAATGAAGAAAAAGTAACCATCCGTGCTCCCGAAAAAACATCGGGACGATGTAAACGGAGTGAGGACATCAACTTCGTCCGAACGCAGTCGAAGCGCCATTCAGACGAATATCAATTAACTTGTAGCGCTGTCCTTCGTCTACGGGCTTCGCAAAGAACAAGAGCGCTCAGCCCTCCGCTCAGGACGAAAATTTCCCAAGGAGAAACCATGCTCAAACAATCACATGCAATATCGGAAGAACTGATCGAATGGCGGCGCGATTTTCATATGCACCCCGAGATCGGGTTTGAACTGCACCGCACATCGAAGATCGTTGCGGATGAACTGGAAAAGATGGGGTATAGGGTCAGGCGCGGGGTTGGGAAGACCGGCGTCGTCGCTGAGATCGGCGAAGGCGGGAAGATGGTCGCCATCCGCGCGGATATGGACGCGCTGCCCATCCTTGAAATGAACGAGACCGAATATGTTTCGCAGAATAAAGGGGCGATGCACGCCTGTGGTCACGACTCGCATACTGCCATGGCGCTCGGTGCGGCATTGTTATTATCGAAAGAAAAACTGCCGGGGCGCGTGCGCTTTCTGTTCCAACCCTGCGAAGAGACAGCAGACAATGAGGGTTTGAGCGGCGCACAACGTATGGCGTCGGAAGGCGCGATGGACGGCGTAGATTATGTCATCGCCCAACATGTGGACCCTTCGAAACCCGTGGGCACCATTGGAATCAATGCCGGTCCAAATTCAGGCGGAGTGGATAATTGGTATGGGACGATCAAAGGCAAAGGCGGGCACGGCGCTCATCCCGATAAAACCGTTGATCCGTTTTATTTGCTGGCGCATGTGATCATGGCGCTGAATGGAATCGTCTCGCGGCGGATCAATCCATTTGAACCGGCGGTGGTCAGCATTGGTTCCATCAACGGCGGATTTGCGGAGAACGTGATCCCTGAAGAAGTGAAAATTATCGGAACTTTGCGATTTACCGATGAGGGCGTTCATCAAAAAATTCATGAGGAAATAAAACACGCCTTTGATATCGTGAAAGTTTTGGGCGGGGATTACGAAATACGCTATGAGATTGGCGGTCCACCGATGATCAATGATAAGTATGTGTCTGACGTTATCGAAAAAGCTGGTAAGGATCTGCTGGGAATCGAAAATGTCGGTGAAATTGAAAAGACCCTCGGCGCAGAAGACTTTGGCGAGTTCATGAAATATGCCCCCGGCGCCATGTTCACGCTCGGGACACAGAAGGCAGGACATGAAGAATATCTGCTCCATCATCCCAAGTTCGATATTGACGAGCGCGCCATGCCGATCGGCACTGCGATGTTGGCAGAGACTGCCAAGCGCTTCCTCGAATAGGAACACACATCGCACTACGATCTGAAATGCAACATCCCGTGTCATCAAAGGCACGGGATGTTTGTTATATGTATATTTAGCTGATCTACAATTTATTTTATTGCTGTTTGCTCTTTATCAGGAAATGATATGGAATGGTCATAAATAATCCAAGAGCGATCACGCCCTGACCAATCAAGACTCCCACCGCCTGCCAGGGACCAAAGTAGGGGACCATTGGCAATGGCTGTGACCCCAGCCCGAAAATATCAGCCATACCGGTAAAGACAGCGATGACGTACCCCGTGCCAACCAAGCGTAAGCCGATATCCGCCACGATGCTACGCTGTTCCCTGCCCCACATTGCGACCAGCCCCACGTAGCCGCCAATGCAGATCAACGCCAGCCCGATCAGGAAAACTGCGATCTGAATAAACCCAACGACGGGACTGCGATCCCAGCCAAACCAACCGGGTTTGGCTCCAACCACAAATACAAACAAACCAAAGCCGACAGTGATCAGACTAAAACGGACTCGCAAATAAGAAATACGGAAACCAAGGTCAACACTCATGCTGGTAAATGCTTCCGCAGGAATCTCAGCCAATTACCGCCCAGAACTTTTTCGGTATCAGAATTGCTGTAACCGCGTTCCATCAATTTAATGCCGATCTTTTGTAGATCAGCGATCGAGTCCAATTCAGGGGGAATGGACTGGAGACCAAAGCCGCCGTCAAAGTCTGAGCCGATGGCGACGTGGTCGGCGTTGCCAGCCAGTTGGCAAATGTGGTCAATGTGCGTGATCAAGACATCGAGCGGAACTTCTTCGCGGCGACTGCCGGTGTGACGGTTCCAGCCTACTTTAAGGAATGAATTCAGCGGCAGTACACCCTGCACCCCGCCCCGTTCGATCAAACCATGGATGACCCGATCAGATATATGCCGGTTCGAATCTGAACCTGGCATCAACGCTGCACAATTGGCATGTGTCGCCATGATCGGACCTTCGTAACGATCCAATGATTCGACCGCGGAGGCTTCATCCATGTGGCTGAGGTCTAATATGAAATTATATTCACGCATGGCAGAGAGAAGTTTACGGCCTTCAGCGGTTAATGGACCCGGATCATTGGTGCCGCCGCAATAGCGCGTGCCCGCCCACGCCAAGCCGATCATGCGCAAGCCCATTTCCCACCATTCGGCAAGTTCATGCGGTGAGCGGATACCATCCGCGCCTTCCATCAAGTAGATCAAGCCGACAGGATGACCTTCATCACGCGAAGCGTGCAGAGGCTTGGACCAATGTTCGATGACAGGCTCAAGTTCTTTTGTGGAGGTGATGAGACGGAATTTGTCAGAGTGAGAATCAGCTAATTTGCGATAGAGCAGGATCTGGTCACGGTAGAGGCGGTGGGCGGTATCCGAATCCGGATACCAGACCACATCCCACAATTCTTTTCTGCGCGCAGGGGCGGCGAACAACGTCGCAAAAATGACTGCGACCTGACCACGCTGATATTCATCCCAACCGAGCAGCGACTCGCCATTCCGTTCGGGGATGAGTGTGCTCGCTTCGAGGCGGCGCGTTTCAAGGACAGAACGCGTGTAATCGCGTTTGTAAGTCAACATGTTCCAGGCAAGGTCCTGGTGGGAGTCGATGATGAGTGTCATATCGTAAAAGAGCGCACCGAAGTGCGCTCTTTAATTTACCGTTTACGGTTCGCTGGGGGTTTCCGGCGCATCAGGGATCGTTTCTTCGGATGCGGGGGTGTCAAACTCGGCAGTCAGGAGTTTGAAGTCTTTGTCAGCATAGGCAGCCGAATCAACTTTGCGGAGGCTGAGACCAATGCGATGCTGATCGGCATCGATACGAATAACACGCAGGCTTTTGGTTTCGCCTTCCTTGAGGACTTCCTTGGGATGCTCAATGCGATGTTCGGCAATTTCGGAGATGTGGATCAAGCCTTCGATATCACCATCAAGGCGGGCAAAGGCGCCAAATTTGGTTAGGCGGGTAATGATACCTTCGACCAATTGACCAACACTATATTTCTGAACACGTGAGCGCCAGGGATCTTCCTGCAAGGCACGCACAGAAAGCCCGATGCGTTTCTTATCGCGGTCAACGTTGATGACCTTGACCTTGATCTCCTGACCGACTTCCAAAACTTCCTTGGGATGTTCGATATGATCCCATGAAAGCTCGGAAAGATGGACAAGCCCATCTGCGCCATTGATGTTGATGAATGCGCCAAAGTTGGCGAGGCTGGTCACACGACCGGTGTAGGTCTTGCCCTGCTCAAGCTCATCCAACACGCGTTCTTTGAGAGACTGGCGGGATTCAGTGCTGGCGGCGCGCTCAGAAAGAATGAGGCGGCGGCGTTCGCGATCCACTTCAACGACGCGCACGGTGATGGGCTGCCCCACCATTTTCTGCCAGCGTTGTTCAGGTGTATCACCGGTGGTTTGTGTGCGGCGCAAGGCGCTGACCTGTGATGAAGGCACAAAACCGCGCAAGCCTTCGACAGCCACGATCAAGCCGCCCTTATTGAAGCCGGTAATCTTGCTTTCGATGACGCTGTTGCTTTCGAGCAGTTTATCCGCGTTCTCCCAGGAAAGCTGTTCCTGGGCGCGTTTAAAGGAGAGGACAACATTTCCGTTGTCATCTTCAGGATTGACAACATAGACGTGAACTTCCTGCCCGACCTTCAACGCATCACGTTCTTCAGCCGACAGTTGGTCCAAGTCACGACCAGAGATCACACCCTCAGATTTGGCGCCAATGCTGACGAGGATCTGGCTATGACTGATACTGGCGATCATACCTGTGCGAATTTCGCCAGGTTGAGGCAGGTCAACATTAAGCTCTTGCTCGTTAAGCAAAGACTCCATGGTTTGATTACTATTTTGATTGAGTTGTTCTCCCTGCTGTTCGGTATCGCTCCCTTGAGTGGGCAGGGCTTGATTCTGATCTGTCACTTGATGCTCCAATTAAGAAAAATGTAAGGGGGATTATACAGTTGAATGTGGAAGTTTGCAACCCTATCGCAATCCAGTTATTCACTCGCCGTACGCACTTTAATATTCTTTAGGGATGTCTCCCTGAGCGACAGCGAAGGGTCTCTACGATAACATCAGAGATTCTCACCTGCACTTGCGTTAGGTGCAAGTGTCGCTACCGCTCAGAATGACATTGCGCAAGATGAATTATTCGTTTAAATGATAGGTATGGTATGTATTCTGGCAGGGATTGCCCCAGGCAATATGCATCTCGCGCGCAGTCAGGTCAATGACCAGTGCTGTGATCGTACTCTCGCGATCCATGGGGTCGATGCCTTCAATATTATGGTTACAGATCGAGTTCGGTAAATTGACGTGGTCTTTCTGGATCGCCTGTAAACTCTTGATGGTATGGGTGCTGTCTTCGCGCAGTAAGCGATTGGCGCGGAAATAGCGGACGCGCGATGAGATCAATTCTTCAGGATCTTTCTCGATCTCTTTCATGGTCGAAGACAGATAATGATTGGTATGGGTCATATAGCCATCTGTGCCGTGCAAGATATTAAAGCGGCGCGCAGAAACCTCCACAGAATACATCTCTCCGCTCTCGTGGACGATCAAATGGTTATAACCAGCCGCACGATGAGGCACAAGCGCCCGCCCGATTGCTCCTGAAATGCGGTGCGATGCCAGGGCCGCGCGCGCCACTATAAGGCGCGGAATACCGATCCGCGAATCGTTCGGGTATACCGAGTCAATGGCTTGGGCAACCCCATAGGCGTTGAACCCGACATTGGGCAGGA
>JAYUGV010000300.1:0-3416 GCA_043767565.1 Anaerolineales bacterium
TCCGAAACCAGGATGTGGTCTTCACGCTCCGGGCGCGCGGCGCACCAGTGGGATATTTAGTGATCGCACCCTATTCCGTTTCACAACGCTTCGGGTTTGCGCGCGCCATTATTTTCCCTGTGGGGATCATTTCGTTTGTCCTTGCGATATTTCTCGTGATCGTTTCTACGCTGCTCATTCGCCGCTTCGTCAACCCGCTGGCAGATGTGATCTATGCCGCTAGCGAAGTCTCCACTGGGAAATTGAACACGCGCATCCCAACCGAAGGACCACAGGATCTGCGCAGTCTCTCTGAAAGTTTCAACGAGATGGCGACCGCGCTCGAACGCAGTGAGATGCTGGCAGATGTGGCGCACGAATTGCGCACGCCGCTCTCCGTCATCCGCGGACGGCTCGAAGGCATCGTGGACGGCATCTATTCTGAGAATGGTTCACAGGTCTCGATGGCGTTGGAGCAGACCTATATCCTTGAACGACTCGTGGATGACCTGCGTCTGCTCACATTGGCGGAAACTCGTCAACTCGCATTCGACAAAACGGATGTGGATATGGGCGTGCTGCTCGACCGCGTCTTGGAGATGCTCTCTGCCGAAGCACAGGAGAAAAATATTTCCATGGCAGTGACCGAAAAAAGCGGATCGCTTTCGGCGCACGTTGACCCACAGCGCTGTGAACAGGTCATCAGCAATTTGGTGGGCAATGCGATCCGCTATGTCCCTGAAGGTGGGAAGGTTTGGGTCACTGCCAATGAAAGTAAAGCTGGTTTGAAAATTACTATTAACGACAACGGCACAGGCATTCCCACTGAAGACCTGCCCTACATCTTTGACCGTTTCTGGCGCAAAGAAAAATCCCGCTCACGCACAACCGGCGGAACAGGATTGGGACTCGCTATCGCGAAGCAACTCGTCGAAGCCCAGGGCGGGACGATCGAAGCGAAGAATTTGACTGAAGGTGGGTTGCAGGTGGTGATCGAGTTGAAAAAATAAACCCGCCTCCTGCGAGATGGGTTCAAAATTACCAATTAATATTTACCAACTACACCATCACGCTCTGCGCCGCCTCAAACCCTCGCTTCAACGCCTCATAATTTTTCGGCAGGAGATGCGCATGCCGCTTGGGTAAATGGGCTTCCAAAGCCTTCTCGATATCTTTCAAGGTCAACTCAGGCAGAGCGTCAGCAGTGCGCCGATCGCGACCATGTTCATTAGTTTCTTGTCGCCGAGCTCTTCGGCGATCTCGTTGCATGCTGAACAAACGCCAGGAATTTCTCTGGGTCCACGAAAAGTTTGCGGGAGAATATTAGAATACCACAAAACCATTTAGCGACTGGCGCTTGATCGTTGAGACACATATGGGACATTTGAGCGGGACACAAATCACAGTGTTAGCCCTGTGGAGTTATGGAATTGTTTTAGCCAAGACTTGTGGGCTTTCAAGTGTAGCCATGGCCTTGGCAAGTGATTTTGATGAAAAGGAAAGCAATTTCAGGCAACGCTTGCGAGAATGGTGTTGGGATAAGAAAGATAAACAAGGGAAAAAGCGTGTTGATTGGGAAGTGAGACAGAGTTTTGTGCCCTTGCTGAAATGGATCTTGGCACTCTGGTCACCGAATGAGCGGCAATTGGTATTGGCGATGGATGCCACATCACTGAAAAAATTATTCGTGGTACTTTCCATCAGTGTTGTTATCGCGGTTGTGCTATTCCAATCGCATGGACTATTTTGCCTGAGGGACAGAAAGGTTCTTGAAAAGAGCCTTGGTTGAATCTGTTCAAATGTTTGCAAGGAAGCATTCCTGCTGACTGGCTGGTTATCGTCCCTGCGGATCGTGGTTTATATGCGCGTTGGCTCTATGAAGCCATTCAAGGTTGTGGTTGGCGCCCGTTGCTATGCATTAACCTGCGCTGTAAATACCGACCGCATGGAGTATCTGATTTTCGTCCGATGACTCAATTGCTCCAAATTCCTGGTTCTGTCTGGGCTGGCAAGGTAACCTGTTTTGCAGTTAACTCAGTCGAAGGCACTCTTTTGGCGTGTTGGGGTGCAAAACATCTCGAACCTTGGATTATTCTGACTGATTTGCCTCCAGAAAATGCTTCTGCTGCTTGGTACGGCATGCGCAGTTGGATCGAAGATAGTTTCAAAGATCTGAACAGTGATGGATGGCAATGGCAAAACACACGAATGTCTGATCCAACGCGGGCTGCTCGTCTCTGGTTGGCTTTATCTGTCGCTACGCTTTGGGTTGTCAGTGTTGGCGGCGAAGCGGATGCTAAATTGCCAGATTGCAACTTGTCCAATTTGCCACCTACACATATTGCGCGCAGAACAAAAACTCATTTATCCAAGCCTCGCAATATCAGTTGCTTCGCGCGAGGTTTGATCAATGTGTTGACTGCTCTTATTAACCATCGTCCGATCTCTTTGGGTGTCTTTCTCCCTGAACCTTGGCCGTTAAAAACCTACCCCTGAAAGCTCCCAGCCTCCCCCAAAAACGACGATGCAATTTGTAAAATGCGCATACAGAATATTTCTCGTCGTATTTGGGGGGAGATGCTCGTTAGGGCAGAGGGGGGTTGAAGGGCGCATAAAACCTGTTAGGTCTTCAACTAACATCATATAATCACATCATCACAACCCAAAGGAGGACGCTCATGGAAATCAAAGATAATCCGAATGACCCGAATGCCAGTCTGTTTTTGGTAGATGCTTATATGCGCTGGGCTTTGCTCGCGGCTGAGGAAGTGGTGGGCAAACAAGGTTTGCACGTTCTCCTCCGTGAACACGGACTCGAACGCTTCATCGATAACTATCCACCTGAACTGCTCAAGATCAGCGGCTCGATCACGCTCGGTGATTATGCCCAACTCTGCGCCGGGCTGTTGACCTTCTTTGGACGCGCCGGAAAAAGCATGGTCATCCGCAGCGGACGCTTGACTTCCAAATATGCTATTGAAAAACAAAGCACTGTATACAACGTCACCGCTAAAGCTGCTGCCAAGCTTATGCCTTCTGGCATGCAAGTCAAAGTGGTGCTTGATAGCATGGCGAATGGCTACAATAAATTGCATGCCGAGAATGATCAGGAGATTCATTTCAGTGTGGAAGACCGTGGTGACAAATGGGCTTTTATTTCTGTGGAGTGTCCGCACTGCGCGGGGAAGTCATCTGATGTGCCCATGTGTTGGGGACGGATCGGCACACTCAAAGAGGGAATACTTTGGTTGACTGGCAAAGATTTTGATGTGGAAGAAGTTGAGTGCCGCGCCACGGGTGCGCAAGCCTGTGTTTGGGAAGTGAGCAAAACGCCCAAAGAATGATCCGTCTGATCGCACTCGGGACGCTTTCCGCTTTATTCTTCAGCAGCACCTTTATCCTCAACCGCGCAATGAGTCTCGCAGGCGGGCATTGGG
>JAYUGV010000301.1:0-8434 GCA_043767565.1 Anaerolineales bacterium
ACGGCGCTGACCGGTATCGAAGCCATTAGCAATGGCGTCCCGGCTTTTGAAGCGCCTGAGTCAAAGAACGCAGGCAAGACCTTGATCGTGATGGCGATCCTGATGGCGGTGCTTTTCGTAGGCAGCATCGGGTTGACACAATATCTGGGTGTCATTGCTGGACCGCAAGAGACGATTCTGTCTGCGCTGGCACGGCGTTTGTTGGGAAATGGTGTGGCATATTATTTTATCCAGATCAGCACGATGTTGATTTTAGCGGTGGCGGCGAACACCAGCTTTGCTGGTTTTCCTCGTCTTGCAGCGATCCTTGCGAAAGATGGATTTATGCCGCACCAGTTCATGGGCATAGGTGACCGTCTCGTATTTGCCAATGGGATCATTTCACTTTCTTTCGCGACGGCTGTGTTGATCGCCATCTTTGGCGGCAATAGTCATGCGCTCATCCCGTTATTTGCGGTTGGGGTGTTTCTAGCTTTCACGCTCTCACAAGCGGGCATGGTCGTGCATTGGTGGCGCGAGCGCGGTCGTGGCTGGCAATTCAAATCCCTCGCCAACGGACTTGGCGCTTTGGCAACTTTTGTAACGCTGTTCGTGGTGGGCTATAGCAAATTTCGAGAAGGCGCGTGGGTGACGATCGTATTAATCCCCGCGATCGTGATCGTGTTCAATCGCATCAATTCACATTACAAGGAAGTTGGCAGAGAACTATCCCTGCATGGCTTGCCGCCTTCTTTGAAGCCCGTCTCTGCTTCACGTATAGTTATCCCAATATCCGGTGTCCATCGCGGCATTGTCGATGCGGTGGATTTTGCGCGTGGCATGACGAACAATGTAACTGCGATCTATGTAGATATGGGGTCTGGTGATGTGGATGAGGTCCGTAAAAAATGGAGCAATCTGTGGCCAGATATTCCTCTGGTCGTTGTACCATCACCATATCGTTCGATTATCCAGCCCATTCTTGATTTTCTCGATGAAACCGATATCCGGCACAATGATGGACAACAAGCAGCTGTGATATTGCCTGAGTTTATCCCCGCCAAATGGTGGCAGTCGCTGATGCATAATCAAACCGCCTGGCTGCTTAAAGCGGCTTTACTTTATCATCGTCGCGTGGGTGGCTTTCCGCGCGTGATCATTGATGTCCCTTATTATTTGCGGAAATAATTCAAGTTGCTATGATGTCATGCTGAGCGAAGCGATGCATCTCTGTCAACGCGATCGAGACCCTTCGGTCGCAACGAGCGCTTCCTCAGGGTGACATTTCCTAAGTTTCCAGCCACTTCAAGGCGCCATGTCCTGCAATACGTCCACTAGAAAGACAGGCGGTGAGTAAGTAGCCGCCGGTGGGTGCTTCCCAATCCAGCATTTCACCGGCGCAGAACACGCCGGGGATTTTTTTCAACATCAAGTGTTTATCAAGTTCTTCGAATACAACCCCACCAGCACTGCTGATAGCTTCATCAATGGGACGCGGTGCAACGAGTGGAATGGATAGATTCTTTATCGCATCGGCCAACTGCACTACATTACTAAAATCATCCTTCGATAAAAACTCACGTAGCAATCCTGCCTTCACGCCTTTGATACCCACCGTCTTTTCGAGATGGCTTGCCATCGTCTTCGACCCGCGCGGCTTCGATAGCTTAGTCAGCACATCTTCACGCGTGAGGTGAGGCGTCAGATCCAGTTGCAGGTTGGTTGTGCCATGCAAGGCAATTGCATCACGCAAACGCGCCGAGCAGGCATAGATCAAACTGCCTTCCACGCCATGTTTGGTGATGACGAACTCGCCTTGTTGATGAAAATCTTCAAACGACAAAACAATTGATTTCAAAGGGTGACCTTGATACTTCTCTTTGAAATAATCGGACCATGCCACATCGAACCCGCAATTGGATGACTTCAACGCCTCGGTCTTCACCCCAGCCTGCTCCAGCCAATTGACCCACGCGCCGTCCGAGCCGAGTCTGCGCCAACTGCCGCCACCCATTGCCAGAATGACCGCGTCCGCTTTGATGGTGATTTCGCCTTGTTCTGTTTCGAATCGTAAAGTCTGATCTGTGTTCCACCCAACCCACCTGTGACGTGTATGAATCGTTACGCCGTTATTCTGCAATCGCTTCAACCACGCTCTCAATAATGGACTTGCTTTCATGCTCATCGGAAACACCCGCCCGGATGTTCCCACGAACGTTTCAATGCCAAGTTCCTGCGCCCAGGCGCATAACTCATTTGCACCGAATTCCTTGAGCATGGGTTCGATCCATTTTTGGCGCGAGCCATAACGCGCCGCGAATTGTTCGAACGGTTCAGAATGAGTTAAGTTCAATCCGCTTTTGCCTGCCATTAAGAATTTACGTCCCACCGACAGCATCGAGTCGTAGATATCCACCTGTACGCCGCTTTGACTCAACACCTCAGCCGCCATTAACCCCGCTGGTCCCGCGCCGATGATCGCAACTGATTTCATACGTCGCCTCTGGACTCAGACAGCTCATTGCACTCGAAGGGTGTGCTGTCTAAACTAAAACGGCAAATCATCGTCGGTTGCGCCCATATCCAAATCATCATCTGTGTCATCTTCGAGTTCTTCGTCACTCCAATTCTCATCCCACCAATCTATCACCGTGCCACCGCTTTCGGGGTAATACGGGCTGACCAGGAAATTCATGCCGTGTTCCCACGTCACGCGGAAATCCTTCACCATGAATGTTTTCTCGGCGTGGATGTCGTACATCACATCGGTCAATTCTGGGATCGGTGAGAATGGGTAAATTTGCTCAAGCACCAATTCCCGGTCTTCATCTGGAATCATGAACTCCTCCACACTGGCGCTATTGGGGAAATACATCGGGCGGGTTTGATAGGGCAGTCGTTCATCGAGCGGGGGTTTGTTATCCATGTCTATCTCCGTGTTCGCTTAATCATCTGTTTCAAGGTCTTCGGGGGTGATGATTTTAGTGTCTATCCGATCTTTACCAAAGGCTTGATAGATGCTATCCAGTGTTTTGTCTGGAATTTCCATATCCTTTAGGAACATCACGAGATAGCCGTTCAGTGAAGTGTCGAATTTGTTCGGGTTCTCTAAAATTTTTCCAAAGCCCCGGATAACTTTGTCATAGACCGCCTCATGATCTTCCGTCAGCATAAATAATCCTTCTGCCGCAAGACCACGCCGTTTTGTAGATGAAGAATGATCTTCAAGGATCATCCAGAGGGTTGGTTCGACCTCCGTGCCCATATCCGCCCAAATATGGGGCAGGTGGTCAGAAAGCCAGTCGTTTTCGAAGTCTGCAAGCTCTGCCAGGGCGGGTGCGAATTCCCAGGCTTGTAAAGTTCCCATGGCATGGATGGCATGCCATGCTGCCCAACTGGCTTTCTCTGCGGGCCAGCCGTTCAGCAGCCCAGGGTCAAGTGCCATACGGGTGAGTGCGGGGATAAATTTTTTCCAGTGCTGGTATTCCGCATCATCTGTGAATTGATGAGATCGGTGTAGATCATCACCCCACTCCAATAATTCGTTGATCGGCACAGGATAACTTGCCGGTTGCGGTGCGCCATAATTGGAAGGTCGTGGTGGGATTGCGGGGGGAGTTATGTCATCCCAATCGCGCCAGCCCATAAGTAGAGCCTTTTCCAATGCTATATCAGTTTCATCAGCAGTTTCTTTCGTTGAAATGTTAGTGAGCTGATCAAAATAGTCATCGTACAGGTCTTCTACTTCTTTTGGGGAATAAAAATTCAAGCCTGCGCCAAAGCGGGAGTAGCGCAACCGATATTCTCGATAACTTCTTGCATCATCGGACACGCGGGATGATATATCAGCCCCTTCCTTAAACTTATTTTCTGCGCGCAGGATCTCCTCCTTGCCGTACTTGTCGACCAATTCACGATAACGACGGTCTTCGGGTGAAACCTTGTCGAGTCTAAGGAGAATGACCTCTGAACTAAGCTTCTGCCGAATGCGGATAATTTGCTCGCGTTCTTCAGGAGTTGGATAGCCGGTGCGATGTTTAAACCATTCGATCTGCTGCTCTGTATGTGAAATTGCTGAATGTCGTTTACGTCTGCTCATTGCATGCTCCCTTTGATCACCACGGCAACTTTTCCAGATCCACATTGCCGCCGCTGAGGATCACGCCAACCTTCAAACCACTTAGATCGATCTTCTTTTCCCACAACACGCCCACCGCCACCGCAGATGATGGCTCGATCACGATCTTGGCGCGCTCCCAGATGAACTTCATCGAGGCGATGATACCCTGTTCGCTGACGGTGACGATCTGTTCCACGCGCTCGCGGACGATCGGGTACGTTATCGAACCCAATGAGGTTAGCAATCCATCCGCGATCGTTTTGGGATTTGCCGACGGCACGATCTTGCCCTCTTTCATCGAACGATACGCATCATCTGCCATTTCGGGTTCACCCGCGATCACGCGAATGTTCGGCTTGATGCCCTGCGCCGCGATGGCTGTGCCGCTCAACAATCCGCCGCCGCCGACAGGCGCGATGATGAGATCAAGGTCAGGGATTGAATCAAGCAGCTCGAGGGTAGCAGTTCCCTGTCCAGCAATGACGCGTTCGTCGTTATACGGATGAACTACGCTCGCACCCGTATCCAGCCTGATCCTGTCCAATGTGCTTTCTCTTGCCTCGAGCGTTGGCTCACAATACGTGATCTGACCGCCATAGCCAGCGACGGCATTCTTCTTCACGGACGGTGCGTTGTTCGGCATGACAATATACGCCGGGATGCCGCGCATTCGTGCCGCGAGCGCCAAGGCTTGGGCGTGATTGCCCGATGAATGGGTGCAGACTCCGCGCGCGGCTTCTGCGTCGCTCAACGCATAGACCGCATTACAAGCCCCGCGAAATTTGAACGCGCCAACCTTTTGAAAGTTCTCGCATTTCAAATACACCTGCGCGTTGACTCGTTGATCTAGACTCTCGCAAGTCAACACCGGTGTGCGATGGGCGTAAGGTTTGATGCGTTCGGCGGCTTGGTGGATATGAGTTAGCGTGACTGTCATGGTGGCTCCAGGTAAGTAGACAAGTACACAAGTAAATATATGTCTACCTGTTTACCTGTCTACTTGTGTACTACTGCTTAATAGCCTTTCTCAAAATCGACCTGATACTTGAGCGGCTTGCCTTCGAGAAAGAGATGATAATTTTCAACGAATAATTTGGTTATGTCTTCAGGATAACTGATTGCAGAGGTGTGAAAGGTGAGCAATAGATTCGGCGTCGTCCAGAATGGATGCTCTGCCGGGAGCGGTTCCTGTGCAGTGACATCTAATACTGCGCCTGCGATCTGGTTGTTATTCAATGCCTCTGCCAGTGCGGGTTCGTCCACTGCATTCCCGCGCCCAACGTTGATGAGGATTGCGTGTGATGGCAAGGCATTCAGTACATCTGCGTTTATGATTTGATTTGTACCTTTGGTGCGGGGTAAGACGACGACTAGATAATCCAATCCTTGAGCAAAATTCTGGAGTGCGGGAGCTTGCTCCCGTATATCGGACAGCAAGCTGTCCGAGTCCAGAGGGATGGTGGGATGAAAATACTTGTCTACGTGTGTACTTGTTTCCGACCCCCGTGTGTATCCCCAAACGTTCATTCCAAATACTTTCGCCATCCCTGCCAAATGTGCGCCGATGGAGCCAACACCCAATAGCCCGAGGGTCTTGCCGCGTAACATGCCGGATTCAAAGCGGTCGTAATTCTTGTTAAGCTGTGCTTGATGACGCGTGAAGATCTTCTTTTCATGTGCCAGCAAATATCCGAAGACGTATTCAGACATCAACTCGCCGAAGACGCCGCGAGCATTGGTCAGGATGTAGTCGTGGCGTTGACCGGACCCCGTCAAAGTTTCGACTCCCGCATACATGGACTGAATCCACTTCACCTGAGAAAGATGCGGCAACTCATCCCGAATCAAGCGCGGCTCACCAAGGACGATGTCGCCTTCAGCAGGTTCGTCGGTAAATTCCAGCGCTGGCAAATTGGCTTGCTCGATGCGTTTACGGTATTCGTCTGGTTCAGAGGTGAGGAGGAAAAGTTTGGGCATGGACGAATTGTACTCTGTGTTAGCCAAAATCCTTTTTAGTAAATCCTCACCTTACGCAGGTTATTTCGCAGGGTCTGTGACCTTGCGAAATAACCTGCAAAACACAGCGGTCACAGACCGCCTGCGAGCGGAAAAATCCTTTTTAGTAAATCTTTAGATCTTTAGTTTCCGCTAACTGGCATGCATAAAAAAAGTGATAATGGTGCAAAGCGTGGTAATCTTGTTTTGCGAACAAATTCCACAACACCATTATCAAAATGAATCATACCATAAGCGTTTTAGACGAACTACTTGTAGATTTACCCATCGGAACGAATTTTGCCATGGTGTATATATTCTGGGCATTATTGAGCGGGCAGTTGCTAAACAGTCGCGGGGCATTATTTCCGGCGCTGAAAGCGATTGGCTTGGAAGATGCTGAAGTCGGCCGAGCGTGGACGGCCGTGTCTAAAGGTGTCTGGCAGACCGAGCTGTTGCTCGAACAATGGCGAAAACAAGTGGCGTGTTTGCCTGAATGGCAACGCCATGAATACGAAGGCTATAAACCAGTGACGGCAGATGTAACCGCCTTTTAGCGTCCGAGCTTGAAAAACTGTCCAAATCAACATTACCATCCAGCTACGCAACGTGCGTTGCCAGCGGTTATCTTTGGTATGGTTGGCGAAGTTGGCGAAATCAATGGTCAGCGGATCGCCTTGCCCAAAGCGTTTGAGCGAGTGCATCCGACCGACCCAAGTGAAAAGCGGTTATGGCACATCGTACTCAAAAAGGTTCATAAAACGCTTGCAGCCGATGAAATTGTTGTGGTGGATGCAGGTGTCAAGGTGCGCGACCTGCAAACAGCAGAGATCAATCGGTATGTTGTGCATTTAGCGACCAACTTTACTGCCCGCAGCAATTCTCTATATGAGAAAAAGGTTAGACAAAAAGATGGGAAATAGGGTAAGGTAAGGGAACATGTTGGAAACTTTAGCGATTGATCAGTTAATCAAGGATCTCAAACGATTGTTTGAGGAATTTCCTGATGTACGAACAGGCAACAACAGCCGGTATGAAATTGCGGACGCAGGCTTGGGAGCCTTTTCGGTATTTTTCACCCAATGTGCATCATTTTTGGAATATCAGGAAGAGCTGAAACGGCTGAAAGGGCGGAGCAATGCCGAAAATTTGTATAGGATGAGGAATATTCCAAGTGACAGCCATATCCGCTCGTTGTTGGGTCCGGTGTCGCCAGAGTATCTGGAAGGCCTGTATCGGCTGGTGTTTGAAAGATTGGAAGCGGCTGGAGTACTGGAAACATTTCAGTCGCATGCCAGGAGTTTGTTGGTAGTCATGGACAGGACCGAGTATTTTTCTTCACAGAAGATCCATTGCCCGAATTGCAGTCGAATGGGCAGACCAATTACTATCACAGCGTCATTACCCCAGTGATTGTGCAAGCGGACAATGAGCATGTGATTTCATTGGAGCCAGAGTTTATCATGCCGCAAGACGGACATGCGAAACAGGATTGTGAAATTGAAGCGGGCAAGCGCTGGCTGCGGACGCACGGCGAATACTACGCCAAACGGAACGTCACGATTTTGGGAGATGACCTATACAGCCGTCAACCCTTCTGTCAGGCAGTCACAGACGCCAAGATGCACTTTATTCTGGTCTGCAAAGAGGATTCGCACCCGCATTTATACGAAAGTGTGGCATTTTTGGATGGACAGGGCGTATTGGGCAGAGATCAAAAGCGGTGCTGGAACGGCACATACGGAGAAATCTACACCTATCGCTACACCAATCATTTACCCTTGCGAGGCGACCAGGATGCCATGCTGGTCAATTGGGTTGAACTGACCGTCACTCATGAAGAGACCGGCGAGGTCATTTACAAAAACGCCTTCGTCACAGACTTTGAAGTATTGGAAACCACTGTCGAAGCCATTGCACGCGACGGACGCGCGCGTTGGAAAATTGAAAACGAAAATAACAATATTCTGAAGACCCAAGGCTATCACCTCGAACATAATTTCGGACACGGAACCCAATTCCTATCTTCCCTGTTACTCAGTTTGAACTTGCTGGCGTTTCTGTTTCACACGGTCATGGGCTTGGTCGATGAAAAATATCAACTCCTGCGCAAGACCTTGCGAAAACGGCGCAAGTTTTTTCAACATGTCGAAGCCTTGCTGGAATATCTCTTGTTCGATTCTTGGGACTCACTCTTTTCGTGTATGTGTAGGGGGCTTGAGCTGGACACGAGCTGACCGCCCTCTCGTTCCATTCCTGATCAGACGATGGCCTCTCCTGGCTTTCGGCGTTTTCTGATTCATCCTCCCCTCAATTCCTGCGCACTCGCTACAACGCAAG